>JBEHXA010000229.1:0-10911 GCA_048498935.1 Myxococcota bacterium
GCGGGTCTTTCGCTCGCGAGCTGAGGGCAAATGCCGCTCAATCGGCTTGATCTTGTAGGTCAGGCGCAGGAGGTACAGCGCGCCGATGTTGTTGGGTGCGATGAGCGAGATCGCGGTGCCGGTGCGGCCCGCGCGTCCGGTGCGCCCGGTGCGGTGCACGTAGCTCTCGGCGCTCTCGGGCAGGTCGTAGTTGATGACGTGCGTGAGGTGCGAGATGTCGATGCCGCGTGCGGCCACGTCGGTGCAGACCAGGAAGCGCAGCTCGCCCTTGCGAGTTGCGGCCATCACGGCCTCGCGCTCGTTCTGGGCGAGGTCGGCGTTGAGCCAATCAGCCGCGTAGCCCTGGGCCTGCAAGCCTGCAGCAACGCGCTTGGTGTCGTCGCGCGTGTTGCTGAAGATGATCGCGCTCTCCGGATTTTCGGCTTCGATGATGGCGATCAGCTCGGCGAGCTTGTCGGTCATCGTCATGTACACGAAGTGCTGAATCGACAGGGCGCCGACGCCGTCCCCGCTGAGCGTGACGTACTCGGGGTTCTTGAGCCGAGTCTCGGCCACGCGCTTCACGTCGGGCGGCAGCGTGGCGCTGAACAGCAGCACCTGGCGCTGCTCCGGCAAGTAGCCCCAAATCTCGCTGATTTGCGGCAAAAATCCCATCGATAGCATCTCGTCGCTCTCGTCGAGCACGAAGGCGCGGCAGCCCTGTGTCTCGAGTGTGCCGCGGCGCAAATGATCGAGGACGCGACCCGGCGTGCCGACCACGACCTGCGCGCCCTCCTTGAGCTGATCGATCTGCTTGCCCATCGGAGCGCCGCCGTACACGGCGACGATCTTGGTGCCGCGGTGCTTGGCGATCGCGGTGAGCTCGCGTGTGATCTGCAGGGCGAGCTCGCGGGTCGGACACAGCACCATCGCTTGCACGCCAGGCCGGTTGGCCTTGACGATGCTGTCGATCAGCGGCAGGCCGAAGGCAGCCGTCTTGCCGGTGCCGGTGCGTGCCTGCACGACCAAGTCCCTGCCACGCGCCGCGGGCTCGAAGACTGCGCGTTGCACCGGCGTCGGCTCGGTGTAGCCGAGCTCGTCGATGGCCTTCCGCACATCTTTGGTCAGAGGTAAAGCGTCGAAGGTGACTGGCGGTGCGTCTTCCGCGGGCTGGCTCATCGGATAAGTTCGTTGCTGGGGAGCTCGTGTGTCCCCTGGAGTCGGCGCCTCAGCGGCGCGAGGCCCTGGGACTCATACCTCACGGCGTGCTCCTCGGCATAGCGCAGAGCGACGACGTCTCCGAGTCGCTTGCTCCCCGCCAAGTCGCCGCGACAAGCAGCGTCAATCGCCTTTTCTTCGCGCCATTCGGGCTCCAGGGCGCCCCGAAAGCGCGCGAGAGCGGTGCGCTCGTCCTCGTCACCGCTGTGGGCCACGTAAACGGAGCGAGCGCGCTCGATGGCTCGTTCCAAGCTGGCTGTACCTGCGTCGCAGCCGGCAGGGCTCGGGGCCGCCGTCGACCAGACAGCGCTCAGGATCTCGACGCTCCAAACCACCGTTGCACCCGCAAAAAGGGTGGCAAAGACGATATTGCCGATGCGTCGGCCGAGCAGCCGCCGCAGCTGCTGAGGGGAGGGAGGGCGACGCGACACCATGACCCCGGCGTTCTGCCCGGAACCCGGGCCCTCGTCAAACCCCTCGTTGACCTCCGGACAGGCCTGCTCCATAGTGGTTTCACAAGAATTTGAAAGCTCAGAAACTCGAAGAGACTTCGCCGCTGGGCGTCGTGCAGGGGGCAGCAACTTTGGCTGCCGCCGCGGCCGCGCAATCGGACGACGCCCGGCTCGAGCGCCGGATCCAGAGCGTGCAGGAGATTCTGGCCGACGACCTGATCTGGGTCGAGCGCGCGCTCGCTGCCGCCGTGCAGGTCGGGCCGACTCCGGGCACCGAAGCAGCCAAGCACCTGGTCACGCGCGGCGGCAAGCGCGTGCGCCCGATCGCGCTCTTGCTGAGCGCCGCGTGCTTTGGTGGCATCGACGAGCGCATGCGCGAGCTGGCGGTGGTGTCCGAGCTCGTGCACTCGGCCACCTTGCTGCACGACGACGTGATCGACGAGGGCATGCAGCGCCGCGGCGCCGCCACCTCGCGTTTGATTTGGGGCAACGCCATCAGTGTGCTCGCCGGTGACCTGCTCTTGGTCAACGCGCTCGAGCGCACTTCGACGCACGCGCCTGAAGCGATGCCCGACCTGATCGCGACGCTGCGCCGCCTGGTTGAAGGCGAAATCGTGCAGCTGCGCGGACGTTCGGAGCTCGACGTCACCGAGGCGACCTACGAGCGCATTCTGCGCGATAAGACGGCGTCGCTGTTCAGCTGGGCGACGCGCAACGGCGCTCGCGCTGCGGGTGCCAGCCTGGCCGATCAGGAGCGCATGAGCGGCTTCGGTGAGCGGCTCGGGATCGCCTTTCAGCTCGTCGACGACGCGATCGATTACTCCGGCGAGCACTCGGGCAAGTCGCTGCTCGCAGACCTGCGCGAAGGCAAGCTCACGCTGCCGCTCGTGCTCGCGGTGGCGCGCCGGCCGGAGCTGGCGCAAGCGCTGCGCCGCATCCACGCCGGTGATCAGGAACCCGTGCCGCTCGTCAGCCAAGCCGTGATCGAAACCGGCGCCTGCGACGAGGTGCGCCGCCGCGCCACGCACTTCACCCAATCGGCCGTCGATGCCCTCAGCTCGATCGCCCCGGGCCCGGCCCGCGGCCTGCTCGAGAACGTGGCGACCGAGCTGGCGCGCCGCGCGGCCTAGCGACGGTTCTCGCGTCGCGCTCAGGCAGCGGCGACCGCGGTGCTGCTGGCTTGCCCTTCGATCAACCGGTGAACGAAGCGCAGCTTCTCCTTCACTGAAGCCGAAATCGCGAAAGGGTAAGCATCGGGTAGACCCATGCTGCGATTGAGCGAATTGAGGGCGACCGAGAGTCGATACCACTCGGCCATCAGCGTCTCGAAGGTGTCGTTGGGCTCCGCGGCTGCGAGCTCCGGCCCCTTGGCGAAGCCGTGCTGCTCGGCGGTTTCGAGCGTGTCGCTCATGTGCAGGTAGTGCGCAAACGTTTCGGCGAAGTCTTCCCAGGGGTGAGCTGCCGCGTAGCGACTGATGAAGCTCTGCGCGTAGCCGGCATCGGGCGCCGACGCATAGTGCCGCCGCAGCGCTTCGGCATAGTCCGCGCGTTCATCGCCAAACAGCGCTCGAAATGGTTCGTGCCCGCCGGCGTCGGCCACCAAGCGGTCCCAGAAGTAGTGCCCGACTTCGTGCCGAAAGTGCCCGAGCAGCGTCCGGTATCGCTCGTTCAAGCTCGCGCGCATGGCCTCGCGCTCGGCGGCGTCGGCTTCGGACAGGTTCAGGGTGATGAGCCCGTCGGCGTGGCCGGTGATCACGTGCTCGTCACCGGTACTGCTCTTGATGTCGAACGCGAGCCCGCGCGCGGGATCGTCAGCCTTGGCCAGCACCGGTAGTTGCAGGCGATTCAAGCTGTAGACGAGGCGCCGCTTGGCTTGCTCCGTTTCGTGCCAGCGAGCCTTCCGCTCCGGGTCGCTCAGGTCCGGGATCACGTTGTTGAGGCGGCAGGCCTGGCACAGGTCGTCAGTGCTGCCTGCCACCAGCCAATTGCACACGCCTTCCCGGACGTAGTTTTCGCATTTGCGGTAGCTGCCGAAAGCGGTCGTGATCGGCGCGTCGGGCTCACCGCTCTTGAAAGCGTGCATCTCGAGCCGGTCGGGCAAGAACCCCAGCTCCCGACCGCACGACAAGCACTGGGTATTGTCGAAGAAAACGCTGGCCCCGCACTCGCATCGAAAGATCTTCACGAGCAGCGCCCCAGCAACTCGAATGCCAGCGTAAAATCGCTGAAAATAGCGAACCTGTGGCACGCCGGACGAGACCAAACGCCTCAGTTGTCGCAAACTGTGCGCTCGCGCCTCGGTCGTGCGCGCTCGGAACGTTCCGAGCTACTTGATGATCTTGTGCAGGGTGCTGGTGCAGCAGCCGCTGAGCAACGTGTAGACGAACTGGCTGTCTTGTCCGACGATTTTGCTGAAGGTGCCGCTCGAGATCAGCTCCCCGGCGCCGCCCGTAACGGGGGCTCGGAACACGCCGGCAACATTCTGCTGCAGGTAGTAGATGTACGAGCCGTCGATCACGAAGTCGCGGGCGTTCGTGACCGTCACGAGGCGCGTGGGCTTCGCGTCACCAGTCTTGAACGAATAGATGCCGTCGATCGCTTCGCCGGTTTGGCGGTTGAAGTAGATGGTGCTGCCGACCGCAACCAAGTTGGGCACGCCGTAGTAGCCGCTGACCGCGGCGGTCGTGCCACCGGGCACGGTGGGAACCACGGTGGGCGGGCCGCCGCCGATAGGCGCCGTTCGCAGCTCGTACGCGGTGCCGCCATTGGCGTGCGTGCTGACCCAATACAGCGCGTCGGTGGTGACGTTGAACGCGGTCACGCCGTCGTGGGTGCCTTGGTCCACCGTCATGATCTTGCTGCCGTGGTTGTCCAGATCGGTCGAGGCGATGGCGCGCGTGTAGATCCACGCACCGGTGTCGCCCGACTGATAGCCGCCCGAGAACCAATAGAACGCGCTGCCCTGGCGGCGCAGGAACGTCACCGGCCACTCGGGGACGAACGCCAAGTCTGGTTGCACATCCGCAGCGGCAGTGATGGCCTTCGAGTACACGGCAGCGGTGTAGTCGTCGCCGCCCGTCCCGCGCTCGCCCCAGTACACCAGGTCACCGACGGTCACGATCGGTTGCAAGCCAGCGCCCTTG
Source organism: Myxococcota bacterium (assembly GCA_048498935.1). GTDB lineage: Bacteria > Myxococcota_A > Polyangia > Polyangiales > Polyangiaceae > PMG-095. The sequence continues at coordinate 4,793 of JBEHXA010000229.1, forward strand.
TTGACGGCGGTCCAGACCGTCTGCACCGGCATGCCGTCGAGCGGATAACGAGTGACGTTGTAGCCGTAACCGCCGATGTGCAGCAGCCCTTGCGGGCTGAAGGTCCACGAGGCGTTGACTCCGTTGTCGTTGCCGAAGGGCAGCCCGGTTTGTAGTGCGATGTCGCTGCATTTGCCGGCAGCACAAGTGGCGCCGAGGGCGCTGCAGTTGCGGGCGCAGCTGCCGCAGGTGTCGTTGGCCGTCAGGTCTGCTTCGCAGCCGTCGGAGCCGTCCATGTTGCAGTCGTCGAAGCCGTCGACGCAGGCGTAGACGCACTTGCCGTCTTCGCAGGTGGGCGTGCCGTTGTCGGTGGTGCAGACGGTGTCGCAGTCACCGCAAGCCGTGATGAGCCCGATGTTCTGTTCACAGACGGTGCTGGGGTCGTCGTCGCACTCGGCATAGCCCGCCGCGCATTCGCTGCTCGTCGCGCCTGCTTCGCCGCCGCTGCCGGTCGCTCCAGCAGCGCTCGCGCCTGCTTCGCCGCTCGAGCCTTGATTGGTGGTGCCCGACGAGGCGCCGACGCCGCCTTGCGGGTCGCCGCCTCCGCCGTCCTGACCGCCGCCGGGATTGGCGGTTCCGCCGCGCCCGCTGCTGGCTCCATCACCGCCATCGCCGCCGTCGGATGGCGTGTAGCGCACGTCTTTGCCGTGGCCCTTGGGGTCACTCGACCCGCATGCCTGCGACAGCACCAACACGACGGCCCCGAGCACGCTGAACCCAAGCGCTCTTTTCACGATCTAGCCGTTTATCGTGAATGACCGACTACTTCAATAGACCGTAATGACCCACCGATTGAGTGGTGGGGCACGACGGCTTCGCGCGGACCCGGTGGAGGCTGCCGGCCGAGCTCGCGCTCAGTTCAGCGTGCCTGGAGAGGACGAGTCGCTCCGCTGCGGCTCGATGAAAGTCGCAGTGATTTCGCGCTCGAGGGCGCCGCGGATCTCGGCTTCGATCTGTTCGATCGAGGCGGCCAGGCGCTCGACGTTCCGCTGATACACGAACACGCGCGCGCTCACCGAGCTCGGTTGGCCTTCATTGCCCACCGCGTCGATCAGCAAGAGGGCTCGCGGATCCACCCCGTCGACCACCACCTCGACGCCCGGAGTGTCCGCGGCGTACACCTCCTGCTCGCGCACGTAGGCGCGCAGCATGGGCGAAAGCGAGGCCAGCGCGCGCTTTGCGGTGAGCTCGAACGTCTCGCGCGAGAGCACCGGCGGCGGCCCGGGCTGCGTGAGATCGAGATCGCGCGAGCGCAAGAACGCATCCGTGGCGGCTTGAGTTTCGCCGCGCTCGTCGCGCACCAGGCCCAGGTAGTACCAGGCCTCTGCGTTCTTCGGAGCGCGCTTGACCGACTCTTCGATGAGCGGTGACGCATTTTCGAGGTTACCGACCTCGTACAGCGCGCGGCCGACCAAGAAAGTGTGCTGGGGGTTGTCGAACGGCCCTTCCGGAAAACGATGCGACAGCTCGGTGGCGCGGTCGACTTCACCCTTACCGAGCAGCGCGTCGAACATCAAAAGCAGCGCGTCGACCACCTCGTCGTCGGTCTCGGCCAGATCGAGCGAGAGCTCGCAGAGCCGAATCGCTTCGTCGAAGTCAGCCAACGGGTGCACGTACACCTCGGCCGCGTTGAGCATGGCCTCGAGGTAGGTGTCGTCGAGCGCGATGGCCTGGCGGTATTGCTCGACCGCTTCCTCGAACTCGCCCTTGAGCGCAGCCACGTAGCCCAGCAGGTTGTAGGCCTCGGGCGACTGGGCGTCGATCTCCAGCGCGCGCCTGGCCGACAGCTCCGCGCCGCGCGGATCGCCCCGCTGCACGAGATCCCAACCGCGGTCGAGGTGCGCTGAGAACTGGTCCATGGTCTGCGCCCAGCTATTGACGTGCCCGGGCCTCCCGGTCAACCCAAATCCTGGCCACGGCAGAATGGCCGGCCCGGCCGCTTCCGGCCCCGAGCCTAGGCAGCGCGCTCAATCGTGCACGATCACGCGCGCTCCGGGCTGAGCGTCGCTCGACCACACACCGTGGAAACCCTCCGGCAGCGACGGCCCGGTAAAGAAAAACAGGTACTTGGCGTCGAGCGGCGAGAGGTTCACGCAGCCGTGGCTCATCTGCACGCCGAAGTTCGAGTGCCAGAACGCAGCGTGCAGCGCGAAAGACCGATAATAGTACTGCACGAAGGGCACGTCCTCGATCGAGTAAGGCAAGTCGCCCGCCGCGGTGCCGTCGCCGTCCATGGTCGTCGTGACGTGCTTCTCGCGGATGCGCCACTCACCCGTTGGGGTGCTGTGATCCTTGTCCTTGTCTTTCGACTTCTTGCCGCTCGAGATCAGCGTGGCGTAGACGGGGCGCGAACCCTCGAAAGCGACCAGCGTTTGGGTGCTGAGATCGACGTCGATGTAGCGCTCGCCTTCGGCCAAGCCCTGCGGGGGCGGGCCCGGCTCGGTGATGCGCAGCTGCGACTTCTTCATGTAAGTGCCGTCGCTGAGCTCCACGTACGACTTGCCCTGAAACTCGATGGTCTTGCCGGTGAGCGGGATGGCAACGAAGCGATCGATCGACTTGGCGTTCTTGATGGTGTTGGCACCCTCGTCGATGGTGTACGTGCCCGCGCTCTTGGTGCCACCGTACACCCAACCGATGGGTAGCTTGTACGTCGTGCCGTCGAGCTCGACACCTTTGAACGGTGAGCCCGCCGTTTGCCAAAAGCGATCCGACGGCGTGACCAGGCCTTTGGTGGTTTTGTACCAACTGCGCCCGTTCCAGCGGAACGTCTTGTCCACGGCAACGTAAAAGCCCGTCACCATGCGCTTGGCCAGGACGTCGTCGGAGTCGGAGCTGAGCTCGTCGAGCTTCACCTCGTGCAGACGATCTTTGATGTTTTCCTGCTGCCACCAGGGCTTGTCGGGCTCGGGGTCGGCGGCCGCGGCCGGTGCCGGCAAAATGGGCGCGCCCGCGTCGGTGGCTGCGATTGGCAGCGCGGTCTCGGTCTTGTCCGCGACCGGCTTGTCGGCGTCGGACCTGGCCTGAGCGGCCTCCTTTTCCTTCTTCTCTTTTTCCGCTTCCTTCAGGTACGGCTCGTAGCGATCCATCTGGTCGCGTGAAGGCACCGACTTGTAGAGCGGCGTGCCGTTCTTGGAGTTGCGCGCGTACGGGTAGGGGAGGATCTCTTTGAGGTTCGGCGCAGCGGTCGCGAACTTCACGTCGGGCTGCGAGAGATCGGTCGTGCCGAGGTTGCCGCACACGAAGCCGCCGCTGCGCACCTTGTACCAACCACTGGTGCAGTTCTTCTTCGAGACCGGCTCGGGCTCGACGGGCGAGCGACCGCCGCTGCGGATATAGCCAATCTTCTTGCCGCGATCGAACGAGGGTTCGGAGTACACGCCGGCGGCCGACGAGGTGACCGCGAACCAGGGCCCGGTATAGGGCTCCGCTGGGGCAGGAGCCGCAGACGGAGCCGGCGGGACGGCCGGGGAGCCGCGCTCTCCACTCGGCTTGGGCGTGGCCAGCTCCTTGGGCAGAACCGGCGAACCGGCGCGAGGTGCCTCGGGGTCTGTCGGGGCGGGGCTCTCGTCGCTAGCGCCGGGCGGAGGCTGTTTTTCGCAGGCCGGAGCGACCCAAGCCAAGCCGAGGGTGCCGAGGACGGGGAGGAAGCTTCGAAGTCTCACTTGCGGTTCCGTACTTTCCACAGCCGCGGCTGGCGAGCCAATTCTCGACGCGTGTGCGGCACCCCTCGGGTTTGCGACTGTCGTGCCATGGGGCAAAAGGCCGAATTCGCGCGGAGGCAGGCGAGAGGCTATGGTCAGGCCGTGGAACCGCGGACGCGCCGGCGCGTGCTGCTCGACACGACGCCGAGGCGACTGGGCCGCTGGCTGGCCCTCTCGGTGGCGCTGCATGCGCCGCTCACGCCCGTCGCGGGCTTCCTGGGCTTGCTGCGCCTGCTCGAGCGTCCCACCGAAGCGCCCGAGCTACCGCCGGTCAGCGAGATCCCGCTCGATATCATCGACGACGACACGCCTCCTGCCGGTAAGCCCGGCGAGCCCGAGCCTGCGGCGGCCGCGCCCGCCGAGCATGCTGCGGTGGCCCAGCCCGAGCTACCGAATGAGCCCGAGGCTCCGAAACCCAAGCCCTCGAAGGATGCCGGGCTGCCGGACGCCCCGCCCGACGCGGGCGCGCCCGACGCCAAGGAAGCCGATGCAGGCGCGGCCAGCGACGCCGGAAGCACGACCGACGCCGGCGATGCCGGCTCCACGCACAAGCCGGGCGAGGGCATCGGAAGCCCGGTCGCGGGCATCGGGGATCGACGAGTCGTCGATCCCAACGCCAATGTGCAGCTGCTCGTGCACAACGATCGCGTGCGGCAGCATCCGCTGGGCGGTCGCATCGGGCCGCTGCTCCGCAACGTTTACCAGTGGCGCGACTTCTTCGGTCCGACCGCGATCGACCCGGTGCGCGACATCGATCGCATGCTGATCGTCGGTCCGCAGCTGCGCGACTCGCGGGACGTGGTCGCGATTCTGCAGTTCAATTTGCCTCAGGAGCGCGTGCGAGCGGCGGTCGAGGCGCTGGTGGCTCGCGATCCCGAAGGTGGGTGGATCGACGCGGGCGTACCGGTTGCCAAGGCGCACGCTGATCGAGGCGAGCGCGTGTTCGTGTTTCCCTCGCCTCAAGTGCTCGTAGTGACTCCGCCGACTGCTCAGGCCAGCGCCGAGAAGCTGCCGCGCAAGTTCCGCCTGCCGGCGCCGAAGGGCGAAGAGATCGCGCTCGCCAAGCTCACGACGCCGTGGCGCGCGTTTCTCGGTTTGCCGGTGGCGGTGCCGAAGTCGATTCGCTCGGCCGAGGCGCGGCTCTCACCGGGCGCCGACGGCGGTATCGTGATCGACGTGCTGGCTCACGATGAAGACGCCGAGCACGCCAGCAGCGACGCTCAAGCGCTCACGTCGGCGTTGCAGGCGGCCACGTCGCTCGACCTCGGTATGTTCGGCGCGGTGTTGTTCGGTTCGAGCCAGAAAAAGTTCATCCAAAAGGGCAGTTTTGAAGCGGATGGTGCCGATATCCGAGGGGAAATCGTGCTTACCCGTGCCCAGGTCGAAACCGTGCTGGAGCTCGCTGCCGGTTTCCTCGCTGGTCGCGCACCGAGGCCTCGACCTGCGACGTCCGCGACTGCCGCGCCCTCCGCCGAAGCGCCCACGCCGCCCACTACGCCCGCGCTCCCAACGACTCCGACGCCGTCCAGTCCCTAGCGTCCAACGGGGCCTAGCGAACTACGGAAGCTTCTGCGAGGCGGGCTGCGAAGTGGCAGCCCCTCGCGATTCAGGCGCGCGCAGCTTCGGCGATGGTCGCGAGCATGGCGTCGGCGCGCGCGGGGTCGAGCGAGCCCAGGCAGAGCGTGCGGCCGCGCTGCGGGACGACGAGCATGCGGCACTTGCCGCGCACGGTGTCGGCAGCGTTCGAGAACGTGAAGTCGACGGCGAGGCCGATCACCATCATGAGCACCGCGAGGCCGAACAGCGACGCCGAGCCGCCCGGGACCCTGACTGCGTCGACAAGGAGGCCCATGCCGAAATACGAGCCGATCACCAGCGCGACGAGGCCGGCGTACATGCCGAGGCGGGCGTAGCGCGTTTCGCGCGTCACTCTGACGAGGCTGCCGAGAGGCACGACGATGGATCGCTCGCGCAGCACCTTGCCGAGCAGCTCGGTGCGCTGGCTCAGCTCGAGGCCGTTGGGGCCGATGCTGATCGACGCGGGCCGCTTGAAAGCGAGCACCCAGCGCAGCAGCACGCGACCGACCTGGAGCACGAACAAAAGTAGCGTGACCGTGAGCAAAGCCGTGACGACGGGGCCGAACGGCGGCAGCGCCAGCTCTCCGTCGAGGCGCTCGGCGGTGGCCGTGACAGCGCCCGCAGCCAGCGCGCGCACGCCGGTGTCGGTGGCGGCGTGGCTGAGGTGGAGGCGCGCTCGGTGCGCGACCTCGCTCTTGCTGGTCGCGATGGCAGCCGCTGCGATGAGCGCCTCGGCGCGGCCGAACTCGGGCGCGACCGACTCGGGATCGCGGGCGACATGCGCGACCGCCTCCCACA
>JBEHXA010000230.1:0-10874 GCA_048498935.1 Myxococcota bacterium
TCACCCAAGCCGCGAGTCACCGTGAGGTCCCAGTAGCGGCTGCCCAGCAGGCGCACCACCTCGTTCAAGCGCGGCACGCCGCGGCGCGCGCGCTCCAAGAGCTTCAGCGCGAGCCGTACCCCGAGCGCCCAATGCCGGTGGCCGTCACGGCGCAGCCCGAGCTGGTCGGCCAGCTCGTCTCCGATCAGGCTGCGGCACAGGCCCGTGGCCACCGCGACCTGGCGTTCGGCGCGCTTCACTTCTTGCGGGGTGTTGGCGCCGCGCAGCGGCCGCTCGAGCAGCGCGGCCACCAGCGCGCGTGAGTCGTCGTCCGGCTCGCCCTGGGTGAGGTGGATGAACTCCGCCAGTCGGGTCGCCTCGGCGTAGCTCGTCGGCAACAGGGCGGGCTCGACACCGATCAGCTCGCCGACCCAGCGAAACAGGTGCTGGTAGTCGTCGGCCTCGTCAGCCGTGACGTGGACGCCGAAGCGCCGGACGCCGTCGATGAACACGTTCGAGAAGAGCAGAATCGTCGCCAGCATGTCGTGCTGGTTGATGGGGTATGCCCAAGCTTCGTGCGACCAGCGGCCGCTCGTGAGCAGCAACCTCCGCACCGCTGCGTGCATCAAGCGCACTCGCAGCACCACTTGCCAACCGAGCGCACCGGGACGTAAGCCCCCGAGCGCAGTCACTGCGGTCACGAAGCGGCTCGTCTCGGCGAGGCGTCGGTCGGCGCGCTCCTTCAAGCGACCCGAAAATGCGAGGGGCTTGTTGCCGGCGGGCGCGGCGTAGCCGTGCACCAACGAATACAGGCCGAGCGTGATGCCGCCCAGCATGCCGGGTCGCAAGAAAACGTCGTTCGCACGCTCCAGGCGTTGCCAGTCGAGCCATGGCGGCACGCGGCGCGCGCTTTCGACGAGCTCGCGCAGCGGCTCGGGAGCGTCGGTCAGGTCGCAACCGAGGGCTCGGTCGATGCGCTGCTGGCGTGATTGCGGCGCATCACCTTCGAGGGCGCTCACCACGGCATCGGCGAGAGGATCCGAGCGCTCGAAGTAGGGAAGCAGGCGCTCGGCCAGGTCTCCGAAACGGCTGGTGGCTTCGGCGCGGCGGTGGAGTCGGCGTGGCCACTGGGGCGCGTCACTCATGCTTCGGGGGCAGTGTTGCACTGACGGCAGTTGCCGCCCAGCCCGCAGTCGCGTGCTCGGAGAGCCCGTTCGGCCGACCCGATGGCATACTCGCCCCATGCCGCGTTCCTATGCCTACCCGCCCGATCTGGCGAACTACGTCGTGGCGAACTGGCCGCAGGAGCACCCGCTGGCCTTGCCGCAGGAGCTGCTGAGCGAGGCACTGGCCACTGCCTTTCAGGCGTCGATGACGGTCGAGGAGGCGCGACCGACGCGCTTCCGCTTGCTGCTCACGCAGCCCGAGCAACTGCCCGAAGAGGGACGACCGAACAACGGCGTGCTGCGTCTTCGCATCGTGCGGGAGCGGCCGCTCGGTGTCGGAGAGCTGCGGCGCTTGGCTCCGGCGACGCCTTTCGAGTCGGCGCTCATCGGTGTTCACGCCGTCGCGGGCAAGCTTTGGATCTGGGGGGTCGCACATTCGGGGCCGGCGTGGCTCGCACCGAGCTGGGGCGGTCGCAGCCTGGTCCCCAACTGGACCTACGATCCGATCATTCACGTCACTGGGCCCGGCAAGCTCGCCGTGCGCTGCGCCGGCAAGCTGATCGCCGCCATCGAACGCGGCAAGCTGGTCGACGCGACGCTGGACGTTTTCGACTCCGAATGGCTGCGGGCCCTGTTCGAGCGGGAGCGGGAGGCCGTGCAGGCGGAACACGACGCGCGCCAAGCCGGTTTCGATTCGCCCACGGCGGCCGAGCATTCGCTGGTTGGAACGCTGAGCCAACAAATGCTGCGCCGGGCGATTCAGATCCTCCGCGGGGCCCAGCACGGCGGCCTGATCTTGGTGGTCGATCCGCCTGGCGAGCAGCCCTTGGCCGAGAGCCGAGCGTTGCGGCTCAAGTACACGTTCGTGGGAGAAGAGCCGTCGCAGCGCTATCGCTCGCTGCTCTTGCGCATCCTGTCGGCAGTCGCGGCTACGACCTCGAAGCCGTCGGTCGGGTGGGGCGACTTCGCGTCCAGCGAGGACCCGTTGTTCGCGGAGCTGGAGCAGGAGGTGTTCGAGCACAGCCGCGTCCTCGCCAACTTGGCGGCCATCGATGGCGCGTTGGTGCTCGACAAGCGGTTCAGCATTCTGGGTTTCGGCGCCGAGGTGTCGGCCGAGCTGCCCGCCCCAGAGCGCGTGTGGAGCGCGCTCGACACCGAGGGGCTCGAGCTACAGGCCGACGACGTGCAGAACGTGGGCACCCGCCACCGCGCAGCGTATCGCTTCGTGAACGACCATCCGCGCGGCCTCGCCGTGGTGATCTCGCAGGACGGCGGCGTTTCGTTCGTTGCCAATCGCGACGGCAAGGTCGTGTTTTGGGAACAGTCGGTCGGCCCGTAGCCGCTCGCTCCGAAAGGCGTTCAAGCTTGCGTGGAGGGGTCCCAGCCTGTGACGAGCCCTTCTTCGAGGCCGTCGAGGCGCTGCATTGCAGCAGCGGGGAGCTCGAAGTCGAAGAGGGCTGCGTTCTCGGCGATGCGCTCGGGCGTAACCGACTTGGGCAAGATGATGAAATCGTGCTGAAGCCCCCAGCGCAGCAGGACCTGCGCCGGGCTCTTGCGCAGTTCGGCTGCGATCGCGGTCACGGTCGGATGCGTCAGGCGCTGGCCGCGCGTGAGCGGGCTGTACGCCTCCAAACGGATGCCGAGCTTGCGGCACAGCGCGACCGTCTCGCGGCGCTGTAGAAACGGCGTGAGCTCGATCTGATTCACCGCTGGCAGCACTTTCGCCGCGCTTTGCAGCTCTTGCAGGTGTGGAACCATGAAATTGCTCACGCCGATCGAGCGGGCGCGGCCGTCGGCGACCAGCTGCTCGAAAGCTCGCCAGGTGTCGAGCCGCAGACCCTGCACGGGCCAGTGCATGAGGTACAGGTCGACGTAGTCGAGGTGCAGTCGCTTCAAGCTCGTCTCGAGCGCGCGGAGCGCCTTGTCGTAGCCGTGGTCGCTGTTCCACAGCTTGGTCGTGACGAAGAGCTGTTCGCGCGGGATGCCGGACTCGTTGACGGCGGCTCCGACCGCCGCCTCATTGCCGTAAACGGCAGCCGTATCGACGTGGCGGTAGCCACCGGCCAGCGCGGCCGCCACCGCCTTCTTGGTGGCACCCCCGGACTGCCAGACCCCGAGACCGACCTGCGGGATCTGCGCTCCGCTGTTCAGCTCCACGCGCGTGCTCGAAACGGATTCGCTCATGGCGGGGCGAGCTTACCCCAAAATGGAGCCGCGCTCGGCGGGGCCGTCAATCTAGCTCAATCGCCACAGCTGACTTCGATCTCGACCGCCGACCACCACGATAGCGACGTCCCCAGCTGTTTGATCAGCAAGAAGCGCCCCGTGGTGACGGTCGGAAGTGAGAACACACTCGCGACACCGTTCGTGCCGCTGCCGCTCACCAACACCGGGCTGGTGGGGGCGTTCGGGTCGGGCGCAGTCTCGGAGACCCGCACCGCGAACTGCCGCGGGTAGTCGTTGCTGAACTGCTCCGATTGCTGGAGGTTGACGTAGCTCAGGTTGACGAGCTGACCGAAGTCGATCAGCAGCCACTCGCCGCCGCTCTGCGGTTTGCCGGTGGTCCAGCGCGAAGTTGCGTTGTCGAGCAAATTGGTTGCAGGAGACGTTCCCGAGTTGTCGTGCGAGGCAGACGGGACCCAGCTGCTGCGCGCCGTGAGAGGATGATCCGAGCAGCGGGGAGCCGCGGCCGCGCCGCCGCTTCCGCCGGCACCGCCAGTGCCGCCGGCGCCGCCGCCCCCGGTGCTCGCGCCGCCCGCGCCACCGCCGTTTCCGCCTGCACCCTTGCCACCGGCGCCAGAGCTGCCGCCTATGCCACCACCTGCGTTTCCGCCTGCGCCCTTGCCGCCAGCGCCACCGGTTCCTTCCTTACCCCCCGCGCCGCCTCCGCCCGTTCCACCAGTGCCGCCCGTTGCGCCTGGAGCGCCCGCCTCGTCCCCGCCATCGCCTGCGCTTCCGTCCGGTTGTCCTCCGGCGCCGGCCCCGACGACAGCGGGCTCCATGCCGCCGCTACTTCCGCCGTGCGAGCTCGAGCCGCCCAGCGCCGGACCGCTCGCGCCATTGCCTCCGCTCGTCGCGTTGCCGCTGGTCGTGCCGCCACTATCGCTCGGTCTCGAGCCGGCTCCGCCCGCACCGTCACCGCCGAGCGCGGCATCGCGTCCACCGCGCATCGGGAGGTCGTCTTGATACACCGCACATGCGATCGCGCTCGCACCGGAGCAAGCGAAGGCAAGCCAACGTCGAGTGGCCGTCATCGCGCGCGAACCTAACTCAGCGCCTGAATTGATCAGGTACGGATCGGGTCAAAGCATCACACGATTACGCACACCCGAGGTGCTCGGTGTACGGCGCGACGCACACGAGCGTGAAGGTACGATGCGGCCACGCCCATTGCTCGATCAGGAATACCAGAACTGCTCGAATTTCGCGGCGCCTGGAGCTGCACTTGAAATGGTCCAATGTTTCGTGGACCATTTGCAGCCATGGCTTGTTTTGCGTTGCCGCGTGCCTTAGTGCTCACCCTCGGCTTGACGTCGTTACTGACGACTACCCAGCTCGCCCAGGCTGCCGGCGTCAAAATCACGGACGAGGCTCGCAAGCATTTCAACGCTGGCGTCGCGCTGCTGCGTGACCCCGATGGGGCGCGCTACGAGGAGGCCTACCGCGAGTTCAAGGTTGCCTACCAGGCCTCGCCTTCTTGGAAGATCCTCGGCAACCTGGGCATCGCGGCCATGAAGCTCGAGCGCGACGGCGAAGCCATCGCTGCCTTCGAGCGCTACTTGAGCGAGGGAGCCAAGGAGCTCGACCCGTCCGAGCGAGCTGACGTCGAACGCGACTTGAACACGTTGCGCTCGTCTGCCGCCACGCTGACGCTGACGACCAACCCGGCCGACGTCACCATCGTCGACGAGCGAGCGCCGGTTCAGGGGTCACCGATTCGCAATCGCTACCAGAGCCAGGGCGGCAAACTGCAGCTGCTGGTGCGTCCTGGTCACCACGTGCTGAGCGCCGTCGTCGACGGCAAACCGACGCGCACCTGGGAAGTCGATGCCGAGCCGGGGAGCAGCCAACAACATCACTTCGACCTCGACAGTGCCGAGCAACCGGCAGCCGCGCCTGCTGCCGCGCCGCCACCCGCGAGCGCGCCGCCGCCTCCCACTACCTCATCGCGTCCGATTCCAACCACGGTGTGGGTTGGGGTCGCCGCCACGGGCGCTTTTGCGATCGGGGCGGGTGTGACGGGCGCCATGGCGCTCGGCAAAAACAGCGACTACCAGGATGCCAACGGGGTGGACGCTGGTGCGGAGAACCTCAAGTCCGAGACCGACACGCTGAACCTGGTGACCGACATCTTGATCGGCGCGGCCGTGGTGAGCGCTGGCGTGACCACCTACTTCTACCTCACGCGCCCCGAGCGCCAGGACGTCGGCTTGGAAATTAGGCTGGCTCCGCGCGTCGGCCTACAAACCGCCGCGTTCAGCCTGGAGGGCTCGTTCTGATGAAGCACCGAGTAGCAGCGCTCAGCGCGAGCTTTCTTTTCGCGGCTGCGTGCAGCCTGATCAACGCGACCGACGACCTCAAGCCCGTGGAGCCGAGCGATCCTGGCGGCACGAGCAATGGCGGCACGACCGGTGGCACGCAGACGGTAAATGACGGCGGTGATGCCGGGGCAAGCCTCGGTGGCAGCGGCGTCAACCCCGCGGGCGGCGACGGCAATGGCGCCGGTATCGGCGGCTGTGGGGATGACTGCGCGGCCGGCGGTATGGGCGGCGAGAGTGGCGCTCCACCGATCGGGGAACAGTGCAGCGATAGCGAGGCCGACTGCGGAAGCACCGCGCCCATTTGCGATGGCGCCACGAGCGCTTGTCGCGCTTGCGCGAGCGACAAGGAATGCTCGAATGAGCTCGGACTCGATTATTGCGCGACGACCGGGAGCGCCAAGGGCCGCTGCATGGCCTGCAAGACCGACGACGACTGCTCGGGCACCAAGCCGGTGTGCGGCCCGCTCGGCCAATGTCGCGCTTGCTCGGAGCACAGCGAATGCGCCACCCACGTGTGCGGCGCGAACGGCGAATGTACCGCCCAAGACAAGGCCGTTTACGTCCTGGCCCAAACCGGTGACACCAGCCAAAATTGCGGCACCCTCACCGCGCCCTGCCGCTTTCTTTCGACGGCGATCGGCAAGCTGACCAGCGCGCGTCCGAACCTGGTGCTGCTCGAAACCAACCAGGTCCAATCCGACACGACCGCGACGTTTCCGGCTATGCCGGGAGGCATGACGCAGTTCCGAGTCATCGGTAACAAGGGCGTCATTCGTCCGTACACCGGCCTCGCCTCGTTCATCGTCCCCAGCGGCGTCTCCGTGCTGTTCGACGACGTGGTGCTCGAGGGCACGACGGGTGACGCGAACGGCGAGGACCCGGCGGGCAATCCGGTCGCTGCGATCCAGTGCCAGGGCGGTCAAATCGTCGTTCAGAACAGCACGATCCGCAACAACGTCACGGGTATTCGAGCCATCGATTGCGACGTATCCATTTACGGATCGCTGATCGAGAAGAACGCCCCCGGGGCCACGTATGGTGCCTCCGCGCTCGAGGCGTACTGCATGACTGCCGGCTGCAACAAGAAGTTCGATGTGCGGCGTAACCGTTTCATCGACAACGGCGTGGCTTCGTACAGCGGCGGCCACATGGAGGCCGTCTACGAGAACAACCTGTTCCTGCGCAACGGCGCGGATGGCTACATCCGGGTGATCGAGCTTCGCTCTCAGCACACGCGCTTCGCGTACAACACGCTGGTCGGGAACTTCAACGGCTGCACGTACGTCGGCATCGTTGCTTGCGACGAGGGTGTTTGCGACAACATCGGCAACATCTCGTACGGCAGCTTTCCGGACGAGATGTCTCCTTGCTACGACCAGGTTTGGTACGGAGGCGTGCTCAGCTACAACCTGACCGAGACTCCTTTCCCCGGTACTGCGAACAAGAGCGGCGATCCGCTGTTCGTCGACCCTGCCAAGGGTGACTACACGCCGGGCCCCGGCTCTCCGGCGATCGACAAAGGCAAGCCGAACGACGCCCCGCCCCTCGACATCAACGGCAATCCGCGCGCTGCGGCCACGCCGGACATCGGCGCCTTCGAAGCTCAGTAGCGGGCTTCGTGGGCGCGCTGCTCGCGGGGGCGCCGCTCAGCGACCGCGCGGGTCGGGCTCGCCATTCGACTCGCACGGCTCGACCAGCGCCAGGCCGGTCTTGGCGCGGCGATCCGCGACTGCGAGCTCGGCGAGCCGGTGCAGCTCTTGAAACGGCACCGGCTTGTCCAGACAAGCGAAGGCGCCGAGCTCACGCGCGAGATCCGGAGCCAGCTCGTCGAACGCACCGGAGATCAGCGCGACCGGTAGCTTGGGATCCTCTTCGCGCAGCGCTTTGAGCAGCTGCCAACCTGTGAGGCCGGGCATGTGCACGTCGCTGATCACCAGATCGAACCGCTGCTGTCGAACGAGCTCCAGCGCTTCGCGTCCGTCCTTGGCAACGTGCACGTCGTAGCCAGCTCGAGTCAGGCTCCGCGCAAACAGCACGCGCAGTTGCTGCTCGTCGTCGACGACCAGCAGTCGCCCTCGCTCGCCCCCTTCGCGCGCCGCCGCCTCGTCGTGTTCCGCCGGAACTGACACAATCCCCTAGGGTTACGCCAAAATCGGGCGTTTGCCCAGATCTCAGGCACGTTTCCGCGCTGGCGAGGCATGCTGTCACGCTCACCTTGTGAGTTTCGTCAGTTTTGCTGAACGGGCCGTCAGCGTTATTGGAATGTTTGCAGCTCGTCGATCGCCCACCAGATGCCGCCGCCCAGCTGGAGCACCTTGGTGAGCTCGACCTTCACGCACTTAGCGGCGACAGGTGGGTCGATGTTGATTGTCATCGGCATGTTACAGTCGTTCTGACAACCGGGCTTCGGCTCCTCCGCGGTGGCGACGACTGCCCCGAAGGTGCCCGTGATGGCCCCCTGCGCCGACGTGGTGCAGTCGCTCGAGACGGTGACTTTGACTGCGCCCGGGAAGTCGCGCGCGTCGAAGCTGCCCTGGTTGTTGGGAGGCGCTGCGGCAAACATCACCAACTTGCTGATGCTGTTGCAGGTCATCATGTCGAACGTGAAGGCGTCGCCGATGATCTGCGCGGTCGGCATGCCTGCCTTGATGTGCGTATCGCCGATGGACGAGCGCGTGTCGCCCTTGCCGTCGATTGCCTTTTCGGGCGGCATCGCGCCCTGACAGCCGCCGTTCGTTTCGAAATCGCAGGGCACGCTCCACTGCGCTTTCCAGCCGGTGGTCGGATACACCTTGCCAGCTCCCGGTCCGGCGGCCGGTGTGCAGGCGTTGCCGCCCCCGCTACCACCGCTTCCGCCGCTGCCAGAGCTCCCGCCGCTGCCCCCGCTGCCGCCAGCGCCGCCAGCTCCGCCCATGCCAGCGGCTCCGCCGCTCCCACCATTGCCTGCGCTGCTCCCGCCCGCGCCGCCGCCAGCAATCGCGCTACCACCGGAACCGGCCGAGCCGGCCGTCGGCGTGCCGCCGCTGCCCGAGGCTGAGCCACCATTCGAGGGAGCGCCGCCCGCGCCCCCGCCACCCGTGCCGGCTCCCGGCGTGCTCGAACCACCCGCGCCTGGGTTGGGCTCGGGGTCGCTGGGCTCACAGGCAATGACGGCAGCGAGCAGCGATAGCGTGCACACGAATGGACGCGCGCTCGGCGCAGTCCGGGTTAGCGATTTCGACACCGATACCTCCGGGACGCTCACGGCGCAGTCGACGCTGCGCTTGGCGGGTAATTCCAATACAGCATGCCAGTGGGTGTTCACCAAGCCTTTCGGCTCATCGTGAGCAGCCGCTGCTGCACAAAGTTGTCAGCTTACAATCGCACGCGACTACGAGTCGGAGTCGTTCACGCGCACGCGGGGTGTGATGCGCACGAGCTCGACGTGTCGCGTATTCGCCCGCTCGATCAGCAGCTGGGTGCCGTCGGAGCTCTCGAGCAGGGCGCCGACCCCCGGCACGCCGCCGGCTAAAAATGAGCTCAATCCACCGAGCGTGGTTTGGCCGCCGCCGCTGAGCTCGAGCTCCAGCTCACGGTTGACTTGGTGCAGCGGCACGTCGCCGCGCACGAGCACGGTGCCGTCGGGTTGCGGGTGAATGGTGCGCGGGCGGGTCGCTTGAATCTCGCTCAGCACTTCGCCCGTGAGCTCGTCGATTAGGTCGTCGAGCGTGACGATACCGGCGGTTCCGCCGTGCTCGTCGACCACCACCGCCAATGCCTGGTGGCGCTCGCGCATCTCGTGCAAGAGCTCGGAAGCGGGCATGGTCTTACCGACGAAATAGGGCGGTCTCACCAGGTCGCGCAGCACGAGCAAGCGACCCTCCCAGGCCAGAGGCAGAAGATCCTTGTACAGGATGTAGCCGCAGATCTCGTCGAGGTTGCTGCCGAACACCGGCATGCGCGAGTGGGAGTGTTCGAGCACGATCTGTCGCAGCGCGTCCAAGCTGGCGTCTTGCGCGATGCCGACGATGCGCGTCCGCGGAATCATCACTTGCGCCACGGTCAAGCGCGCAAACTCGAGCGCGCGACTGGCGATCTCGCCGGCGCGCTCGTCGAGGCTACCGGACTCGGTCGCGTCGTCCACCAGGCCGCGCAGCTCTGCGGGTGAAAGGCGCGTGTCGCTGATCGCTGCGGTCGGGCGCGCCGGCAGCATCAACCCCGCGCTCTTGGTCAAGAGCCACACCAGGGGGCGCGCGACGCTAGCCAGCGTGCTGAGCAGCGGTGCGATCATCAGCGCGTAGCGCTCGGCGTGGCGGATCGCCAGCGATTTGGGCACCAGCTCGCCGAGCACGAGCGAAAGGTACGAGATGATCGCCACCGCTCCGGCCAGCGCTGCCTCGTCGGCATACGCGCCCAGCGCAGGCCTGAGCAGCGGGGTGAGGTCTTCTGCGAAGGTGGCGCCGCCGAACGCGCCGGCGGTCGCGCTGACGACGGTGATCACGATCTGGACCGTGGCCAGGAATCGCTCCGGCGTCTGGCGTAGCGCTTCGAGCATGCGAGCGCGGCGCCCACCGTTCTCAATCAGCTGACGCAGCCGAACCCGATCTACGCCTACGATTGCGATCTCGGCGCCCGCGAACAACCCGTTGACCAGGACGAGCAGCAGGATCACCGTCAGCTCGAGCAGCATGGGCCCTCTTTAGCTCAATCGGGCCGAGCTGGCTTTGGGGGGAAGCTCAGCGCGTCAGCTCGGCAGCCCCAGCTCGCGCCAGCGGACCATGCCGCCGGCCAAATTCGCCACGCGCGAGACTCCGGATTTGCCGAGGATCGTCGTCGCCATCGCCGCGCGCTTGCCGGTTTGACACACCACCACCACAGGTCTGTCGACCGCAACCTCGCTGACTCGCGCGCGCAGCTGTTCGAGCGGAATGGACAGCGCTCCTTCCAGGTGCCCGAGCTCGCCGCTCAGCTCTTCGGTGCTGCGCACATCGAGCACGCTCAGCTGCTGCCGGTGTGCAGCCACCCATTCGGGGCTGATCTCCGGAATGCCCGCGTAGGTTACGATCACGGGGCCCCATTCGGGTAGCGATGGGACCTGCTCGTCTTCGGGCTCGCCGGAGCGCAGGTTGGCGGGGAGCGCGACTGCCAGCTGCTTCGGGTGCGGAAGCCCGAGGTTCTGCATGTAGCCCACGAAGTCTTCTTGTCGGGC
>JBEHXA010000231.1:0-10843 GCA_048498935.1 Myxococcota bacterium
GGTCGCCGCCGACCAGCTGTCCAATTCCAAAACTTGATGCTCGGCACGCGCCGCGTCGGTCGCTGCCTGACGGGCTTGCTCGAGGCTCGCTGCTGCCGCAACGGCGGCCGCCGCCAGCGCCTGCTCCTGAGCTCGATCGGCGTCGCTCAGCGCCTGCTGGTGCTCGGCGGTGAGCATCGCGATCTGCTCGTCTTTCTCGGCCAACGCAGCGCCATGCTTCGAGGCGAGCTCCGAGAGCTCGGCGCTGCGCGCGTCGAGATCGGCCTTGGTCTTCTCCGACTTGCGCTTGAAGTCGTCGGCGCGCTTGACGGCTTGTTCCTTATCGCTGCGCGCCGCTTCGGTGGCCCTGGCCAGGTCGCTGGCCTGCTTTTCGAGCTCGGTGATGCGGTCGGAGAGGTCCGCCTTCTCGCGCTCCAAGCCGAGGGACCCATCGCGGAGCGCCAGCAGCTCCTTATCCTTGTGCGACAGCTGATCCTTGTAGTCGAGGATCTCCTTGTCCTTCTTGTTCAGCTGCTCGCGCAGGTCCAAGAACTCGCGCGCCGAACCAGCACCCTTGCCGCTCGAAGCCAGCTTCGCCTTCACGTCGTCGAGCTCGCGCTGCAGGCGCTGCACCTCGACGTCTTTGCCGGCGCCGCGCTTGGCGATCTCGTCGAGCTCGTCGGCTCGATCCTTGGCTCGCCGGACCTCGTCCTCGAGCTCCTTCACGCGACCGCGCGTCTTCTCGAGCTCCTCGCGGTACTTCACCACGTCGCCGAGCTCGGCGGCTCGGGGCGGTAGCGAGGACGGCCGGATCGACGGCACTTTCGCGGGTGCAGGCGAGGGCGCGACCGAAGGCGGCAGCGGCAGGTCGAGCGGCGGCAGCGGCTCGGGCTCGGGTTGCGGCTCGGGCTCGGGCTCTACAGCGGCCGCGGAAACCGGGCGGGGCGCTTCGACTTCGGCTTCCGCTTCGGCGACCTCGGCGTCGTCCAGCGCGATTTCGGCGTCGTCCAGCGCGACCTCGGCGTCGTCCAGCGCGATTTCGGCGTCGTCCAGCGCGACCTCGGCGTCGTCCACGGCGACTTCGGCGTCATCCATCGCGACCTCGGCGTCGTCGGTGGCCACCGACGCGTCGTCCGTTGCGCCTTGGTCGAGCGGAGAGGAATAGTCGGCGACAGGCTCCGGAGGCGGCGGCGGTTCCGGTGCGGGGGGCGGAGGCGGTGGCGGTGGCTCGTCGATCAGAGCGCCGAAGGCTTGCTCGGCGAAGTCCTCGACGTCGGCATCGACCATGCTCTCGCGGGTCGACGTGCTGACCTCGTCGTCGTCGTGGGACGCAGCAGGCGCTTCCTCGCTCGTTTCGACGACTTCCGCGTCCTCGATCTCGATGTCATCGTCGATGACGATGGCTTCTTCGACCGCTGGCTCGCTCGCGCTGTCCGCGGTGCCTTTGGTCAGGCTGACGTAGGGCTGAATGCGCTCGACGAGCGCCTCGAAGCCGATCGGCTTGTGCAGGTAATCCTCGGCACGCGTCCGCAGACGTCGGTGCTGCTCGAAGGTCTCCTCGGTGGACTCCGAGCTCATGATGATGAGCGGGACGTCCTTCAGCGCCGGGTCGCGCTTCAGCTTGTTGCACACCGAGAAGCCGTTCATCCGCGGCAGCTCGATCGCGAGCAGGATCAGGTCCGGCTTGTCACTGCTGGCGGCCTGCAGCCCCGCGTTGGCGTCGTCGACGACCGAGACGGAACAACCGTATTCGATCAACCCCGAGCGCAGCGTCTCGGCAAACGAGGGATCACTCTCGAAAACGAGTACCTTGATGGCCATCCAGGTGCTCGAAATTACGGCGAGAGTCGCTTCAGCGGCTAGCCTTTTCCGCCAGACCGCTCTGGTGGGTGCGCTGAGCCAGCACTTCGATAACCTGCCGCAGTGTCAGCCCACGCTGAGTCAGGCCGACCATGGCGTGATACAGAACGTCGGCGGCCTCGGAGAGCACGCGCTCGTCGGTTTCACTCGCGATGGCGTCAGCGAGCTCCGCGGCCTCCTCCCGGATCTTCGCGCCGATCTTCCCCGGACCACCGGTGAGCAGCGACTTCGTGTAGCTCTTCTCGACCGTCGACAGCTTCCGTGACTCGAGCACCTCGCCGAGCTCCATCAGGAAGGGCGTCACTTCCCGCGGTAGATCCGCGAGCTCGCCGGATGCGCTCACCTGCCGGAAAAAACAAGCAGGGCGGCCGGTGTGACACGACGGGCCGTCGGGGAGCACGGAAAGCAGCAAGGTGTCGGCATCACAGTCCGCGACCACCGAGACCACCGACAAGAAGTGTCCGGACGTTTCGCCCTTGGTCCAGAGCTTGTTCCGTGAACGGCTGAAAAATGTAGCCTTTCCGGTTTCGACTGTGAGCCGGAGTGCCTCTGCATTCATGTAGGCAAGCATCCGCACCTGTCCGCTCAGGTGGTCCTGGCAGATCGCCGGAATTAGTCCGTGGTCATCGAGCTTGAGCATGTCGCCCCGGTTTGCCTCACAACGATGGAGTTGGCGACGTCAATCGCTCGGACTCCAGCGCAACCCAAGGTAGTATGGGGGCGCGGGACCCGACTGACGTACGGTTTGGGGGCCCGGAGCCTCGAAAACAGGGTCTCAATCCAATGAAATCATTGGGTAAATTTCTTGGCTCGGATCGTGCTCTCGAGATTTGCCGGCAGTCAGCGCTGTCCCGCTCCTAGGAGAAACCCATGGCCCGCCTCGTCGCTTCCCCATCCTCGCTCGGAACCGCCGCTTTGCTCGGCGCGCTCGCCGTTCTCAGCGGTTGCTCCGGCAAGACTCACGAGGAGGATCAGACGACGAACCCCGCCGCGGGAGTCGACAAGATCATCTACGCGGTCCGGCAGCACACGGTGGTCGAAGGCGGCGAGGTGACGCGCATCGACGTGGCGGGCGGCATGGGTCAGGTCATGGACTACGGGCGCTACGTGCCCGGCGGGCGCATCGAGCTGCTCGATCTGACCGACAACAAGATCGAGAACATCATCGAAGACTATCCCACCGCGGACGTCTCGAGCATCGATTTGTCCTTCGACGCGACCAAGGTCCTCTTCACGATGAAGAAGGACGCCTCCGACTTTTACCACGTGTACTGGGCCGGCCTGACGCGCGGCGAGGACGGCAAGTTCCCGATCACGCAGCTCACCTTCCAGCCCTTCGACGATCAGCAGGCCGTGTGGACCGCCAGCGATCGCATCGTGTTCACGACCAACCAGGCGTACACGGACATGGGCACGCGCGCGGACGAGTACAACCACGCGCGCGTCGTGACCCAGCTCGCCAGCATCACGCTGACCGGCGGCGACGCGGATCGCAAGCTCTGCTCGCAGAACCTCTCGCACACCATCACGCTGTTCTCGATGGCCGACGGCCGCGTCGGCTTCTCCCGCTGGGAGCACTTGGAGAACGTCAACGACGTGAAGCTGATGGCCATGAACCCCGATTGCACGCAGATGATCGGGCTCAATGGGCAATTCGGTAAGCCCGGTAACTCGCTGGTGCAGTTCACCGAGAGCGCGACGCCCTACGTGTTTTACGGCATCGTGACCAACCGCGAGAACACCATCCAAGCTGGCTCGCTGGTGAAGCTCGACGCCCGCTTTGCTGAAGACCAAACCAAGCTCGACATGGAGAAGTCCTCGGAGGAGGCCTACACCATGCTCACACCGCACGTGCCGACGGGTGAAGACGCATCGCCGGTCGGTCGTTACCGCTCGCCCAGCGTGCTGCCCAACGGGCGGCTGCTGGTCACCTGGGCCGACGGCCAGGTCAACGAGCTGAACGAGCTGTCTCTCACGCCGCCGGACTACGGCGTGTACGTGTTCAATCCGGAGACTCGCCGCAACGAGCTGGTCGTCAACCACGAGGACAGCTGGGAGCTCTACGCCAAACCGGTGGTCGAGCGCACGAAGCCCACCCTGGTGGACTCGCGCCAGACGACGGCCGACGCCAGCGAGCCGGTGCGCTTCGGCTCGATCGACGTCAAGCAGACGTCGCTCTACGTGCGCCACGGCAACACGGTGGGCGGCGCGCAGTTCAAGGACGGCACCCCGCTCGACGACGCGCTCCAGCACGCGGTCAAGGTGCGCATCATCGAGGGCTTCTCCAGCGAGGCCGCGACCGGCGCCACCATGTTCGGTCTCACGATGGCTGAAGGCGCCGCGCTGATCGGCGAAGCCAAGGTGGAAGCCGACGGCTCATGGCTCGCCAACGTGCCGCCGTACGTTCCGATGCACTTGCAGGCCGTCGACGAGTTCGAGCTCGCGATCCGCAACGAAACTACCTGGATTCAGGGCATGCCGGGTGAGGACCGAGTATGCGGCGGTTGCCACGAAGACCGCACCAGGCCGAGCCTCGCGGACGGTCAGCAGTTCAACAGCGCGCTGGCTCGGGGCCCCGAAGATTTCATGATCCCGGTGCTGGAACGCACCGAGTACCCGTGGTCCGGCGCCAACGTCGCCGACAACCCCAACCAGATCCAAACCCTGCTGAACGAGAAGTGCGTCTCCTGCCACAACCAGGAGACCAACGGCAACGGCCCGCAGGAGTTCTACACGGTCGCGGCCATGAACGAGACCACCGGCGACTCGTACAGCTACGAGATCCCGCGCCTCGACCTGTCGGATCGTCCGATCACCGTGACCTACGATCGCCAGACCCACGAGTGGCCGGCTTCGTACGTCTCGATCTTCTATCCCGCCGCGCTGGAGATGGAGATGGGCATGGGCGCGATGATCACCGGGACGGTACCGCCCAAGTGGGGCGTACCGAGCGACGCTCGTCACAGCGCGCTGATCGAGAAGCTCAACATCACGTCGTCGCTCGACGCGGACCGCTACGCCTGGCCGCTGGGCGAGAAGTTCGCGCTCGGCGACATCGCCGGCGGTCAGCGCACAGACCACGCCGCGCTCGCAGGGCTGACCCGCGAAGAGACGCAGAAGCTCATCCGCGCGTTCGACATGGGCGGCCAGTACTTCGCCCGTCAGAACACCGGCTTCAAACCCTTCAACAACGACCCGGTCGCGGGCAAGCTGTACTGAGGAGCCGAGGAGACCAAGCCATGAAGTCTTACCTGTCCAACCTGGTTAAATCCTCAGTCGCCCTCTCCGGCTTGCTGCTCGCCTCTGGTGCGAGCGCGGATCCGAACATCACGAGCGGTCGCGCCGAGGTGTACAAGGAGCTCGACCCGAAGTCGCTCGAGGCGGTCAGCACGCCGGAGCAGATCATCAAGCTCGGCGCTGCCAACGCTGCTCCGATGCGCATCTGGAAGGTGCTCGAGCACGGCGAGAAGCTCGAGTGCCCGGCGTGCGTGCCAGTGGTCTCCAAGCTGCTCTACAACAGTAACCCAAAAACTCGCGAGATCAGCGCGTGGTGGTTGCGGCGTCGTATCTTCGGCGTGTTCGGTCCGGGCCAGGTGTACCAGCAGACGCTCGACACGCTGGCCAGCTCCGAGGACGAATCGAAGCGCATTTACGCGGCCAACGCACTCGGTGAGTTCCTGTCGCTCGGCGGGCTCGAGCCGCTTGGCACCGCGATCGTGAAGGATGCTTCGGCCGCGGTGCGTAAGGCGGCCGTGCAGGGGCTGGAACGCCTGAACTCTGCGGGCCTGAACGGCGAGCTCACGGTCGCGCTGGGCGACGCCGACGAGGACGTGCGCTTGGCGGCGCTGCACGCCTCGACGCGCATCAACACCTTCTTGGACGTGGAGGCGGTGGTGGCGTTGATCAGCGACCCCTCGAGCCTGGTGCGCCGCCGAGCTGTCGAGACGCTGGGCGTGATGAAGGCCGAGGACGCCTTGGCAAGCTTGATCGAGCTGAGCTCGCCCAAGGCCGAGACCGACGCGGCCGTGCGCACAGCGGCCGTTTGGGCGCTGGGCCAGATCGGCAGCGCCGAAGCCGGCGAGGCCGTACGCGCAGCCGAGCAAGACGACGACGCCTCCGTACGGAGCGCGGCTGCGGTAGCCGGTCGCATGCTCCGGCTCTGATTTCCCCAACTCAACAACTGGAGCGTTTGGGGCTGGGGCCCTAAACGCCACGAGACGAGATAGCCGCACGCTCCGGCTTTGATTCTCTGAAAATCCGCCGGACCGCGCGCGCGATCGTGCGTGGTAGGATGACGAGGACATGCTGTCGCTTCCCTGGCGTTCGTCGGCCTGGTTGTCCGTACCTGCGCTGCTCCTGGTCATGGGTTGTCAGCGCAAGGACGAGCCGGAGCGCACGACCTTCTACGAGCGCCGCATCAGCACGATCCTGGTGCAGAGCTGCGTAGACGGACCTTCCAAGGCGGGCTGTCACGTGCGCGCCGACGAGAAGGGCAACGCGCTCGGTAATCTAATCTTGGAGTCGTACGACGACATCAATCACCGTCGCGACCTGCTGGTCAATTACGGGCCGTACGGGATGCCCGGGCTGCTCGTAAAGGTGGTGCCGAGCTTCAAGCTTGCGCTCACGTCCTGGCGCAGCAGCGACCCGCTGATCATCAACTCCAACGTGGAGCACGTGGGCGGCTCGCTAATAGAGATCACCTCCAAGTCGTTCACGCAACTCCAGACTTGGATGGAGAACGGCGCGGCCGAGAACAACGCCCGCCAGGCCGACAAAGAATACGCGCCGACCCCGTGCACCCCGACCATCGGCAGCGACCCGCTGTTCGACCCGAGCGCCGACCCGACGGCGCCCGACTTTGCGACCTTCAAAGAGCGGGTCAACCCAGTGCTCGGCAAGAGCTGCGCGGCCGGCAACTGCCACGGGTCGCCCGCCAACTCGTTACACCTGACCTGCGGCGAGACCACCGAGCAAACCCGGTGGAACTACTTTGCGATGCAGGATTACGTCTCGTCCGATCCACCGCTGAGCGAGATCGTGCGGCGCCCGCTGGCGGCTTCCGCGGGCGGCACCTTCCACGAAGGCGGCACGATCTTCAGCAGCACCTCGGACGAGGGCTATCAAGCGTTGCTCGACTGGGCCACCGAGAAGGGTGGGCCGACCAACGTCCCCACCGACCCCGGCTTCGAGTTCTTCGCCGACCGCGTGCAACCGATGCTGGTGCGTCGCGGCTGCATGATGCTCGGCTGCCATTCGTCGTCGATGTTCCACGACTACCGCTTGCGCGGCGGCAGCGGCGGCCATTTCGGCTTGCCGGCGACGCGCCACAACTACGAGCTCACGCTCGAGCAGGTGGCGCTCGACTCGCCGAACCCGGAAGCGAGCCGCCTGATTCGCAAGAACCTGATCCCCGCTCCGGCCGGGAACGGCATCCTGCATCGCGGCGGCTCACTGCTCGCCGATCATGATGAGTGCGACCTGGTCGCGGCCGAAACTGGCCCGCTCGACGATCAGAGCGAATATTGCGTGATCGCCGCTTGGATCGCCAAGGAACGCGCGGCTCGCATGCCCGGTTCAGGGCTCACGGGCATCGCTTTCGTGCGCCGGCCGTCCGCGCCGCTGCCTGACCGACCCCAGGACTACGAAACCTTCGCGGCGGGCGCCGACGTGATCCGCGCCGCTGCCACACAGGATGCAGCCGGGGCCATCACGATGGGCGCGGAAGAGAGCCTATCGACCTTGTGCGGCCTGACACCGGCCACGAGTGACGCCAGGCGCCCGACCGTCTCGTGGGACGGTCAGAAAATAGCCTTCGCGGCGCGCAAATCGGCGAGCGAGCCCTACGGCATTTACGTGGTGGAGGGCACCAGCTGTGCGCTCGAGCCGAACATCGCTGCGGCCGCGGTCGACGACGACGGCAGAGCCGTGCCGGACAACGGCGAGCTCGTGCACAACTTCGATCCGTCTTATGCCGCTGATGGTCGGCTGGTCTTCGCGTCGACGCGCGGCAACACCTTGAACGCAGGCGTGTTCGACTATTCGGGGCCCCAGCGCACGCCTGCCGACCCGACCAAGCTGAACTCCAACCTGTACGTGCTCGAGGGCACGAAGGTGCGGCAGCTCACGTTCCTGCTCAACCAAGAGCTGGCCCCGAGCTTCATGCGCGACGGCCGCTTGCTCATGGTCACCGAGAAGCGTCAGCCAGGCTTCTACCAGCTCGCCGGGCGGCGCATGAACCTCGACGGGGGTGACTACCACCCGCTGTTCGGTCAGCGCGAAACCATCGGCTTCAATCAGCTGAGCGAGGTGAGTGAGCTGTCGGACAAGAACCTGGCAGTCATCTTGAGTGAGCGCGGTGCGGTGCACGGTGCGGGCGCGCTCGGGCTCATCAACCGCAGCATCGGCATCGACCAGGGCAGCAGCGACGAGGCTGCGTACGTGCAGGACCCCGCCGCCATCAATTACCCGAACTACAAATTTTACCAGAAATCACTGAGCATTTTGGACCCTGCGGCCACCGGCAAGCTCGCCGGCACCCAGGGCGCCTACCGCAACCCCGCGACACTACCGGACGGCAACATCCTCATCAGCTACGCGGCCAACGTCGTCTCGCTGGATCAATTCAGCGGCAACTTCGATGTCGTGGTCGTCAACGCCAGCACCGGCGAGCGCACGCCGCTCATCACGGGTGATGACGACGAGCTGTGGCCCACCGCCATTTACCCGCGCTACTCGTTCGGCATTTTCAAGTCGCGCCTGGACGAGGTGAACGGCGCGACCTCGGTCGCGGGTGATCCGGCTGTCTCCGAGGTCACGTTCCTCGACACCAACCTGCTGAGCAGCCTCATCTTCCAAAACACCCGCACTGGCCGACACGTGCCCGAGGGCGGGCAGGCGCTCCAAGGCGTGTGGGAGAGCCTCCCTCCCGTCGGGATCAAGCGCTTCGCGGACGCCGATCCGAGCTTCGTTACCAGCGACGACTATGGCGAGGTCTACGTGCGGCGTCGCTTGCTCGGTCAGCCCGACGTCTACGACGACGGTTCAGCATCCATGCGCATCCGCGGCGGTTTACCGATCACACTTCAAGTGATGGCCGCGCTCGCGGGCGAATCCAAGCCGGTCGCGCATTTTCAGCGCGAAGAGATGCAGTTTTACCCCGGTGAAGTCGTGCGCCAGGGCTTCCGGCGCGGCTTCTTCAACGGCATGTGCGGTGGCTGCCATGGCTCCGTGTCGGGCATGGAAAACGAGATAGCGGTCAACCCCGACATCCTGACGCAAGCTTCCGATGTCACCGCGATCAAGCAGCCCCCGTCGGAGCTGACTTCGTCGGTCGGCAACGACATCGGTCCGTGAGGAGCCTCGATCGCAGGCGGCGCGCAGCTGCGCGCTCGCGCTTCGCGCTTGCGGCTGCGTTGTCGCGCTACTGAATGACGACGGTCTTGCTCACGGTGACGCGGTCACCGTCGAACGCCGGCACGCGTGTCTTGCGGAGCGCCGCTGCGATGCAGCTCCCGGTCGGGGTGCCCGCGAAGGGCGGCCCACCAATCGTCGCGCTGGTAACGCGCCCCGAGGGCGCGAAGGTGACGACCACGCTGGCCACGCCGGACGGGTCGCCTTCCTTGCGGCAAGCTGACGCTTGACCGGCGCTCGTCGTGAGTGCGGCCGCAGCGGCGGCGCGATCGAATGGCCCGGCAGGCTCCGACGGCGTTGCGGGAGCGGGCGTTGGCTCGGGGGCGGCCGGCGCGACAGGAGCGGCTGGCTCGGGCTTCGGCACGGCTGCGGCCTGCGGCTTGGGTTCGACTTCGTGCTTGGGCTGCGGCGTTAGCGCTGCTGCCGCGACCGCGCCTCCCGACGGCTTGTTCGGCGCGGTCTCGAACGTGACGTCGTCGGCGATCGTTGCCGCTGCTGCCACGGGCTCGGCACTTGGTGCGGCGACAGGCTCGGGCGGTGGCGAAGGGGCAGCGGGCTCGACTGCAGGGGGTGTCGGCACGGCGGTTCGTTCGGCGTGCGCTACGGGTTCGCTCGTCGGATGCGCCGTGTTGCGCTTCCAAATCAGGAACGCAGCAGCAGCAGCGAGCGCCAGCAGCAGAGGCGCGGCGAGCCCGCTGCGGCGCGGCCCCGATTGCGGAGCCGTTCGCTCCGGCGAGGGCGCCACGACGTTCTTGCGTTCGCGCACGCCTTCCTCGGCGCGTTGCACCTCGAGCGAGGGCGGATCCGCGGTCACGGGCTTGAGCGAGCCATCGGCGGCGCGGCGCGGCGCGACGGGTGGCGGACCGGGCGAGCGAGTCGGCGGAGCCGCCGGCTTTGGCTCGGGCTTGGTTTCCGCAGCCGGCTTCGCTTCAGTCGCGGCCTTGGTGCTGATGAGCGGCGCTGTCAGCGCGGCCATGCCGCCCGACTCG
The DNA here is from genome assembly GCA_048498935.1 of Myxococcota bacterium. Taxonomy (GTDB): domain Bacteria; phylum Myxococcota_A; class Polyangia; order Polyangiales; family Polyangiaceae; genus PMG-095. Next base: position 10,242 of record JBEHXA010000231.1, read on the forward strand.
CCCTCGAACAGCGGCAGCGTTTCGGCGCCGCGAGCCGGGAACTCGAAATCCGAAAGATCGATGCTCGGCGCGGCGTTTTTCGGCGCAGGCGGCTCATCGAGTGTCGACACGTCGATGGTCGGCGCGTCCCCGGCGATGCCGCCGTTCAACGCGGCGCTCATGTTCGCGAGGAAGTCGTCCGCGCGCGGCTTGTTCGTAGCGTGATCGTGATGCGTGAGCGCCTTGAGGCTCGGTGTCCCGGTCGAGCTCGGCATCTCCTCTTCGATCACCGGGGGGATGCTGGGCGGCAGCTCTTCGACGAAATCGTCGAGGCTCTCGGGACCGGCGACCTCACGCACGGGAGTCGGAGGGCCTTCCTCGATGTCCCAGTCTTCGACGTCGAGCTGCGCGCGCGCTCCGGGAGGCGGCGGAGGTTCGGGGAAACCGTGGCGAGAAGTGGGACCCGGTGTGATCGCGGTTTCAACGCCGAGCAGCCCGGGAGAAAGCGCTACGAGCTCGGAGGCTCCCGCAGGTCGTGGTGCTCCGATACCCATTAAGGTCGACTTGTCGGGACGCGGCGGCGAAGGGGCCGGACGCGGCGCTTTGAACATCAGCTGCGTCGT
>JBEHXA010000232.1:0-10804 GCA_048498935.1 Myxococcota bacterium
TGTGCGATCGCGCGAGCCGTTTTCGGCGAGGATGATTTCGTATCGCAAGCGCTGCGGCTCGAGCCGCTCGCACAGGTCCACGACCGCCGCGTGCAGGATCGCCTCCTCGTTGTAGACCGGGATCACGAACGACACTTCGGGCGCTTCGCTCATGCCGCGCCTTCGAGCCAGCGCTGCGCGAGTCGCGCCGCGTCGCGCCCCATCAAGAGCGCGTCTTCCATCGACGAGTAGTTCCACGCGCCGTAGCGGCCGCTGCTGATGACGCGGTGCTCGCCCAGGTAGGGATGGATGCCATCGAGCGCCGCTCGATAATTTTGATCGTAGATCACGTAGGCGTGCTCGATGGTGCGTAGACGTGCCAGCTCGATGTCCTCTTCACTCTTCAAAAGGCCGAGCTCGCGCAGGCCTTGCACGACTTCGTCGAGAGCGCGCGCTGGGGTGGGAGCGCGCCGGTCCACGAGCTCCACATACAGGCTGGATTTGCCAACTGGCGCTAGCTTGTCGCTGAAATGGCTGTAGCAGCCGACCCGGTAGAACGGGTACTTCTCTTCGGGCACGTAGATCCAGTGATACGGGTTGGGATTGGGGACGCGCAGGCCCAAGTCGAAGTAGTGCAGGTGGGTTGCGCGCAGCCGGCTGCCCGCTTCGAGCAGCGGCTCGGGTAGGGGCGTGAGCAAACCGAGCAGGCTCGGCAGCGGGATCGTGCTGAGCAGCACGTCGAACTCGATAGCCTCGTCGTCCACGAAGGCGATGCGCCGCTCCAAATCGATACGGGTCGGAGCTCGGCCGAGCTCGACCCTCGAGCGCTCTGCGAGGGCGCTCGAGAACGCGCCCATGCCTTGCTCGGGGTAGAAGAAGTGCGTGTTGTAGCCGAGCTCGGGCGGCTTGGCGGCGAGCGCGCCGCGCAGCACGTCCTCGAGCGTGGGCAGCGGCACGAAGCGCTGGCACCACTCGGTCGTGATTTCGCGTGCCGGCACGCCCCACAGCCGCGAGTTGTACGGCAACATGAAGTGCTTGCTGATACCGGCGCCGAACTGCGCCAGACAAAACTCCTCGAAGTTTTCAGGCTCGCGCGGCCGAGCGGAAAAATGGGCCTGAACGAAGCCGGCCACGCATTCGTACGCCACCTCGGCGGGCAAGCCGAAGGTGTTGGCTTGAAACGGGTAGCGAGTGTAAACGCCGTGTGAAAAGACGGCGCTGCGCCGCTCCAGCCGGCGGTACTGCGTTGGCGGAAGCAAATCGAAGGCGAGCGCTTGCATCTCCGGATCACGCAGATGCAGCAGGTGTCCGGTCCTGTCGAAGCGAAAGCCTCGCTCCTCGAGCGTCACCGCGTGACCGCCTGCCACGGGCTCGCGCTCGAGCACGCGGTGCGGTACGCCGGCTCGAGTCAGATGCAGGCTGCTCGAAAGCCCCGTGAGGCCGCCGCCCAACACCAGCACGCGGGCGCGCTCGGTCATGTCAATGCGCCGCGTTCCAATCTCGGGCGTGGCCGACCGAAACCTCGAGCGGTACCGACAGCGTGTAGGCGCTTTCCATGGCCGCCTTGATCACGCGCTCGGCCTCCTCGACCTCCGCGTCCGGTACCTCGAACACGAGCTCGTCGTGGACCGACAGCACCATGCGCGCGCCGGGCGTAGGCGGCTTGCGGAGCGCCAACATCGCCAGCTTCAGGATGTCGGCAGCGGTGCCCTGAATCGGCATGTTCATGGCGATGCGCTCAGCCGCTAGGCGTTCGGCGCGGTTGGCGCTGCGGATATTGGGCAAGAGCCGGTGTCGCCCGAGCATGCTGCGCACCGCCTCGCCAGCGCGCGCGCGCTCGAGCGTGGCGGTCATGAACGTGCGCACGCCGTGGTAGCGCCGAAAGTACGCGGCGATGAAGTTCGACGCTTCGGTCCTGGCGATGCCGAGCGCTTTGGCCAACCCGCTTTCGCCCTGGCCGTAGATTACGCCGAAATTGACGGCTTTGGCGCGCGTGCGCATCTCGCGCGTCACGTCTTCGGCCTTCACTTCGAAGACCTCCATCGCGGTGCGCAGGTGCACGTCTTGACCGGAGCGGAAAGAGTCGCAGAGCAGCTCGTCTTGCGACAAATGCGCCAGCACCCGTAGCTCGATCTGCGAGTAGTCGGCGCTCACCAGCTGGTAGCCGGCGGGCGCCACGAAGGCCGCGCGGATCTTGCGGCCGAGCTCGGTGCGGATCGGGATGTTTTGCAGGTTGGGATCAGTCGACGACAGCCGGCCAGTCGCCGCCACGGCCTGCTCCCAGGAGCTGTGTAGGCGGCCGGTCTTGGGATCTTTCAGGGCCGGAAGCGCGTCGATGTACGTGCCCTTGAGCTTGGAAAGCTGGCGCAGCTCGAGGATCACGCGCGGTAGCTCGTGCTTGTCGCTGAGCGCTTCGAGCGTTTCGGCGTCGGTCGAGCGCGAGGTCTTGGTGCGCTTGAGCGGCTTTAGCCCGAGCTCGTCGAACAGCAGCGTTTCGAGCTGGCGTGGCGAGTTGGGGTTGAACTCGCGCCCGGCGACGCGCTGCGCCTCCTGCTCGAGGCGGTTGATCTCGGCGTCACACTGGCGGCCGAGATCGGCCAGGACCTGCTCGTCGATCAGCACGCCGTTGAGCTCGAGCCCCGTCAGCTGTTCGGCGAGCGGCAACTCGAGGTCCCGGTAGAGCTGGCCGAGCGCGTGGCTATCCAGCTTTTCGGTGAGCTTTTCACCCAGCCGCAGCGCATAGTCGGCGTTTTCGCAGGCCCAGTTTGCCACCGGCTCGATCGGCAACTCGTCGAGCGGGATGCGCTTGCCGCGCGCTGGCTTGCCCAGCTCTTCCAGCGGCCCGGTCACGAGTCCCAGCTCGCGCTGAGCGAGTGAAACCCGGTCGTGGCGCGTTTCGGGATCGAGCAAGTAGCTGGCTAGCTGTGCGTCGGAGCCAAAGCGTTCTAGCTGCAAGCCAGCGCGAGCGAGCGCGACCGCCGTGCGCTTCAGATCGTGAGCGGCGAAGCGTGGGCCTCCGGCGGCGAAGAGTGGAGCGAGCGCTTGGCCCAGCTCCGCCGGCGTGACTTGCTTCGGCGCGCCGACGTAGCGGTGTCCAAGCGGGACGTAGCGCGCCTTGCCTTGCTTACCAGCGAGCGCGAACCCGATCAGCGCGCTCCGGGTGGGACTCTCGGCGGTCATCGCGATTTCGATGCCGACCGCGCTCTGTGTCGCGAGCTCCGACGCGAAGGAGGCGAGCTCCTGCGCGCTGAGCAACGGTGCATAGTCGGCGCTGGTGATCACGCTGACACTCGCCGACGCAACCGATGGGGGAGCGCTGACACCCGCGCTGCTCGGAGCCGGGGCGCCAGCGCTGTGGCTCGGTGCGCCGAAAAGGCCGAGCTGGGTCATGGTGGCTGCTGGCGTCGCGGAATGCGGGCTCGTCACGCCAGCCGCACTGCTGCTGGTCGGAGCCGCTGCGGCTGCGGGTTTCGGCGCCGCGTCGGCCTGCAACAAGCCGAGCTGTCGCGTGAAGCCGAGATCACCGTAGAGGACCGTGAGCTTCTCGACGTCGCGGCCGCGGTAGGTGAGCGTTTCGCGTGTGACCTCGATGTCGCAGTCGTTCTTGAGCGCGACCAGGCGCTGACTCAAGAAGGCTTGCTCGCGGTGCTCGGTCAGCTTTTGCAAGAGCCCCTTCTTGGAGATCTTGTCGAGGTTCTCGTAGATGCCGCCGAGCGTGCCGTACGCCTTGAGCAGCTCCATCGCGGTCTTGGGGCCCACCGATGGCACCCCGGGGATGTTGTCGGACGTGTCGCCCATCAAGGCGAGCAGATCCTGCAGCTGGTCGACACGCACGCCGAAGCGCGCTTCCACCTCCGGCACGCCAATCACGCGGCTGCGCATCGTGTCCCAAAGCATCACGTCGTCGCCGACGAGCTGCATCAGGTCCTTATCGGCCGCCAGGATCACGACCTTGAGCGACTGCTCGCGGGCCCGTCGCACCACCGTCGCGATCAGGTCGTCGGCCTCGACCCCTTCGCGCTTGTAGATGGCGGCGTGAAAGCCCGAGACAATCTGCTCGCAGCGCGACAACTGGCTGCGGAGGTCATCCGGCGATGGCGGGCGATTCGCCTTGTAGTCGGCGTAGATCTGCCGGCGGAACGTGTCGCGTCCCGCGTCCAGTGCCACTGCCAAGAGTTGCGGGCGCTGCTCGCGCAGCATGAGCTCGAGCATGTTCACCATGCCGAGCACCGCTCCTGTCGGTTCACCCTTGGGGCTCAATAGTGGCGCTACCGCGTGGTACGCACGGAGCACGTAGCTCGACAGATCGACGACATAAATGACGTCGTCCGAGCCTGCTGGAAACAGCCGCGTCGCCATGCGCGGCTTCTTATCACCTCCTCCCTCTGCCTACCTGCACCGCGTGCTGTCCGGCTCGGCCACCTGGCCCGGGACCTCGTGTGCTCAGCGTAAATGACCACCCCCCGGAGCCCTGCAATTCTGGCGTCGTGGCGAAAGCACCGCTACGCTAGCTCGCTTGGTGGCTTCGGACGTACCTCCTCCAGGGCTCGTGGCGGGTAAATACCGGCTCACGCAGCTGATCGGCCGGGGCGGCATGGGGTCCGTCTGGGAAGGCACGCACACGACGCTCGGCACGCGCGTAGCGGCCAAGTTCATCGATTCGGAGTACGCCAACAGCGGCGAAGCTCGCAGTCGCTTCGAGAATGAAGCGCGCGCCGCGGCCAAGCTCCGCAGCAAGCACGTCGTCGAGGTCTACGATCACGGCGTCAGCGAAGACGGCCGCCCGTACATCGTGATGGAATTCTTGCGCGGAGAGCCGCTCGACAAGCGCCTCGAGCGCCTGGGCCGCCTGCCTGCGAAAGACACGGCGCGCATCGTGATGCAGGTTTGCCGCGCGCTCGCAAAGGCTCACGCGAGCGGCATCGTTCATCGCGACCTCAAACCCGAGAACGTGTTTCTCGAGTGGGACGAAGAAGACGGAGCCGACGTCGCCAAGGTCGTCGACTTCGGCATCGCCAAGTTCGCGGACAACCAGCTGGGCTCGTCGTCGGCGACGCGCACGGGCTCGGTGTTGGGCACGCCGTACTACATGAGCCCGGAGCAAGCGCGCGGCTTGCGCAGCGTCGACCACCGCTCCGATCTGTGGTCGGTGGGCGTTATCACGTACCGCTGCCTGGTGGGCTCGCTGCCGTTCGAAGGCGAAGCCGTCGGTGATTTGCTCGTCAAGCTGTGCACGGCACCGCTCCCGGTACCTTCGCAGCTGGCACCCGATCTGCCACCAGGGTTCGATGCTTGGTTCGTGAAGGCGCTCTGTCGTGAGCCCGAAGGGCGGTTCGCGAGCGCGAGTGAGCTAGGGGAGTCGCTGGCGGCGGTCTGCGGTCTGCCGGTACGCGGTGCCTACTCGACCGGTGACATCCCGATCCCGAGCTATGCAGGTGGCCCGATGGGCTCCGCCAGCCCTGCCATCACGCCTGGACCGCTTGGCTTTACCCCGGCGGGTGGGGTGCTGCCGATCACGCCTTACCCGATCGCCGATCGCACGGGCAGGAACGCGGCCTTGGCGGACGGTACCGCCAGCACCCTGCAGATGGCGACCGGGGCCCCCACGACGCAAACGCCGACCCCCGCGACGGGCCGCAGCACCGGAGCCATCATTGCCGCCGCCGCCGTCGCCGTGATCGTGCTGGGCATCGGGGTCGGCGTGCTGCTCAAGATGGTGGGCACCGAGCCAGCGGCCGCTGGTCCGGCCTCTCGGGAGGCCTCGCCCGTGGCCGCCCCACCGGTCCAACCTGCAGCACCCGCGTCAGCCGCAGCGCCGGCGCCAGCCGCTCCAACTCCGGTTGAAGCCGTCGGCGAGCCAGCTGCTCCGGCGGCGGCACCGAGCGCCCAGGCCCCGGCCGTCGCGGCCGTGGTTCAGCCCGCTCGGCCCGCAACAGGTCAGCCCGTCAGGCCGCGGACGGCCGCGCAACCTGCCAAGCCGACCGGTTCTAAATCCAGTAAGGACAAGCCAGCCTCCGGGCCGGCGTCCGCCGACGTCGGTTTCTAAGCCGCTGGGGTTGGCGACAGCGCGCGTACACCGAATTACATCTGGGTGACAATCCCGGGGCAGGGGATTGGTAGTTCGCCGGCTAACAGATGCATATCTTGCTGCTGGCGGCGTACTGCACGGTTCTCGTTGTCCTCTGTACCTACGGCGCCCACCGCGCCCACCTCGTCTACCAGTGCTGGCGCCACCGTCGGCGCATCTCGCTCGGCGAGCGCCGCGTGGACGTGGCTGAAGATCAGCTGCCCACCGTCACGGTGCAGCTGCCCATCTTCAATGAAGCGACCGTCGCGGCTCGGTTGATCGACGCCACCGGTCGTCTCGACTACCCGGCGGACAAGCTCGAGATTCAGGTGCTCGACGACTCCACGGACGAGACGCTGCGCATCGCGCGCGACGCGGTCGCTGAGCTGGTGGCTCGCGGCATCGACGCCAAGCACGTGCGCCGCCCCAACCGTCACGGCTACAAGGCGGGCGCGCTCGACTTCGGGCTCACCACCTCCAAGGGTGAGCTCATCGCGATTTTCGACGCGGACTTCGTGCCGCAACCGGACTTTCTCCGCGAAGTGGTCGGCCACTTCCAGAATGCTCGCATCGGCATGGTGCAGACGCGCTGGGGTCACATGAATCGCGATGCCAACCTGTTCACGCAGGTGCAGGCGCTCATGCTCGACGGTCACCACATGGTGGAGAACCGTGCGCGCTTCGGCGCGGGCCACATGTTCAACTTCTCCGGCACCGGTGGGATCTGGCGGCGCGCGGCGATTGAAGCGGCCGGCGGCTGGCAGCACGACACCCTGACCGAGGACCTGGATCTTTCCTATCGTGCGCAAATGGCCGGCTACCGCTTCGTGTATCGCAGCGACGTGCTGACGCCGTCCGAGCTGCCCGAGGACATGTCGGCGTTCCGGGCGCAGCAGTTCCGTTGGGCCAAGGGCACCGTGCAGACCGCGCGGAAGCTGCTGAAGCGCGTCACCACCTCCAAGCTGCCGCTCGGTCAGCGGGTCGAGGCGTGTTTCCACATGCTGCCCCACTTCGCCTACCCGATGATGGTGCTGCTCACGTTGCTGCTCCTCCCGGCGCTCATCTGCATGCCGGCGACGGACCTCCGCACCATGCTGCTGATCGATTTGCCGCTGTGTTTCGGCGCTACCGGCTCGATCGCAACCTTCTACATTACGGCTGAGGTGGCTCAGGGCCGCTCGGGTTGGGGCGCAGCGCGCCGCCTTCCGGCGCTGATCGCGCTTGGCGCCGGTCTGGCGCCGCACCTGACGGCGGCGGTGTTCGACGGCCTCACCAAGATGGCGGGCGAGTTCGTCCGCACTCCCAAGCGCGGTAGTGTGGCCGGTCGCTACTTTCAGCATGCGAAGTTGCCGCTGGTCGAGATCGCGCTTTGCCTGATCAGCGCGGCCAGCGTGGTTGCCTCGCTCCAAACGGCTCACTATTTCGCTACCCCCTTCGCGCTGCTTTTCACGTGTGGCTACGGCTACGTGGCAAGCCAGGTCCTGCTCGAGCAGCTCGGCCGCCCGGTTCCCGCCCCCGATCGCATTTCCGCCCCCGGCGAGGAAATCGAGGGCATGGCGCGGGCTGCGTAGTCCGCGGCCGCGCCGCGTAGGCCGCCCAGCCTCGAGCCCGGCGATCCCGGCCGCCTTTCCCAGGCGGCCGGATGCGTTACGTATGGACTTCCGGAGGTGGCCCGGTACTATTTTCGTTAAGCCAGGCGCTGAGGCGTCGGGCGAGAGGGACGCGCTTTCGAACTTCCGAGTGAGGCCACCGTGACCAAGGCAGATATCGTACACGCTGTTTACACGCGGCTCGGCGGCTTCTCGAAGAAGGAGTCGGCCGATTTGGTGGACCTCGTCTTCGAGACGATGAAGGAAACGCTCGGTCGAGGCGAAAAGATCAAGATCTCCGGCTTCGGCAATTTCGTGCTGCGCGACAAGCGTCAGCGTCAGGGGCGCAATCCGCAGACGGGTGAGCCGATCACCATCACGGAGCGCCGCGTTCTGAATTTCAAGGCGAGCCAATTGCTCAAGCAGGCGCTCAACGGCGCGGATCATCCGGAAGCCGGCGCGCCCGACACCGCCGTGAAGGAAGGCTAGCGTGGAGCGGCTCAAGCACCCGGTGAAGCTCTACTACCGCATCGGCGAAGTCTCCGAGATCGTCGGTGTCGAGCCGCACGTGCTGCGTTATTGGGAGACCGAGTTTCGCTCGATTCGCCCGCAGAAGTCGCGCAAGGGGCAGCGCATCTACTCGCGTCGCGACGTCGAAAAGCTGATCACGGTCAAAGACCTGCTATACAGCCACGGCTTCACGATCGCCGGGGCGCGCAAGAAGCTGCGTGAGGGCGGCGCCGAGCCGCCGGCCGCTGAAGAAGAGCAGAAGCGCGTCACGCTACGCTCGCGCTTGCTGGAAATCCGCGGTGAAGTGGCCTCGCTCCTAGCCGAGCTCGAATCCGGCGTCGCCGTGCAACCGCGCGGCGTCAGCGCAGGCTGAAGCACGAGAGCGAGTCAACAGGGAGGCAGGGAGACGGGGAGGCCCGAGCATTTAGGGTTCGATCCCTAGGTCTTCGTTCGAAACCTTTTTCGGATCCGCTCGCCGTCGTACGTTTCGCACCCCAAAAATCTCCCCGCCTCTCCGCCTCCCTGTTGCTTCGTGCTCGCGTTCCGGTTGATTCCTTCTTTGGTCAATCAATGTCCGGGCGGTTCTTGACGCCAGGGGCCCTCGCGGCCATTGCTCCATTCAAAGGAAACCGAAATGGCCGAAGGACTGAATCGCGTGATGCTGATGGGGAACCTTGGTGCAGATCCGGAGCTGCGCGTGACTTCCGGCGGGCAGTCGGTGTTGAAGCTGCGGCTCGCCACCAGCGAGACCTACCTAGATAAGAACCGCGTGCGGCAAGAGCGCACCGAGTGGCATAGCGTCGTCGTCTGGGGCAAGCGCGCCGAGGCGCTCGGCAAGTTCCTGACGAAGGGCTCGCGCCTGTTCGTCGAGGGAGGGCTGCGCACCTCCAGCTACGACGACAAGGAAGGCAACAAGCGCTACCGAACCGAGGTGGTAGCGAACAACATCATCTTGGCCGGTAGTGGTGGTGGCGGCGGTGGTCGCGGCGGTGGCGGCGGTGGCGGCGGTGGTCGCGGCGGCGATGATTACGACGCGCCCGCAGGCGGCGGCGGTGGCTACGACGACCAAGACTACGGCGGCGGCGGCGGCGGCGGTGGCGGCGGCGGCGGCGGTGGCGGCGACGACGACATCCCGTTCTGAGAGTGACGACCTTGAGGCTCGTACTTTCAAAGCCCGCATGCGGCCTAGCGCTAGCGCTAGCCTGTCTGGCGCTAGGCGCGTGCCGTTCGAAGGGCAGCTCTGAGTCGGCTCCTCCCGCGGCGTCCGTCGAGGACTTCGAGGAGCCGGCTCCGAAGGAGCTGCTGGCCGAGCTGACGCTCGGCAATCCCAAAGCGACTTGGCAGAGCCTACGGCTGCTGGGTGGTGACGCTGCTCAGGCGCTGCCGACCAGCTTGCCAGTCTTGCTGGCGACGAGCCTTTCGCTCCCGCCCGCGGCGGCTGGCAACCTGGACGAGGCGCTGCCGGCCGTCGGTGTGCTGCTCGCGCGCGCCGAGGCAAGCGAGCCGGACGTGGTGCTCGGCATGCACGTCGTCAGCGGGTCCGAGCTCGTTGCCTCGCTCACCCTCGGCGATAGCGCGAAGTTTCGCAGCATCGAGGTTGCGCCTCGCATCATTCGTTTGCTCCCGGCGCCTGGTGCGCCGGAGTTCAACGGCGCGCTCGGCGTGTCGGGGAACTACCTGCTTTTGGCAACGCGCAACGCGGCGTTGACGTCGGCGGGTCGCTTCGTGGCCGAGGTCTTGCCCAAGCGCGCCTCGGCTGAGCCGGGCTTGCGGCTCCGAGCAAGCCAGCAGGTTCTTTCAGGCTCCATCGCCCGAGTGCTGCGCCAGGCGTGGCAGGCTCGGCGCGCGGGCCTCGCAGCGCGCGATCGCGCGGAGCGTGAAGCCAAGGGAAGGGCGCCGGACTTCGCCGATCCTGCGGTGCTGCTCGGCGGCATGGACAGCACCGTCGAATCGTGGCTCGGCGTGCTCGAGAGCTCGCGCGACGTCACGATCGAGGTGGTACCGGAAGCCGATCGCCTGCGCGCCACGCTCACGCTCACGCCCGAAGGCGAGGGCGCAGCGGCGTTGCTCGCACGCGAGGTAGTGACTGGCCCAATCGACCCGCTGCTTGCGTTCCCAGCGAGCACGCGCGCGGCGCTGCTGCTGCGCGGTAACGGGCAGAAGGCTGCCGAGGCGCCCGGGGCGGGCGTCGCGCAGTTGCTCGGTGATCGCATGGATCCGAAGGAGGCGCAGCGCCTCAATGTTCCCGTCGCGGCGGTGGTCGATACCAATTGCGATCCGGAGGGCATCAGCTATGTGGTGCCCGGCAACGACGACGCCAGCCGCGCCATCAGCCTGTACTGTGACCTCATCGCCAAGGCGGCGATCGACGGGATTTCGCGCGCGCAGGGCGAATCCGGGATGGATCTCGGAGCGGTCGCCGAGCCGATCGCCGAACCGTTGCCGGAGCCGCAAAGCGAAGGCCTCGGATTCGAACCGCTGCCCGGTCCGCGCGGCGTCGCCGACGATCTCAAGAAGCTGCCCGGCATCTCGGGCGCGATCGAGAAGAAGCTTAACGACCTTGGCATCTTCCATTATTCGCAGCTCGCCGAACTGAACGCGACGGCCGCGCACAATGTCGGCGAAGAAGTCGGGTTGCCGGGCCGTGTCGGCGGCTGGG
>JBEHXA010000233.1:0-10795 GCA_048498935.1 Myxococcota bacterium
AATTTTCCCGCTGGCGCATGACTGAAAATGCGCGGATGAATAATTCCCAATCCTGCAATGATGTAAGGCGCTTCCGCCTCGTTCCAATCCAGCGTGTTGTCAGGTTTGATGAAAAGATGATCCTCGCCTTTGTCGTAACCAATGGCTCGGGACTTCGATTGCGCGAGCAGCAGCACGTCCTCACCGCGGCTGCGCAGCGGTGGCAGCTCGAGGCTCACGACGTTGAGGCGATAAAAGAGATCTTCGCGAAAGCGGCGCTGCCGCACCTCTTCGTCGAGGTCACGATTGGTGGCGGCGACGACCCGCACGTCCACGGGGCGGGCCTGGTTCGAGCCGACCGGGCGCACGTGCCGCTCTTGCAGCACGCGCAGCAAGCGCACCTGCGTGCTCGCCGCCATCTCGCCCACTTCGTCGAGAAAGAGCGTGCCGCCGGCAGCTTCTTCGAACAGGCCGCGCCGGCGCGCGTCTGCACCCGTGAAGGCGCCGCGCTCGTGCCCGAACAGCTCGCTCTCGAGCAGCGTTTCGGTGAGCGCTCCGCAATTGATGGCGACGAACGGCTTGCCAGAGCGCGTGCTGTGCTCGTGCAGCGAGCGCGCCACCAGCTCCTTGCCGGTGCCGCTCTCACCCGTGATCAGCACCGTCGCGTCGGTGGCGGCCACGTTCGCGATCAGGTCGAAGACGCGCCGCATCGGCGCCGAATTGCCGATGATGCCGCGAAAACGCTGGGAAGCCTCGAGCCGCTGTTCCAAATAGCGATTGCGACTCTTGAGGCGGTGGTGCTCGACGGCGCGCCCGACCGACAGCGTCAACGTCTCCGAGCTGAGCGGCTTGAGCTGAAAATCGAACGCTCCTTCGCGAATCGCGGTGACCGCGGAAGGCACATCGGCGCGGCCCGTGACGACCACGACCGGCAATGCTGGCCTGGTTTGCCGGACGTGCATCAACACGTCCATGCCCGACACGCCCGGCATGTAAAGGTCAGTCAAGACGCAGTCCAGCTCGTCGCCGAGCTCATCTACCAACTGCAGCGCCTCGGCGCCGGACTCGGCGCACAAGGCTCGAACGCCGTACGCGGCGAGCAGTGCCCGAACCGCGCGCAGCGACTGCGCGTCGTCATCGACGACCAACACCGTTCCTGTCATGGCGTGTGGCTGCATCGGCGTGCTTCCCTTGCTCGACCCGACCGAGACAATAACGCTCGCTCCTGGGTCGGCTTAAGGGGTCGGAGCGACTCCCTCCGGGTCGTTTGCACCCACCGGCGGGAGGCTGCCGCACCGCGCAATTCCGCGCAAAACCACGCCTGGGAGCCAATGCCGGGCCTGGCATGCCGGCTGCACTGGGGACGGTCGAGCACGGAGCCCCCCATGATCTCGAACCTTCCCCCTTCGACCGAACCGCTCGTCTTTCTTCGCTTCCGTCCTGCTTGGGCCTACATCGACGGGGTCCGTGAGTTCTGCCGCTTCTTCTGTCAGGCCACGTACAAGCAGGATGAGCTAGCGGAGCGCGCTCGGCTGGTACTGCAAGAGACTCTCGAAAACGCCATCAAGTACTCGACGCCGGGCGCGCTCAGCGAGCTGGAGCTCGAAGTGCACGCCGAGCCCCAGCGCTTCGCAATCGCGATCACGAGCCGGCCCGATCCGAAGCACCTGCAGAACCTCAAGGCCGAGCTCGAGCACCTGACCCTGCTCGATCCGGAAGCAGCCTACGTGGCCGCGTTCGTGCGCGCCGCGAACGAGCCGGAGGCTTCAGCCCGGCTCGGCTTGGCCCGTATGCGTTACGAGGGTCGTTTCGAGCTGTTGCTCGATGAACAAGCCGACGGCCGCGTCCGCATCACCGCAGTAGGCAAGCCATGAGCAAATTGAGCCAAATCGATCTCCCCACCCTGCCGAGCTTCGAACTGTCCATCGCCCCGCCCGCCTCGGTGACGATGCGCGGCACGATCGCGATCCCCGATCCCGGGCTGGCCCTCGGCGGCTGCATCCGCGCGCTGCACGCCGCCGCGCTCGAAGACGGGCTGCCGGATCTGCACGTGGACGTGCGACAGCTGACCTTCGTCAACTCGTCGGCTATCCGTCTGTTCGTGGACTGGGCGAGCTGGGTCTCGCAAGCCAACGCCTACAAGCTGCGCTTCTGCACCGATCGCCGCATCACCTGGCAACGCACCAGCTTCGCCGTGCTGCAGTCGCTCGGGGGCAAGGCGATCAGCGTCGAAGCCCAGTGAACCGATGCAACGCTTCAACGCGCTTCCGACACGCTCTTCGCCCACCGCAACCACGCGGCAGGCGACGGGCGCTCGCGCGTTGATTCACGTGAGCTGGGATCACAGCCCGGATCTCGAAGAATTTTTGCGCTTCGTGAACGCTTACGCGCGGGGCCGATTTTCCAACAGCATGGCCGAGCGCCTCACGCTCGCGACCAATGAGCTACTCGACAACGCTTTGCGCTACGGCTCACTGGCGCGCGAGTTTTCGTACCGGCTCGACATCGACAGCGCGCACATCGCCGTCACCGTGAAGAACAGCACGGTGCAGACCCGCATCGACATGCTGGCGGCGCAGCTGAAGCGCCTGGAGACCACGCCCGAACAAGTTTACGCTTCGGAGCTCGAACGCTCCGCGACGAGCGGTGGCCGTCGCTCGATGCTGGGCCTGGCTCGCATTCGCCACGAAGCCGAGATGCAGCTCGAGCTCACGCTCGAAGGGCAAGACGTCTCGCTGCGCGCCTTTTGTCCTCGCTGAGAAGTATCTTCGATGAAACGCCACCCGATCGCGCTCAAGCTCTTGCTGCTCGCCGGCTTCCCGGTCCTCGGGGTGTTGCTGCTCGCCGCGCTCGTGGTCGGCAGCTCGCGTGAACAGCTCCAGCGCGGCGCCGCGATCGGCTCGATCGAGAGCCTGGCCGAGCTCTCCGCCGACGTGAGCACCCTCGTCTATCGGCTCCAAACCGAGCGCGCGCGGCTTGCGTTCGAGCTCGGGGCCAAGCAAGCGCCGCGTCCCGAGGGCGAGCCCGCCCCGGCGCTGGCGCAGTCGGCGGCCGCAACCGAGAGCTTCGCCGCTACCGATCGCGCGCTCGCGAGCTTGCAAGGCTTCGTCGCCACGCGCGACATGTCTCGCTTGCCAGGGCGTTTGAGCGACGGACTCACCACGACGCTCAGTCACTTGCAGCGCTTGAAAGAGGTCCGCAGCGAAGCAGCGAGCGCTACGCTCTCGCTCGAGCAGCTGACCGGCTACTACGCCGAGGCCTCACGCCGCTTGATCCGCGCCACGGCAGCGCTCAGTGAATTGACCGACGACGGCGAAGTGCTGCGCTCGATTGGCGCGCTGGTGGCGCTGCTGGAGCTCGAAGAGCGCGCCAGCTCTCAGCACGCACTCTTGGCGTACGTGCTCAGAGCCGGCGACTTTCCGCCCGGTACCTTCCGCGACTTGATGACGCTGCTCACCGAGGAGCGAACCTTCGTCGAGGTGCTCAAAACGAACGCCACGACCGCTCAATTTGCCGACTATCAAGCCCGGATGCGCGAGCCCCGCGCGCTCGAAGCCGACGCCTTGTGCAAGCGCGCCGTGGAGTCGACCGACAACACCAACCTGGTCGGCAGTGAGCAGACCTGGTTCGACGCCCAGGGCGCCAAGGTCGACAGCCTGCGCGCCTTGGAAGAGCAGCTGAACCGCGACGTGCGCCGCCGCGCCGAGAGCAAGGTGCAGGGCACGGAACGCGCGGTGCAAACCAGCTCGGCGCTCGTTATCGGAGCGTTGCTGGGCAGCGTGCTCCTCGCCCTGTTCATCGGACGCGGGGTGACCCGCAGCGTGCGCGTCCTGCGCGACGCCGCCAACCGAGTAGCGCAGGGCTCCACCGACGTACGGGTCGAGCTGCAAACCAAAGACGAGCTGCAGACGCTCGGCCAAGCCTTCAACGAAATGACCAGCGAAATCTCACGGGCGCGCGAAGCGCTGCGTGAGCAGACGCGCATGGCGCGCGACCTGGAAATCGCCGCCAGCATTCAAGCCGCGCTCCTGCCGCCGACACTCGCGCACCCCGAGCTCGAGTTCGCGGGTCGCATGCAGCCGGCTGAAGAGGTCGGAGGCGACTTTTACGATGTGCTGTGCGACGAGCGCAGCCGCTCGCTCTGGATCACCATCGGCGACGTGTCGGGCCACGGTGTGCCCGCGGGCCTGGTCATGCTCATGACTCAGTCGGCATTTGCCGCATATTTTCGGGCGAATCCGCTGGCTCGCCCGGATGAGGTGATCCGCGGCGTGAATGACCTATTGAGTGAGCAAATCGGCGTGCGGCTGCGTGACGACAAGTACGTGACCGGGCTGCTGCTCACGCACGCCGGTGCCGGGCGCTTCGTGTACGCAGGCGCCCACGAGTGGCCGCTGGTGTGGCGCAAGGAGCAGAAGAAGACCGAGGTGCTCGAGGCGCCCGGACCCTGGCTCGGCATCAAGCGGGACCTCGAGGACATCCCGGTGAGCTCGCTCAGCCTCGCGCGAGGTGACCTGCTCTGCCTGTACTCGGACGGCTTGATTGAAGCGCGCGACGCGCAGGGCGAGCTGTACGACGTCACTCGCCTGGGCAACGCGCTGGAGAGCGCGGCCGAGCGCTTCGAGTCCCTCCAAGACATCGCCGACGACGTGATCGCGTCGGTCGCCCAGCACGCAACGCTACGTGAAGACGATTGGACCCTGCTGTTGATTCGCCGCGCGGCCTGAGCTGCGCCTTCGGAAAAAACAAACCATGTCATCCAAATCCCCACAGAGATGGGGCGCGCGATCATGCGCGCTCTCGGCAATCCTCGCTTCGGCTTGGCTCACGCCGGCTTGCCTGGTCGACCTCGACGACCGCTGCGGCAGCCACCAAACCTACGACGAAGATCAGTCGATTTGCGTGTGTGAAGCCGAATACGCGCTGATCGACGGCGCCTGCACGGTTTGCCCCGAGCACGAGGTCGGCTCTCCCGACGGCTGCGTCTGCGAGCCCGGCTATTCACGCGCCGACGCCGAGTCGAGCTGCGAGCTGGCCGGTGGACTCGGTAAGGACTGTGAGAGCGACGACGACTGCGACGACGAGCGCTACTCGCACTGTCAGCTCCCGAGCGAAGGTGATAGCCCCGGCTACTGCACCAACGCCGACTGCATCACGTCTGCCGATTGCCAGGGTGACTTCGCCTGCAACGATCGCGACACCCCGAGCTTCTGCGAGCGACCGCCGAGCGGGCTCGGCAAGGCTTGCAGCTCGAGCGCCGACTGTGCAGGCAATGAAGCTGGCTATTGCGAGTCTGTGTCGGCTCACAGCTGCGTCGTCAACGACTGCGCGCCCGATCCGAACCGGTGCCACGGCGACTGGGTTTGCTGCGACATCGGGCTGCTGTCGCAGTCGCTCTGCATTCCGCCGAGCGAGCTGAGCGACGGACACTGTCCGGCTGGAGGCACGCTCGTGCCGCGGGAGGCGCCATGAGAACGCATCGTTACACGCTGCTCGGCGCGCTGCTCTTGACGAGCGCGGTCGCCAGCGCCGCCGAGCCCGAGGCACCGAGCCCCGCCGCGCCGGTCGCTGCCGATGCAGCGACTCCCGTCGCCGTAGCCGCAGCGCCGAGCGCAGAAGCACCGGCTACGGCAACGCCGCCGCCCACTCCATCCTCTGCCCCCGCTTCGGCGGCAGAGGCCGAAATCAAACCCGACATCTCGGCCGAGCTCGAAGAAGAGTCGGCCGGAGTCGCGGACAGTGTGCTGAGCGGCGAGCCGCTCAAAATCTACGGCTTCGGCGATGTCGGCTACCGCCACTTGCTGGTCCCGAAGAACAGCCCGTGGCTCGTGTACCTGAATCGGCACCCGAGCATGTTCGTCGGGCACCTCAATTTCTACTTCGATGCCCAGCTCTCGGCGCGCTGGCGCGCGCTGGCCGAAGTGCGCTTCACCTACATGCCGCAAGGCGGCTGGCGCCCCGACGACACCGGCGTGGTGCGCCACAACGATACGCGCATGGCCGACTACATGAATTTCACGCGCGATCGCCCCGTGAACGGCCTGATGATCGAGCGCGCCTTCATCGAGTACGAAGCGTTTTCGTTCCTGTCGATTCAGGCGGGTCAGTTTCTTACGCCCTATGGCATCTGGAACGTGGACCATGGCTCGCCGGTGATCATCGGCGTGTCGCCGCCCTACATCGTCGGCGCGAATCTGCTACCGGACTCGCAAGTCGGCCTCTTGGGCTTCGGACGCGTGAACTTGGTGGATGACCTGGAGCTCAGCTACGCGCTCGGCCTTTCGAACGGTCGCACGGACCTGATCGCGTACGAAGATTTGGACGACAACAAGGCCGTCACCGCACGCCTGGCGCTCACCTACCGCAAGCTCGGCGAGCTCACGTTGGGCAGCACCTTTTACGCCGGCACCACCACCGACAACACCCGCGCGGTTTACTTCGAAGATGGCTCGCCGAAGAGCAGTGAAGACGTCTTCTATCAGGTGAAGGAGCGCAGCTACGCCTTCGATCTGCGCTGGATTTACGACGACCTGCACTTTCAGGCCGAAGCGATCATCAACGAGCGCAAGTTCACCGACCAGGGGCGCCCGCAAAGCGGCGCCGGTTTCGAGCCCGATCGGCGCAACATCGGTGGCTACGCGCTGGTCGGCTACCGTACCCCGCTGGCCGGGATCATGCCTTACGTGAAAGGCGAGTACAGCCCCGACCCGGCGATCCAAGCGCTGGGCGTGGACCAGAATGTGATGCTCATGACCGGTGGTCTGAACTATCGCCCGGTCCCGCGCGTGGTGCTCAAGGGTGAGTACACGTACGGCTTCTTCCGCGATCCGAAGCCGAACACCTTCGCCGAAAATCCGATCTCCGGGATCGACCTTCAAGTAGCGTGGGCGTTCTGATGCAACCGATGGACTTCCGACGTCGGCAGTTTCTGCGCGTGATGGCGAGCTTGGGTTTGCTCGGCGTACCGCGCACGATTCTGGCAGCGGGCGAGCCCATCACGACCGCGATGGGCTCGAGCAGCGCACAGCGCGCGCTCTCCAGCGACAAGCTGCGCCGTATCTTCTTGGCAACCCCCACCGACGACGACGAAGGGCACCGCTTCGTACCCATCAACTTGGGCCAGAGCACCAGCGTGCGCGAACGCTTCGACCGCAGCGTGCTCAAGCTGTCGCCCGAAGAAGTGGCGCGCTACTGGATCGACCAGCGCCTGCGCGGCAACAAGCCTCCCCGCAGCGCGAGCACGGTGGACCTAGTGCGGCGCGCCGTGCAGGAGCTACCCGGCGCCATCTCGTACCTGCCCCTCGCCGCAGCCACCGGCCTACGCCTTCTCAACATCGACGGCCGCGCGCCAAGCGACTCGGCTTATCTGCTGCGCTGATTAGTTGAAGAGGTTCGTCACGACCGAAAAGCGCGCCATCCACGGAGCGCAACCCGTTACCCGCCTCGTTTCACGGCGCCTGCCTTTGCTGCGCTAGACAGTTCCGCCTAGCACCATCGCCGACACCAATTCGCCGAAAAAACAACACTCCCTCGCCGCGTTAGACTGCAGAGCGCACGCCTAGCTAGCGCGGCTCCGCGCAGTCCAATTATAGTTGGGCAGACCCAAAACATTGTCGATGCATCGAAGCGACTTCTTGACCCATTGGACCGGAAAGGACATCGCGACCGACGTCGTGCATCTGACCGCCGACGAACGACAACGGTACTTCGCAAGGCTGAAGGATACGTTGACCCATGGGTTGTGGATGACCAAGCCCGGTGAGCGCCTTGTGAGTGCCTACAATGGGCATCCAGCGTCCATCGAACTTGAGCCCAACATGACATGTTTTACGGAATTGAGACTGTCCGGCGCGCAGCCTCATTTCGAACGCTACGGGCTTCTGGGCTTTGTCGTCCGACGAAAATTTGTGCTTGAGCGAGGGGGCGGCCCGGTCTTTTACACGAGGCAGCACGACGATGATTTGCTAGTCGCCTGTGCCGCGCGCGTGTTCTTCTGGACAGCGATCTCGGCGCCCGGCAGCGTTGCCCGCGAGCTCGACGCCAAGGATGTCGACAGCGCGGAAGACGTCCGAAAGGCCTTCATGTTTCTTTGTGCGTACTTCAAGGGCATGTCCACTCACGGAACCGACGATTTCGCCTTTCTTGACGAGAACGAATGGCGAATCGTCCAATCCGGTGGGCACATCGATGCGGGTCGCATCGCGAAGACCGGACGAGAGCGGCCATTCTATCGTATCCCGCTCACGCCGACTGATCTCAGGATGCTCGTTGTCCCGGATGATCAGGTCCGTGCACAAACTTTGGACGACGACGAACTCAGAGCTTGGTTTGGCAGGACCTCGATCCCCATTCTTACAACCCAGGAAGTCCGACATCTATGAACACCGGCCATTGGCGCAATGTGAGCGGGCTGCCCAACAAGCTGTTGAAGCTGACGGCCGCGCCTCATGGCTTGCTTCAACGTCCTGCTTCTCGCCCGTGGTGAAGTACCACGGGCTCGCTCGTCGCCTCCTGATGCCGCCTCGGTTTCCTGATGCGGCCGCAGCT
This sequence comes from Myxococcota bacterium, assembly GCA_048498935.1. GTDB lineage: Bacteria > Myxococcota_A > Polyangia > Polyangiales > Polyangiaceae > PMG-095. The sequence goes on from JBEHXA010000233.1 coordinate 8,527, forward strand.
TAACAGCGGTACGTTAGCCGGACTGGAGAGGGTGCGACGTGACTGAGGGACCTCGCGAACGCAAGCAGATGTGGGTGGCAGACGTCGTTCTTCGGCGGGCTGCTCGCCTCGTGCCAGTGACCTTGGAGACTCCCGCCGTCCCCACCGATCTCGACGCGATCGACGTTTCAGGTGCGCGGGCGCGAAACCTCTCCAACCTTGATCGACTTGCGGCTCTCGGTCGTGAGCGAGATCTCAGGGGTGCCTTCTGGCGTGACCTCATGCGCGCTTGCGAGATGCTGGAACTTCCGGATCGGATGGTCGAGCTGACATCCCACTATCGCGCCGCGCTTCAGCGGGTTGGCGTGCCGCCCACCGGCGAGGGCATCGCCCTTGGCGAAGTTTCCACGCCCGATCCCAAACCGGCCGTCCTTTGGCTGGAGTTCGAGCACTGGACTCCGTCGCCCGATGAAGACCCCGCACGCGAGTTCTTCAACATGACCGTAACCTGCACCGACGGTGTGCGTTACGCCCTCAATGTTTGGACCTACGGCTATTTTGAACTTGCTCGTGCCGAGGCCATCTCAGAGACCAACACGCTAGGCGGACGGTTTCTTGAACCGCCGGATCTATTTGTCGAAGTCATGAATCGGGCTCTTATCGAGCAGGTTGTGGCGACGTTGATTGCCCAAGGTCGAATGCGACCGGAATGGCGCGTGCCAGAGGAAGCGCCAGGCGACGCCGGCTAACGTACCGCTGTTGAAGCTGACGGCCGCACCTAATCACGACCTGGACCGTCTTCCCTCTCACCCGTGCAAGTAGCACGGGCTCGGTCGTCGCTACCCGCAACCTCGTGGTTTACTGATGCGGCCGCAGCTTAACAGCGGTACGTTAGCCGGACTGTGGGGAACCTTTTGCTCGCCCGATTGTCCGATCGACGTGCCGATCTTACGAGCAACGTTACCTGGAGTGATTCTGGCCTTCGTCATGCTGAGCTGTTCCCCACGAACGGCGGCCAGTCCCGCGACAACGTCAAGCGCTGGACAGCCGAACCTACCGGTCCCAGTCATCCGATTCCGCGGTGATTCGATGGTCAGCGTGCTTGCCAATCCGGAGAAATACTACGACTACCGGGTCTCGCTCGTCGGCTTCGCGCACTTCGAGTTCGAAGGGAATGCCCTCTTCCTGCATCGCGAAGATTTCGAACTTCGTGTGATGACCAACAGCATCTGGCTCGACCGAACCGGACTTGCTCAGTCGCTCGTCGATGCAGCTGACGACCACTACGCAAAAGTCATCGGGAAATACGTCCACCGCGACGGCCACATGGGATGTTGCATCGGGACTATCACCCAGATCGAGACGCTTGAACGGTGGCCGCTTGAGTTTGAAGCAACACCGCCCCCAGACACTCCTGAGGAATCGCCCGAGCCTCACGTGAATCCTTAGGCGCGACGCCGGCTAACAAGCTGTTGAAGCAGACGGCCGCACCTCGTCGTGGCCGTGGCCGCCTCCCTCTCGCACGTGGTGAAGTACCACGGGCTCGCTCGTCGCTACCTGACCCCTCTCGGTTTCCTCATGCAGCCACTGCTTAACGGCGGTACGTTGGGCAGGCGAGTGCATGTTGCTCTTGGATGACGACGACGAATTGCCCACTCTTCCGGGGGAGGAAGAGCTCGAGCTTAGCTTGCAGCTTGGATCCGAGACTTTGCTAGCGATCGACGCAGCGCTCGTTGATCACGCACGCGCACAGTGGCTCAAGGTTGCTCGCGTCGTCCATGACGCCATCAAGGCGCGGGGCTTTGCTTTCGACGATTCTGTCATCGACCTTCACGTCCGACGAGTCATCCAGCTTGTTGACGCCAACGTCCTCGAAGCCCAAGGCAATCTTCGCAGGCCCCGCTGGAGCGAAGTCCGAACGCCTGCCTCACCAGCAAACCAGTGATCCACTGATGGACAATTTTTCGTCGAGAATCGAAGCCCGGCTCGAGCCCCTCGCAGCAGATACAGTTCGGCTCGTCTTCGATGACGTGCACCCTGACGGGCGGCGCATCCTGTTCACTCAAGTGGACATCCCGCGCGGGGACATGGCCAACGGCACCTTCTCTCGAGAGCTGGCGACGCTTGTTGGCGAGAATCTACTGATCAGGCTCGCGGCGCTGGCCTCGCGTTCATAGACGACGTGGGCGCTGCCCAACTCACGCCCTGAGGTGGACCGCAAGCGTTAGGTAGCGTTTGCCATGCGCTTTCCGAGAGCGGCTACATGGCGGGATTCGTCGTAGGGGACGCG
>JBEHXA010000234.1:0-10766 GCA_048498935.1 Myxococcota bacterium
CCTCGCCCAGTTCCAAACTCAAACCGAACGCCGCCCGTGACCTAGTTACGGCACGGCAGCTTCTGCAAGGGGGCTGCGGGGTGGCAGCCCCTCGCAGCTCAGAGCTTCATCGGTTCGAGCTTGTTCGGGTCGATGCCGAGCTTTTTGATGGCGGCCGAGACTTCAGCGGCGGTGATCTTGCCGTCGAGGCGCAGGCCGTGGAGGGCGCCGAGCACGATGTTTTCGGCGTCGACCTCGAAGTGGCGGCGCAGCGCTTCGCGCGTGTCGCTCATGCCGAAGCCGTCGGTGCCGAGCGGCACGAACGTGCCCGGGATGAAGCGGCCGATCGAATCGGGCGTGTGCTTGATGTAGTCGCTGGCCGCGATGAACGGCCCTTCGACGCCCTCGAGCACTTGCTCGATGTACGGCACGCGGCGCTCGGCCTCGGGATTCAAGCGCGCGTGGCGCTCGCACGAGATCGCGTCGTTGCGCAGCTGCTGGTAGCTCGTAACGCCCCAGATGTCGGCCGAAACGCCGTACTCCGCGAGCATTTCCTGAGCCTTCATCACCTGCAGCATGATCGAGCTCGAGCCGAAGAGCTGCACGTGCTTGCCGAGCTTCTGCGCGGCGGGGCGGAACTTGTAGATGCCCTTCAGGATGCCGTCCTTTTGCCCTTCGGGCATGGCCGGCATCGGGTAGTCCTCGTTCTGCAGCGTGATGTAGTAGTAGATGGGTTCGTCTTTGTCGTACATCCGATGCAGACCATCTTCGATGATGGTCGCGAGCTCGAACGCGAACGAGACGTCGTAGGCGACGCAGTTCGGCACCGTCATGGCGATGTGGTGGCTGTGGCCGTCTTCGTGCTGCAGGCCCTCACCGTTCAGCGTGGTGCGGCCGGCGGTGCCGCCGAGGATGAAGCCGCGCGCCATCTGATCGCCGGCCGCCCAGAACTGGTCGCCCGTGCGTTGGAACCCGAACATCGAATAGAAGATGTAAAACGGGATCATCGGTTGGCCATGCGTGGCCCCCGACGTGGCCGCGGCGATGAACGACGCCATCGAGCCAGCCTCGGTGATGCCCTCTTCGAGCACCTGGCCGTCTTGCGCCTCGCGGTAGTAGAGCAGCTTGCCCTTGTCGATCGGCGTGTAGAGCTGCCCCTTGGGCGCGTAGATGCCGACCTGGCTGAACAGCGCGTCCATACCGAAGGTGCGGGCCTCGTCCGGCACGATCGGCACGATACGCTTGCCGATCTTCTTGTCGCGGAGGAGCTTCGCCAGCATGCGCGAGAACACCATGGTGGTGGATGCCTCGCCCTTGGCCATACCCTTGAAGAACTCGTCGAAGGTGTCGCTGCCCGGCAGCTCCAGCTTCACGTCGACCTGCGTGCGGCGCTTCGGCAAGAAGCCACCGAGCGCGCGGCGGCGCTCGAGCACGTACTCGACCTCGGCGCTCTTCATTCCCGGGTGATAGAACGGCGGCAGGTGCTCGAGTTGCTCGTCGCTGACCGGTAGCTCCAAGACGTCTCGGAAGGCCTTGAGTTCGTCTTGGCCCATCTTCTTCTTTTGATGGGTGACGTTGCTGCCCTCGAAGCCTTCACCCAGCATCCAGCCCTTGACGGTGTGGGCCAGGATCACGGTCGGACGACCGTCGTTCGCGCTGACGGCGCGTTGGTACGCCGCAAACACTTTGCGGCTCGAGTGACCACCGCGCTGCAGGCGCGCCACCTCTTCGTTGGTCATGTCCTTGACCAGGTCGAGCATGCGCGGGTCGAGCGCGAAGAATTGGTCGCGCACCACGTCGCCCGTGGCGGTGGTGAGGCGCTGCCACTGCCCGTCGACCACGGAGTTGAGGTGTCGGCGCAGCACGCCTTCGACATCGTTGGCGAAGAGCGGATCCCAATTTTCCGCCCAAACGACCTTGATGACGTTCCAGCCCGCGCCACGGAAACAGCCTTCGAGATCTTGGAGGATCTTGCCGTTGCCGCGCACCGGACCGTCCAGGCGCTGCAGGTTGCAGTTCAGCACGAATACGAGGTTATCGAGCTGATCGCGCGAGGCGATGCTGAGCGCGCCCAGCGTCTCCGGCTCGTCCGACTCGCCGTCGCCGATGAAGCACCACACCTTCGACTTGGAGGTGTCGGCGATGCCGCGGTGGTGGATGTAGCGGTTGAAGCGCGCCTGGTAAATCGACCCGATCGGCCCAAGGCCCATGCTGACGGTCGGGAACTCCCAGTAATCGGGCATCAGGCGCGGGTGCGGGTACGACGAGAGGCCCTTGCCGCGCTCCGCTTCACGGCGGAAGCGATCCATCTGCTCGAGGCTCAGGCGCCCCTCGAGGAACGAGCGCGCGTACATGCCGGGCGCGGCGTGACCCTGGTAGTAAATCTGATCGCCCGCGTCGCCCGCGTCCTTACCGCGGAAGAAGTGGTTGAAGCCGACCTCGTACAGCGTGGCGCTGGAGGCGTAGGTGGAGATGTGACCGCCCAAGCCGTCGAACTGCTTGTTGGTCTTGTGGACCATCACCGCGGCGTTCCAGCGGATGATGCGGCGGATACGCTCCTCCATGTCCGCGTCGCCCGGGAACTCCGGCTCTTCTTCCGGCCGGATGGTGTTCACGTAGTCGGTGCTCACGGGCTGCACCGGCTCCAGGCCGCGCTGCCGCGCGACCTCGACCACGCGATTGATCAGGAACTGAGCGCGTTCGCGACCTTCGGCCTCGATGACCGAGTCGAGCGAATCGACCCACTCCTGAGTCTCTTGGGGATCCCGGTCCGAGTCAGGCCTGTAGCTATCCACCCCGCTTACCTACGCCGGCCTGTGATCTAGTTCAAGCCTCGGAAGGGGCACAGTCCGAAGGTCGGGGACCCGGTACAAATGGCTTATGTCAGGGACGAGTCACGACCGCCGCGATAGCTCGCGCTACGCGCTGGCCGTCCAGGGCGGCGCTCACGATTCCGCCCGCATAGCCAGCGCCTTCACCGGTTGGATACAAGCCGGCAAAGCCCGGGGCTTCGAGCGACTCGGGGTCGCGCGGGACCCTGACTGGTGAGCTGGTGCGAGATTCCACACCGATCAGAACCGCCTCCTCGCTGCCGTAGCCGCGCAGCTTGCGATCGAACGCCGAGAGCCCGCCGCGCAGCCGGTCCGCGAGCCTCAACCCCGCCGCGTCGAGCACCGGGCCGACATCGGTGGCGGTCAAACCAGGGATGTAGCTGGTGTCCGGGACGGTGCTGGAGCTGCGCTTGGCCAGGAAGTCGGTGACTCGGGTGGCCGGCGCCGAGAGCGCACCGCTGCTCGCCGCAAATGCCGCCTGCTCGATGCGCCGCTGCAGCTCGATCCCACCGAGCGGACCGTGAAAGCCTGCACGCTCCACGTCAGCCGGTTCGATGCCGATCACGAGCCCGGAGTTGGCGAAGGGTGAGTCGCGACGCGACAGGCTCATGCCGTTGACGACCAGCTCGCCGGGCTCGGTCGAAGCCGGTACCACGAAGCCGCCCGGACACATGCAGAACGAGAACACCCCACGCCCGTCGACCGTTTCGGCGACGCGGTAGGAGGCGTTCGGGAGCTTGGGGTGCGACGCAAAGCGACCGTACTGGATGCGGTTGATCAGCGGCTGGGGGTGCTCGATGCGTACGCCGAGCGCGAAAGCCTTGGCTTCGAGCGTCACGCCCGCTTCGGCCAGCATCACGAAGATGTCACGCGCCGAATGACCGGTAGCCAGGACGACCGCGCGTGCCGCGATTTCTCGCCCATCGGCGAGGCGCACGCCGGTGACCTTGCCAGGTGCGGTGAGCAAGCCGACGACGCGAGCCCCGAACTGAAAATCGACACCGACGCCCTGCAGCTTTTCGCGCAGCGCCGTGACCACCTTGGGCAAGCGATTGGAGCCGATGTGCGGCCGAGCCTCGACCAGGATCGCTTCTGGCGCGCCATGCAGTGCGAGCAACTCGATGACGTCGCGCACGCTGCCGCGCTTGTGCGCGCGCGTGTACAGCTTGCCGTCGCTGTACGTGCCCGCCCCGCCCTCGCCGAAGCAGTAGTTGCTGTCGCAATCGACCTCACCGCGCTGATGAAGAGCCTTCAAGTCGTGGCGACGAGGCTGAACGGTCTTGCCGCGATCGAGCACCACCACCGGCAGACCGTGGCGAGTCAGCTCGTACGCGCAAAACAGCCCGGCGGGTCCGTCGCCAACGACCACGACTGGCAAGCCCGCATCGCGCGGCGCTTCGCGAGGCGGCGGCCCACCGAGCGCCTCCGTGCTGACGCCACGCAAGCCGACGATGAGGTGGAAGCGCACACTGCCGCGGCGCGCGTCGATTGAACGACGGAGCAGCACCGGCTCCGGCAGCGAGCTGGGCGATACGCCGAGCTTTTTTCCGATCCGATCGCGTAAGGCAGCGGGATCCGTGGCGTCGTCGACGCCGAGCTCGAGCTCGAGCTCTTCTGGGAGGTTGGACGCGGCCGGCACTGTCCCCCTGCTGTAGCAAAGGGGCGAGGCTGGCGAAACACGAGACGGCTTGGTACCTTGCTTCGCGGTTGACTTCTCCGCCCGCCGATCCCAGCGCCGCCCCGGAAGACGTCGCGATCGTCCACGCCATCGCGCGGGGTGACCGGGAGGCCCTGGCCCAGCTGTACGACCGGCACGCCGGCGTGATGCTGGCGCTGGCCCAGCGCATCGTGGGGCGTGGGGCCGAGGCTGAGGACGTGATCCACGACGTGTTTTTGGAAGCCTGGCGACACGCGGCCGACTACGACCGAACGCGCGGCAGCGTGAAGTCGTGGCTGCTGCTGCGCACCCGCAGCCGCTCGCTGGACGTGCAAAAGTCGGCGCGCGTGTCCAAGCAGGCCGGAGGCTTGGACGACTCCTGGCTGGCGCAGCTGGGCGACGGCAGCAGCGACGCAGCGAGTGCGCCGGATCGCGCCCGCGTGCGCGGCGTGCTGGTCGCCTTGCCGGCCGAGCAGCGCGAGGTGTTGCTGCTCGGTTACTTCGAGGGCTTGTCGTCCAGCGAGATCGCAGAGCGCGTCGGCATACCGCTCGGCACCGTCAAGTCGCGCGTGGCAGCGGCGCTCACGGCCCTCCGCGACGCGCTTTCGGACTCGGAGGTCAGACTATGACGAAGCGAGACGATCCGAGGGAGGGCGCGCTGCTCGAGGCGATCGCGGAGCTCGAGATCGCCGCGCTGCCCCGCCCCGCCGTGCGCCAGCGCTTGCTCGAGGCGATCTCGAGCCCGGCTCGGCGCCTGGCGCCTCTCTACGGAGCGCTCGGGCAGCTGTTCGATTGGAGCGATGCGCAGCTCGAGGCGCTCTTTATACGCGCCGAAGAGCCGAGCGCCTGGGCGGTGTCACAAGTGCCGGGCGTTGCGCTGCTGCATCTTTCCGGGGGCCCGCGCGTGGCGGGAGCCGACAATGGCCTGGTGCGCCTAACTCCGGGCGCCGTGTTCCCGCTGCATCGACACCTCGGACCGGAGCGCGTGCTCGTGCTCCGCGGCGGGTACCGCGACGACCAGTCCGATCGCCTGTATCTGGCTGGCGATTGGCACGAAATGCCCGTCGGCTCGAGCCACAGCTACACGACCGTCACCGATAGCGAGACGTGGCTCGCAGTGTCGGTCGTCGAAGGTGTGCACGTCGACGGGCTCGGCACGCTCTCGCCCGGTCGCGAGTAGCCGCGCTACTTCGCTGCTTTGGACGACGACGACGGGGTGCCTTGCGCTCCGGGCAAGACGATCTCGAGCGCGTACCCCTGACCGCGCTGCACGATGCGGTGCGGCGGGACGGCGTCGCTCCGCAGATCGACGACCAGCCGCACCACTTGCGGGGTGTGCTTACCGCGCTTACCGCGCTTACCGCGCTTATCGCCCTTGACCTTCTCGTTGACGAGCCGAGCGCTCGTCGCGTTCGCGTCGAAGTCGCGCAGTAGGAGCGGGTTACGGTTGTTGCGCAGCGGAACACGCGCACCCACGAGTCGATATTCGACGCGCCGACCCTTGTGCTCGACCTCGACCTCGACCGACTTCGTCATCTCGACGAACAACACGCCGCCGCCGGTCGCGAGCGAACGGTAGCCGGTGAACGTGATCTCGGCGGCGTCGGCAGCTTGAGCCGCGGCGGGCGACGACTTGTGGCTCTGCTGCGACCACGCGAGCCCGGGCTCGAGCAAGCTGGCCATCGCCAGGGTGGCAGCGACCACCGAAACCAGGGCGCTACGCGAGGAGGTCATGACACTACGATTGTCGCAGCTCAGACGGCGATCGGGGACAAGATTCGGCCGCCCAACCGCGCCAAGCTGACGCTTAACGAAGCGGTTCGGGATGTGCACGCTCGCCCACGGCACGCGGCACCAGGTGGTGGGTAAAGATGCGACCGTCGCCGAGCTCCTCGGCAGCGGCGACATCCCGCGCGAGGTGCGTAAACAGCAGGATTTGCGTGCGCTCGGAAAGCTCCGCCAACACTTGCAAGGCAACCCGCGCGCGCGCGTCGTCCCATTCGACGAGCACGTCGTCGAGCACCAGGGGCAGCGGCGGCGCTGTCGTCAGGTACTGCTCGAGGCTCGCGAGCTTGAGCGCCAGGTAGAGCTGAAACCGTGTGCCGCGCGACAAGTCTTCGAGCTCCAGGCCCTTGCCGCTGCCAGCCTCGACACACTCGAGGCGTGCCTCCTCGAGCCCAACGCGAAGCCGCGCGAAGCGCCCGAGCGTCAGGCGTGAAAATAGCTCGCTGGCGCGCTCCAGCACCGGGCCGTGGTGCCGTCCGCGATAGGCCTCCACCACGCGCTCGAGCACGACCGCGGCGAGGCGGCGCCGGGCCCAGACGGAAGACAGCTCGGCCAGGCGCGCCACGGTAGCCGACAGCTCCTGCGCGGCGTCTGCCCCTTCACGACCGACGTAGACCTCGAGTCCCATGTGCAGCCGCGTGAGCTCGCGCTCCAGCTCGCGGCTCTCTTCCTCGCGCAGCTGAATCAAGTCGTCGAGCTCCGCCAGCCGCGCGGCCACCACCGCCTTATCGCTGCGCCGCGCCTCGGCGACCAAGACCTCGACCTGCTCGCCCTCGCACACCTCAGCGAGGTGCAAATCGAGTTGGGTCAGCTCGGCATCGAGCGCACGGGCCCGCTCGACGCGCTGCTCGAGCTCCAAGAGAGCAGCGGCGTCGGCCACCCCTGCTTCCTGGCACAAAACGTCGAGCGCAGCGCGATCTGCCGCGGCGCGCAGCTTGGTTTCGTCGAGCTCGGCCTGCACGCGCCGCTGCTCGGCCTCGATGCCGGCGCGCTCGGCGGCCACATCGACTGCTTTGCGATGCAAATCCACGAGCCTCAGCGCCGCTTCGGGGGGCGCCAAGCTCGACAACTCGGGCGCGAAGGCCTCGGTTTGCTCGCGCACCTGAGCGGCAAACTGATCGATGTCGCGCTGAATGCCGGCGACGCGCCCCTGCAAATCTTCGAGCTTTTGCCGCTGCAGAGAGAGCTCCGTGAGCGCGCTCAGGAGCGCGAGCACCTGCTCGGGTCGGGCATTCTCGCCGAGACCCAGCGGGGCCGACGCCGCCTGCCATTCCTCTTGCCAGGCGCCGAGCGCGTCGCGCGCGCTCTCGGCCCGCGCTTCGGCCGCGCCCAAGGAAGCCCGAGCGCGCGCCAGCTCCTGTTCGGCTCGCGCCACCTCGCGCCAACCTTCGCGCTCTTCGTCGAGCAAGCGCGCGGCCTCGCGAGGCATCAGCTCCACGTTTGCCAGCGTCGCAGCGATGCGCTGCCAGCGACCGCTCACCTCTTGGAGCGCGTCCTGCGCGTTCGCGAGCCCTTCATTTCGACTCTCGTGCTCACGCGCCAAACGCGCCAGCTGCTGCTGAATCAGCTCCGCATCTGCGACACGTTGCGCCTCCGAGCGCAGCCGATCCGCCAGAGCGTCGGCGTGCGACTGTGCCTGCGCCAGCGCGGCTAGGGGCAAGCTCAGCTCGAGCGCCTTGCGCTTGGGATGTGCAGCCAATTCCTGCGCCTCCCGCAGCCGCGCGTTGCGGTCCTCGCGCGCCCGCGCCACCAGCGCCTCGCTCGGCACGCCGCGTTGCCCTTCGAGCTGTTCCAGCTGGTGCTCGAGCTCGGCACGCTCGCGGACGTCTCGTCGCAGGCGCTCTTCGAGCTGTTCGACGTGCTCTTCGGCGCGGCCAAGCTCACCGTCGTAGCGCTCGAGCAGCTCGCTCGGCAGCAGCGCGTCGCGCTGGATCCTGCGCGCACCTTTCGCCTGTTCGAGGGCAGAAGCCACGACCTCCACGGCGGCGCGAGCCCCCGGCAGCTCGCGCTCCGAGCTCTCGACCTGCAGCTGAATGCCTTGGTAGCGGCGCCCCAGCTCTTGCAGGCGCGCTTGTTCGCCCACCGGCAAGCTGCGCGCCGCCACGCTCTGCAGATCGCCGCCCAACCCGAGCCGAGGCAGGTCGCGCTCGATCGCGTCGCGCAACGTGCGCGCCTCGCTCTGGCGCTTGGGCAGGTCGAGCAGATCCTTTTCGGCGCGACCGATGCGCGTACCCAGCGCGCGCACCGTATCGGGCAAAAGCTCGAGCAAGCGACTCGGAGCCGGCAAGCGCGTGAGCCGCGCGGTTTGCTCGCCGAGCTGTCGTTCGAGGCGCGCGGCGTCGCGTTCGGCTTCTGAAAGGGCCAGGCTCAGGTGTTCGCGGCGCTCGCTGGCATCACGACGCAGGCTCGGCACCTCCCCCAGCGCCTTGCGCTCGGCCGACGCGCGGTCGCGCGCCGCGACGCTGGACAGCACGTTCTTGAGCCGTGACAGGTGCTCCTTCTCGGCGCGCAAGCGCGAGAGCTCCGCGCGGCATGCCTCGAGCTCGCGCCGAGTCTTGCGCACGCTCTCCTGCTGCTCCTCGTACCGTTCAGGCGAATGCTGCGCGTCCTTGGCGCGACGCTTTTGGTCAGCGTAGAGCGCGAGCAGCCGATTCAGCTCGGGCTTTTGAGCGCGATCTTTGAACAGCGCCTCGGCTTCTTCCACCAGCTGCAGCTTCACGCGGTGCACGGAGCGCCCCGACGCGCCGGCGTCGAACAGCGCCTCCCCGACGTCGCCTTGGCCGGACAGCATCTCATCGCCGCCGCGCTGCAAACGCTCGTGATCCAAGCCAAAAAGCCGATCGAAGCTGGCCGCATCGAGACCGTTCAGGAAGCGCGCCAGCCGCGCCTCGTCGAGCGGCGTGTCGTCGAGCCCTGCCAGCGAGTCCTTGCGCTTTTTGCGCCGCACGAAGGCGAGCTGCTCCCCGTCACGCTCGAGCACGGCCGACAAGCGCAGCGCCGGGCCCGGATGGAGATGAGCATCGGGCGTGACGAGCGGAATGCCGAACAGCAAGTCACGAATCGCGCGCAGCGCGCTGCTCTTGCCAGCCTCGTTGGGCCCGTACACGAGGTGCAGGCCATTGCCGCGCAGGCGCGTAAAATCGAGCACGCTGCCCGTGAACGGGCCATAGGCGTCGAGCCCGAGCCGACGAAACTTCACGCGACGTTCTCCCCCTGCGTGAGCCGCTCGCGCAGCATGCTGCGCACGTCACCGCCCAAATCGCTCGCCAGTTGCGGCGAGAGCTCGCGCAGCTCCGGCACGAGCTCCAGCACCTCGCTGGGCAGCTTTTTCGCGAGCTCGCCCAGCTCTTCGAGCAACGCGCCGGGCTCACCGCTCAGCAATTCGCCGAGCGCGCGATCGATCTCTCCCAGCGCGTCGTCGCCCAGCGCGGGCGCCCGCTCGAGCGGCGCCGTGCGCACTACCAGCTTTTCGAGCCAAGCCCCGGCGCCGCCGGCAGAGTACGAAAGGCTGCACAGCTCCTCGTTCAAGCGCTCACGTTGCGCGCGCAGCTGCGCATCCAGCGCCGTAGGCCCGCTCAGAACCACGCGAAAAGCCAGTAGGCGCCCCTGCGCCACTTCCAACGCGCGCCCGAGCTCGACCTGCGCCGCGCTGAGGACGTCGTCCGTGTTTTGCGCTTCGCTCACCGACAGCTGCAGCTCGGCCCAGCGCACCACGTCCAGGGCACGAGACTCGACGCTCGTGATGCGGTCGCCCTCGAAGGTGACCAGCGTCGCGCCCTTTTCGCCGAGCTCGCGCGCGTGTCGCCCCTGCAAGTTGCCCGGAAAGACGACGTACGGCTCGCGATGCACGACCTCGCGCTGGTGCACGTGCCCGAGCGCCCAGTACTCGTAGCCGCGCGCCACCAGCGTCTCCACACGGCTCGGCGCGTAACGGTCGTGCCCGGCTCGCCCTTCGAGCGCGGTATGCAAGAGCCCCACGTTGAGCGCACCAGCAACGCGCTCGGGATAACCGGCAGCCAGGTCCTCCGTCACGTCACGCCGCGCAAAGCTGCGGCCGTGAACTGCGACGCCGATCTCGTCGAAGACGCGCGTCTCCGCGCGATCCGCCGAGAGCTCGACGACCGCGTCGGGCAGGCGCACGCTGCGCCGAATCTGGCTCACCGCGTCGTGATTGCCGCGAATCCACGCCACCTGCACGCCCGCTTGGCACAATTTGCTCAGCCCATTCGCGAAAAAGAGCCCGGTCGAAATATCGCGCCAATCCCCGTCGAACAGGTCGCCCGCGATCACGAGCAGCGCTGCCTTCTCGTCCAAGCACAAGCTCACCAGGTTCGTGAACGCTCGCCGCGTGGCGCCTCGGATCTCGTCAACCGGCGCCGACTCGTAGCGCGACAAACCGTGCAGCGCGCTGTCCAGGTGGAGGTCGGCCGCGTGAACGAGCTTCATCGGCGCCGAGCTTTACCACGGCGCGGCGCCGCGACCCGGACGAACTATATCCGCATCGCAAAACGCCC
>JBEHXA010000235.1:0-10751 GCA_048498935.1 Myxococcota bacterium
CGCAGACCGGTGCGCAGCCGCACGCGGACGTTGCGCCGGGCTTGCAGGCGCAGGCTTCATGGTTGCAAGAGGCGCAGGAGCAGTCGGGGTTCGTTTGCTTGGACATCGGTGTTCTCTTTCCGAGCGCTGGGCTCACCCCTGAAGACGCAGCCGCTCCTGGGCATTACACCCGGTTGCAGAAAAATCGTCGCCCTGGCAGCGAGCGCTTGCGGCCTGGCCCTGGGGGCAACACTCTGGGGGCATGTCGCTGCCCCTTCCCGATGAGCCAGCCCGACCATTGAGCGACGACGTCGTCCGCGTTTTGGTCGATAACCATCGAGAATTCTTGAGCTTCGTGGAGCGACGGGTCGGGCGGCGCGACTTGGCCGAGGACATCCTCCAGGCCGCTTTCGTGCGCAGCCTCGGTCAGCTCGACGAGCTCCGCGCAGACGAGGCCATCGTCGCCTGGTTCTATCGAGCCCTCCGCAACGCCACGATCGACCACCACCGTCGGCGCGGCGCCGCCGACCGCGCCCTGACGCGTTTCGCGTCGGAGCTCGAGACGGCGACTCAACCGCTGGAGGTGCGTGAGGAGGTATGCCGCTGCGTGACCAGGCTCGCCGGTACTCTCAAATCCGAGTATGCCGATGCCTTGAAGCGCGTCGAGGTCGAAGGCGCCTCCGTGGCCGCGTTCGCTGCTGAGGCGGGTATCACGCCGAGCAACGCAGCTGTCCGGCTATTCCGCGCTCGTGAAGCGCTGCGCCGCCAGGTCACCGCGTCGTGCGGCACCTGCGCCGAGCACGGCTGCGTTGCTTGTACGTGTGGTCATTGACGAGAGCTCGCCCCCGTCGCGAGGTCCGAGCACGATCGCCACGAGGAGACGCCGCTCGCGCCGACAGAAGCGTCCCAACTCGTCGCCCAGTCACGGCGCGCGCGCCCTCGCAACGCGGACGAACCAAGGCATTTCGAGCAAGCAAGGCGCATCCAACCGTGCGGGCGTATCGGCCTGATGCTTGCACCAAGCGTACGCCATCATGCGAGCGCAGATTGTTCGAGCAGAAAAGACTGTGGCAGTGCTGGTGGGCAGCGGCTTGGTTGCCGGAGGTCTCGTCTGGTGGCTGCGCCGGTCCCAGAGCGCGGCACCATCGGAAGCCCCTGTGGAACCAGACCAGGACATCACTCCAGAGGAGCCGTTGAGCTTTGAAGAAGCACCACTTTCCGTCGACCCTGCTCCCGCTTCGAATCCACCTTCGATCACGGCACAGCCGACAGCGCGCTACCCAGCCGTCAGCTCGGCCGACGACTGGGACAGCGTCGAGCCCGAGGAATTGGGCGAGGCCTTTCTCACCCGCGCAACCGAAGCCACGGCCGACCCCAAGGAAGATGACGACGAGGACGCGCGCTTCCTCGAAATCTGGAAGAGCGGAGTTTAGGAGCTCCCATTCCGCGCAAAATCGCGCCATTTTTGCCAACCAGCCGCGCGTCAGTCGAAGTCACGCTACGCTCCGGTAGCTTTCATGACGAAGACCTCGCTGGCCGCTAGCCCCCCGTCCTCTCCCTGCGCGAGCTCGCGCCTAGTCGGCGCAGCTCTCGCGGGTTTGCTTTGTCTCGCCGGTTGCTCCAAGCAAGATGCCGATGGCGCTGCAGGCGCCGCCGGCAAGTCAGACCAAAGCGGGACCGGCGGTAATCCGGCTGGCGGAAGCTCGAGCCAGGAGTCGGCTGGCGCTGCCGGGACTGAGACTTCACCGCCTGAAGCAGTTGCCGGACAGGGCGGAGTCAGCGCAGGCGGCGAAGGCGGCGCGCAAGACACGGGCGGAACGACGGTCATTCCCGTCGGCGGTGAGGGTGGGATCGCCACGGGCGGTTCATCGAGCGAGGCCGGCACGGCTGGCTCCGGCGGCACCGCTGGCGCGCCTCCCGAATACCCGCACATCGTGTCCAGCGAGAACGTCGGCGTGATGACCGAAGAGCAATTCACCGCTCTCTGCACCGAGCGCGGCGGCACCGTCGAAGTCATGCCCCACTGCGGCGGCTTCGCTACCGCCAAAGGCTTCTCCTACGACTCCACCACGGAGCTCCTCTCCGAGCACACCTGCGCCGGCGCCAACACCTGCGCCGGTTGGAACTGCGTCATCCCCTGACCGTTCCCCGTTCCCCGCGAGCCGCCGTCACCCGCGACCGCCACGAAAGCTTCTGCAAACGAGCTGCGTCGCGGCAGCCCCTGATCAGAAATTTTCCTTAAATTTCGGGCACAAAGCCTGATTCGCGCCGCTCCTTCAGCGCGTGATCGCTTTTCCCACTTCGACCTTATGCCAGAGCGGGGGACTTGCTGCAAGAGGCGGGTGCGGGCGCACTGTGCGTGGACATGACGAACCATGCAGTGGTGATCGCGGGCGGTGGTCCGACTGGTTTGATGCTCGCTGCGGAGCTCGCGCTCGCGCGCGTCGATGTCGCGATTGTCGAGCGGCGCGCAACTCAGGAGCTCGAGAGCGCGCGCGGAGGAGGGCTGCATTGTCGCACCATCGAGGTGCTCGACCAGCGCGGAGTGGCGGAGCACTTTCTCGCCGAGGGGCAGAAGATGCCAGCGGCAGGGTTTGCGTTGATTCAGCTCGACCTGAGCGATTTTCCGACGCGGCACAACTACGTGCTCGCGCTGTGGCAGGGTCCAACCGAGCGCATCCTCGCCGCGTGGGTTGCCGAGCTGGGTGTACCGACTTATCGAAATGTGGAAGTGACGGGGTTTGCGCAGCACGACAGTGGCGTGCAAGTTGCGCTCTCCGATGGTCGTACGCTGGCCGCGAAGTACCTGGTGGGTTGCGACGGCGGGCGCAGCTTGGTGCGGCGCCATGCTGGTATCGACTTTCCGGGCTGGGATGCCTCGATCAGCTACTTGGTCGCAGAAGCATCGACAACTGAAGAACCGGCGTGGGGCGTGCGGCGCGGCGCCCACGGCGTCAACGCGCTCGGCAAGCTCGACGACGGGAGGCGAATGCGCGTGGTCTTGAATGAGCCACAGCTCAAGCGCGGCGAAGTGGCGACCGAAGACGATCTGCGGGAGGCGCTACGCGCCGTGTACGGGACCGACTTTGGTGTGCGCGATATCACGTACGTGTCGAGGTTCAGCGATATGGCTCGCCAGGCTAGCGCTTACCGCGAGCGACGGGTGCTGCTGGCCGGCGACTCGGCGCACGTGCACTCACCGACAGGTGGACAGGGGCTCAACACCGGCGTGCAGGACGCCGTGAACTTGGGCTGGAAGCTGGCCCAGGTAGTGAACGGCACATCGCCGGAAACGCTCCTCGACAGCTACCACGCCGAACGTCATCCAGTCGCAGCTCGCGTCCTGAAAAATACGCTGGCCCAAACGGCGCTCATGCGAGGCGACGAGCGCACGCTCGCGCTGCACGAGCAAATGGCCGAGCTCCTGAAGCTGAGCGAGCCGCGCAAGCGCTACGCGGGCATGATGTCCGGGCTCGACATTCACTACGACCTCGGCACCGGGCATGCCCTGCTCGGCCGCCGCATGCCCGATCTGGAGGTGATCACCGACAGCGGTCCGCGGCGCGTTTTCAGCCTGCTGCATTTGGCCAAACCGGTGCTCTTGAATCTCGGCGATCCAGATAGCCTCGACATCGCGCCCTGGGCCGATCGGGTTCGTTGGGTGAATGCGCGCTACGATGGCGGCTGGGAGCTGCCGGTACTGGGCACCGTGCCGGCCCCGACCGCCGCCTTGATTCGCCCCGACGGCTACGTGGCCTGGGTGGGCAACGGCACCGACGATGGCTTGGCCGAAGCGCTCACGACCTGGTTCGGCCGACCCGCAGCCGTGTGAGGCTCACTGCGCGCTCATGATCACGAGGCCACCTTGAACGGTGCCGCCCCAGGTCCAACCATAGCCGGCGTAGATGTGGCCGTTGGCGATGACCGGGCCGCTGGTGGAGCCGTTGGGAAAGCCCTCGGCGACCTCGTCGTAGATGCCGACGGCTGTGCCCACCGCCACGGAGCGCAGCAGCATGCCCGTAGCGGTATCGACGATGCGGAGCTGGCCGTCCCAGGTGATGAAGTACCAGAGGCCGTTCGCGACTGCGTTACCGCTGAAGCTGCCGGCCGGCAGTTGCAGGCTCCACGCGACCTCACCCGTGGCTGCGTCGAGCGCGAATGCAGTACCGGTCCCGGGCCGGGCGTCGAAGCGACCGGTTCCAACGACCGAGGTGTTATTCACCAGGAAAACGCGGCCATTCGCGACCGCCGGCGTGCCCATGACACCGCCGATCGGGCTGCCGGGTGGGTTGCGTACGTCGACGCGGCGCTGCCAGACGAGCTGACCGGTGACGCGATCGACCGCCGTGTAATGACCACCCTTGTCGCCGACGCCGACGAGCTTGCGAACCGCGCCGTCGATAGTCGCCTCGAACAGGTTGGGCGCGGCACCAACGTCGCGATCCAAGCTCCCACCGTTGATGGTGTAGATGTCGTTCGGCGTGATCTGATAGTGCCAAACGCGCTGACCGGTCTCGTAGTTGAGCGCGACGAGCGCGTCCGAGTACGGGCCGGCGGGTTGCGAGTAAGCCTGACCGGTGCCGATGAAGGCGGTCTTGGTGGCGGTGTCGACCGCAACGCTCGACCACACCGACACGCCGCCGCCGCACTCGTTGACTGGGCACACCGAGAAGCGCCACTTTTCCTCACCCGTCTTGGCGTTCAGCGCTACGACCGAGCCGCGGAACGTCGGCGTCGTCGGGAAGAAGACTTGATAGGAAGCAGCGCCAATCAAGAGCGTGTCGTCGACGACGATGGGGGACGACCAGATGCGATTGTACGGCGTTTCTTCGATCTTTTTCGACCACTGCAGGTCGCCGTTGGCTCTGCTGACGGAGTACACGGTCGAGCCTTCGCCCCCCGTGTACACGCTATCGGCCGAAACATAGGGCGAAGGCGTGAGCATGCCGGCCTGCAGCTTCTTGGTCCACACCTCCGCGCCCGTGAGCCCATCCACGACCCGGAGCGAGCCGCCGAAGTCGTTGTAGTAGACCTTGCCGTCGACGAAGGCAGCGGTGCTCGTGACGCCCGGGCTGGTGACGCGCTTGGCGACGCTGAGGCTTTGCACCTGAGCGGCCCCGATGCTCTTGTCGTTCGAGGTGCGGGTGTTCGCGTAGTCGTGGCCGAACATCGGCCAATCCTGCGACAGCGGCATGGGCATCTCGCCCTCGGCCACCGTCGTCACGCTGAACGGCGCGCTCACGCCGCCGACCGTGAGCGTCGCCATCGCGGCGGTGCTGAACATGGTGCTCGACTTGACGCGTAGCTTGACGCTTTGGTCGGCGTTGATGGTACCGGCGGCCGCTCCATACGCTCCGCCGTTGATTGAGTATTCGCCGCCCTCGACGCTGATCGGCGCCGCAGCGTCGATCCCCTTGATCGTGACTGCTTCCGACTCGATCTGCATGTCGACCGCGACGTCGGTTTGAGGGGCGAAGCTGAAGGCTTCGGGGGTCGTGTCGGCGCCCGCCATGGTGCCCGCGCTGCCGTCGGCGCCACCGGTCCCACCTGCGGACTGGCCAGCGCCACCGGTCGACGGAGCGCTGCCACCGTGGCCGCCACCTGCGGGCATGCCGGCGGAGCCCGCTTTCGCGCTACCTCCAGCACCCGGTGCGTTACCGCAAGCAATCAACGAGCAAGTCAACGTGAGAATGAGGAGAGTACGAAGCATGGTGCACACGACGCGCTGCGCGGGCGAAAGGGTCGACCGCTGCGCTGGTTCGCGGCACCTAGTGACCTCACCCCTGCGACGTGGACCACGCCGCAACGTTCGCTTGCGGGCAGAATCAAAGCCCGATTAGCTCTAGTGACCTCAGCCGCGCCGCATGGACCACCGGCGATTCTTCGCGAATATCGTCGCCGCGGCGCTTGCTGAGCCTCGCTTCGAGAGATAGTGATTGAAGAGGTCATGGTCTCGCTGCAGCGCAAAACGACGGGAGCGGTCGCGCCGGTCGTGCCGATCAGCGCGCGTCAGGCGAACGCAGCCCGCTTGGAGGACGACGCGACACTCGTGGCTGCCTTGCGCGAGGGCGATCGCGCCGCGATGGATGCGCTCGTCGAACGTTACGCCCCTTACGTCGAGCGGGTGCTCGCCAGAATATTGGGGATTGATTCCGAGCTACCCGACCTGGTGAACGACGTGTTCGTCAACGCGCTCGGTAGTCTGCACACCCTGCGAACCTCGCACCTGCTGCGGCCATGGCTGCGCAGCGTCACCGTATTCGTGGCGCGCGGCTGCTTGCGCCGCCGTCGTCGGCGCCGCTGGCTCACCTTCCATCGCGACGAGGATCTGCCGGAGATCCCGACGCACGACACGCCGGCGGCAGCCGCTGATGCCTTGGCGCGCCTTTACCGCTTGCTGAATCGGCTGCCTCCCGACGAGTGCATCGTGTTCGCGCTCCGCTTCATCGAGGAGATGGAGCTCGCCGAGATCGCGGATGCTTGCGGCGTTTCGCGTACGACGATCAAGCGGCGCGTGCGCAAGGCCGAAACTCGCTTCACCGAAGAAGCGCGCAAGGATCCGCTCTTGAGCGAGTGGATGGCGAAGGGGGACCGATGGAACGAGAGCTAGCCGCTCGTGACCAGTTCTTGCGTCAGATGGCGGCCGAGCAAGACGAGCACCTGCGCGGCAGCTTCGGGATTGCCCAACAGAAGGCGCTGCTTCGCCAGCGTCTCGACGAACGCGAAAGGCAGCGGCGCAGAGGGCGGTGGCTCGCTCTCGGAGGCGCAGCCGCAGCCGTCGCGATGGCAGCAGCATTTGCGCTATTTTGGCGAACTCCGCTGACGTTTGCAGTCGGTTCGGCGAAGGTGCAGGGCCAGGTCGGGACTGCCGTTGCGGCGCCACCGGGCGGCCCGCTCGATCTGGTGTTTTCGGACGGCTCCTTCCTGGCGCTCGGTCCCGAGGCACGCGCCCGCGTCACGACCATCGACGACGATCGCCGCACCGTGGTCGTCGATGGTCGTCGAGCGAGGTCGAGCCGAGGTTTCGGTCGTCCCGCGCAAGAACGGGAGCTGGCGCGTCGACGCGGGGCCGTTCGAAATCCACGTGAAGGGGACGCGTTTTTCGTTCGATTGGGATCCCACGGTCGAGCGCATCGACTTTCACCTGCATCACGGCGCGGTGCTGATCACGGCGCCGTGCCTGCCCGGCGGCCGCGCGCTCGTGACTGGCCAATCGCTCCAAGCGTCGTGTCGCGCTCCGGTCGAGAGCTCGGAGCGAGCCGGCAAAGCGCCGCCCAGCGGCGCGGCAGCTGTCCCGCGCGAGGCTTCGAGCAGCAGCTTGCCCGCGACGTCAGCGCCAGCGGTGGCTGCGGCCGCGCCCACGTGGCGCCAGCTGGCCGGCGCGCAAGACTATCGCGGAGCGCTCAAGGCAGCGATCCGCTTGGGTTTCGATGAAGAGTGTGGCCGCGCGAGCCCGGCCGACTTGCTGCTGCTTGGTGATGTGGCGCGTCTGGCGGGCGACCCGACGCGAGCGCTGCAAGCCTACCAGGCGGCGAGGCGCAAACACGCTGCGCCCGATCGCAGCGCATTCGCAATCGGATTGGTCGAGTTCCATCAGCGTGGGCGCTACGCGAGTGCCGCCGAGTGGTTCGCCCGCTACGTCCAAGAGCAACCGGGCGGCCCCTTGGCGGAGGAAGCTCGAGGTCGGTTGATGGAAGCCTGGCAGCGCGCCGGCAACGCGGCGCAGGCTCGGGCAGCGGCCGCGGCTTACCTGTCGCGTTACCCGCGCGGGCAGTACGCCGACCTCGCTCGACGCCTCACGCGCCCTGAATGAAAGTCGCCGCTGCTCTCGCTGTGATGCTCGTCAGCGCGGCCACGGTGCAGGCCGCGGAGCGAGGCGGTCCGAGCGCGCCGGCACCGGCGAACGAGCGTCCGCGACGCGTGGTGCTCTTCCCAGTCGAAGGCGACGCGCAGTTGAGCTCGCGCTTGACGGCTGAGCTGCGCGCGCAGGGGTTTCAGCTAACGCAGCTCGAAAGCCCCGCAGCGAGCGACGAATTCGCCGAGCTCACTATCGCGATGCGGAGCACCGGTGCCGACTTGGCGCTTCGGCTCACGGTCGAACCGAGCGTGATTCGCCTTTGGATCGCCAATGCCGCCACCGGCAAGGAAGTGTATCGAGAAGTGCCGGTGGCCGAAGGAGCTTCGGTCGATAGCGCAATCGTCTCGCTTTGGGCGGTGGAGGCGCTACGCGCAAGCGGTCTTGCACCGCTCCCGCCGTCACCACCGCCGTCACCACCAGCGCCGCCACCGTCTCCCCCTCCGCCCCAGCACCCGCGATCGTTTTCGCTGCTGCTTGCGCCCGGTGTCCTCCTCAGTCCCGGCGGCATGGGAGCTTCCGCGCAGCTCACGATCGCTGGTCGCTGGCTAGCCACACGGCAGCTCGGTCTCGAGTCGTTCCTGGTCGGCCCCACGTTCCCGCTTCATCTCGATCGCTCGTCGGGTTCTGCGCTTGCTTGGCGCAGTCTACTGGCACTCGGCCCCTTCTTGAGCAGCGGCAGCGCCGAGACGCGAACGTCGCTGGATCTATCGGTGGGGGGAGCCGTGATCCTCACCCAGGTGAGCGGCACTGGTTCGGACGGCTACGTGGGTCAAAGCGATCAGCTCATTTCCGGCGGCCCCTACGCGCGGGTTGGCGGGACAATCCCGTTTTCGCGCCGCTTCCGCGTGCGCGGCGATGCGGCTTCGGGCATCGCCTTCCCTCGGCCGGTGGTCTACTTCGAAGACGAGCAAGTGGCAGCGTGGGGGCGCCCCTGGTTCTTGCTTTCATTGGGGATCGAGGTAGCGCTGTGAGCTGCCGCTGGATCGCCACGTCTGCGATCGCGGGAGCTCTGGTGGGAGCGTGCGATGACGGTGCGCTCAGGCCGATCGTTCGTGATCCCAATCACAGCCCGCCTTCGAGCTGTGCAGATTGCGCGTTTCCCGACGAACCAATCATCGTGACCACGCCTGGAAGCCCCGAGCTCCCCGCCGACATCGCGGATCGCTTCGGCGCGCCGGGCAGCGAGGACCCGACGGGGGGCCCGTGTCTGGTCGAGCCGCAGCTGGGCTCACTCTTTCCTAGCAACTGGCTACGGCCGCGCTTTCGCTGGAACCCCGCGGCTGTGCCCAGCTTCTTCGAGCTACGGCTGAGCGTCGACCTGGAGCCCCGCGATCTCGTCGTTTATACGTCGAGCCCATCGTGGACCATGGACAGCGAGATCTGGAAGTCGCTGCTCGCGCGCGCCGCCGGCCACCCGATCGCCGTGAGTATGCGCAGCCTGGCCGCAACGGACGGCGCCAAACCGGCGCTGGGCTCTGCCGGCACCGTCTCGATCGCTCCGGTGTCTGCGCCCGGCAGCATCGTCTACTGGTCGATCACTGCCGAAACCGATGAGACCTTTCTGAAAGGCTTTCAGCTCGGCGAGGAATCGGTCGCCACCGTCGTGCGACCGATGCCCGGTCGTTGCGTGGGGTGTCACGCTTCGACCCCCGACGGCGAGTACGTCGCTTACTCCGATGCCGACCTGCCCGAGGCGCAAGGTCAATTCGCGTCACTGGCGCTGCGCTCGCGCCGCGACGGTGTTTCGGAGCCCACTTTCATGACGTCGGCTGGGCGCGCCCTGCTCGCGCGTCGTAATCAGCATTTGCCCGCCTTCTCGCCCGCGCACTGGCGCGCCGGCGACCGCATCGTGCTCTCGTTGCTCAACCTGCGCTTCGTATGGACCGACCTGGAGGCGAGCTCGGAGCAAGACGGCATCGGCTCGGGCCTGCTCCCGCTCGACGGTGATCCGGGTGCCATGCCAGCGTGGCCCTCCTGGAGCCACGACGGGAGCTTCGTGGTGTACGCATCGGGGCAAGGCACCATCGCGGGCGGCATCCTCACGAACGCAGACATTTACCGGGTGCCCTACGCCGACCGCCTGGGTGGGACCGTAACCCCGATCGCCGGTGCCAGCGACGCCGCCTGGAACGAGTTCTATCCGGCCCTCTCACCCGACGACAAACTGGTCGCCTTCTCGCGCGTGCGCGTCGAGGACGGCGACAGTTACAACAACCGTCACGCGGAGGTATTCGTCGTCCCGGCCGAAGGCGGCGAGCCGATACGCCTTGCAGCCAACGATCCCGGTCCGTGCGAAGGAGCGCTCAGCCCGGGCGTGACCAACAGTTGGCCGAAATGGTCACCGGACGTCACCGTCACCGGCGGCAAGACCTATTACTGGCTCACGTTCTCGTCGACCCGAGGCGGGCGAGTGCCGCAGCTCTACGTGGCACCGGTCATTCGACTCGGCGACAGCGGGGAGCTCGAGACATATCCCGCTCTCTACCTCTGGAATCAGCCGACAATCGAGGGCAACCACACGCCGGCCTGGGATAGCTTTCAGATCCCTATCAATAGTGGTCCGTAAACACACCCAGCTTGCAGCTATAACCGGTAGGCGGTGTCGTCAAAACGAAGTCTTTGACCGGCGTGCCCTTGGGATGCGACGCGAGCGTCGTGAGCGCCCACAGGTTGAAGGCGTCGCGGTTTACCGTCGGCCACTGGTGCCCGTGACCGGCCGAGCACGCTACGTGCACCACGTTGGCCATCGAGCTGAAGTAGTTGGACCCGACCTGCGTCGATGGCCGGTAGTCGGCGCACAGCACGTTGCCGCAGTGCCAAAGGTCCGTATCTCCGCCCCAGACGGTGATCACGACCATCGGGTCCAGCTCGCTCTTGAGCGAAAACGGGGCGACTCGTCCCTGAAAGATCTTGG
>JBEHXA010000236.1:0-10741 GCA_048498935.1 Myxococcota bacterium
AGCCGAGCGGCACTTCGCGCGCGCTCGGCGCTTTGAGCTGCAGCGCGCGCGTGGTCGTGGCTTGGGTGAACAGCACACCCAGGCCGCGCCCTGCTCGAAGGTCGTTCAAGAGTTCGTGGCTCTGGGCCTCGAGCAAAAATACCACGAGGCGCTGGCGGTCCGGCGCGATGCGGCAGCCGAGCCCGAGGCCCAACGAGGGCCGCTTCTGCTCGCCGCGCGAAGCCACCACGATGGAGGTGACTCCGCTCTGTATCCACGCTGCTTGGTCGGCGCTGATCAACGAGTCCACGCCCGGCGTTTAGCGTGAAAACCACGCCGCCGCGACCGTCTTCGCCGACCAGCGCCAAAACCACTAGCGCCAAAACCGGGTCACCGCGAACTGCGAAAAGCCGCGGCTGGCGTAGCCACCCACCAGGATGCGCTCGGAAGGCACGCGCTCATCGGGCGAGATCAAGAGCGCACTGCCCTGGTCGGGCTTGCTCGGTGCAGCCACGTCGGTCAAGGCGATACCCGCGTCGCCGAAGGTTTCGTCGAGCACGCCGTCCTTGGCGTAGCGAGCGAGCGTGGTGTTGCCGCTGGTCGAGTTGCCCTCGTAGGTCCAGCCCGCCAAGAGAATCCTGCCTTCCTCGTCGAGCCCGAGCGCGTGGGCTTCGTTCCAGTTGTCGCCCACGGCCGTTACGACCTTGCCCTTCTCGCCAAAGCCCTCGAAAAGCGAGCCGTCGAGCGCCAGCTTGGCCAGCGCGAAGTTGTGCTGCGCGTGCCCGGCGACGATGAGCTCATCGTCGTCGCTGACCGCAACCGCATAGGCTGCCCCGATGGTGGAGCCAAACAGCTGACTGACCGTGCCCAGCTCGCCGAAGCTCTCGTCGAGCGCGCCATCGTCGTGAAAGCGCGCGAGCGAAAAGTCGCCCTCGCCGCCAGCCGCCACGATGCGCTCTTCACCGTCCACGGCTTGCAGCGCCAAGCCGTAGATCGAATCGCGGCCGCCGAACTGCGCTACGCTCTGGGTCACGAGGCCCCCGTCGCCGAAGCTTTCGTCGAGGCTGCCGTCGTCGAGCAAGCGGAGCAGCGCGAAGTCGACGCCCGTGGTGCTGCTGCCCTGGTTGGAGTCGCCGCCCACCACAATCTTGCCATCACTCTGGAGCGCGATGGCGTACGCGGTATCCGAGTCGTCGCCGAAGCTCACGATGCGCTTGCCTGCTTCACCGAAGCTCTCGTCGACCGCACCCGTGGGTAGGTAGCGAACGACCGCGAAATCGAGCCCTGTGGCGGTGCTGGTCGACGTGCCCGCGACTACGATGCGCCCCTGTTCGTCGACTGCCACGGCGCGAGCCACGTCCGAGCCCTCGCCGACCTCGGTCGCGACCAAGCCGCCGTCGCCGAACGTCGTATCGAGCTCGCCGTCACGATTCAGGCGCATCACCGCAAAGTCGCCGTGGTGCTCGTACCTCGTGCCCACGACGACGATCTTGCCGTCCGACTGCGCCGCCATCGCGTAAGCGTAGGCGTCGGCCGGCCCTACCGGCACCATCACGTTGCCGCCTTGAAAACTGGTATCCACCGAGCCAGGCGTGCCGTAGACGGTCACCGCGAGCTTGCGCGAATCTTGGAGCTTTCCCGACTTGCCGGTGATCGTTACGGTGGTGGGCAACGAGTGCGGCGCCTTCACTGCACTCTGAAGAATGAGCTCCGCTTTGTCGTCACGCGCCGCGATCGTGAGCGGTTCCGCGCTGACCCCTTCAGGCAAGCCGGCAACGCTCACCTCAACGGGACCTTCGAACCCGTCTTGGCGCTCGACCGTAACGACTACTGCCTGTTCGTCGCCTTGCGCGATCGGCAGCTTCTCGAGTGAGAGCTCGATCAAGAATCGCGGCTCTGCGGCCGGAACCGGGTCTGGCTCGGCGGGAGCGTCTGGCTCGGGAGCAGGCGGATCGGCTTCGCTGGCAGGCGAGCCGGAGCAGCCGAAAGAAAGAACCAAGACGCTGACGATGCTGAACGGAGTGAGACTTCGCATGCCCATAATCTGCAAAATTCGCTGATTTTCTGCCGCTAAGAATTCCTTAGGCCGATCCTAAGAATTTCATAACGGTGACCTGGCAAGCGGCTTGCAACACCTGCGCGGATGTCCGCATCCCGTCGAAAGGAGACGTCAATGACTCGACATCCGACCGCTTCGAGCGCGGCAGCTTGGCTCGGCTGTGGCGCGATGGCGCTACTGGCCGGCGCTTGCGCGAGCTCGAGCACGCCCCCTGCTAGCGCTTCGAACGAGTCCGCGGCGACGACTGCGCCGAAACAAGCCGACGCGCGCGATCCGCGCGAGACCACGATCCGGCTCTCAGCCGAGTTGATGCGCGAGTGCCGCTTCACGGCCGATCCCAGTGAAATGCCACGCTTCGATCTCGATCAGGCCACCCTGCACCCACGCGGCCGAGACGTCCTGCTCGACCTCGCCAATTGCATGACCGACGGTCCGCTCCAGCACCGCACCATCACCATCATTGGTCGCACCGATCCGCGCGGCACTGAAGAGCACAACCACGAGCTCGGCGCGAACCGCGCTGAAGCTGCGCGAGCCTACCTCGTAGCGCGCGGCGTGCCCGAAGCCAAAATCCTGGTCGTTTCGCGCGGGGAAGAGAGCGCGATGGGCAATGAAGAAGTGAGCTGGGCGCAGGATCGCCGCGTCGATTTGGTGCTCGGTGACAAGACGGAGCGCAGTAACATCTCCGAGAAGCCGCCCGCCAACGCCAATCACGATACGCCGCGAGCCAACGATGCCGCATCCTATGCCGACCAGAGCGAAGGCAGCGCCCAAAGTGGCAAAGTCACGGGCCGCTCCGGACCCGGCACGGATTCCGTGCCCGGCAAGTGACGCGCCTCCGCGCACCGCGCGAAGCCAAGCCGCACTGCTGGTTTTGGCGGCCTCGCTCGGGCTCAGTGTGCTGGCAGCTTGCCCTCGCGCCACCGAGCCCGAGCGACGGTCCGCGCCCGGAGCGCGCCCGGTCGAGCTCGTCGCCGACGAGCCGCCGCACGCCGCAACCGAACATCCAACCTCGGACGCAGTTCCGGCTCACGCGTTACCGCCCCTGCAGGGCGCCTGGCTCGAGCGCCTGGGCACGAAGGACGCGCCCGTGGTGGTCACTCCGCCGCTCGGGGCAGTCGAGCCGCGGCCGCTCGTAGTGGGGGTGCACGGCGCCGGTGATCGCCCGGAGTGGGCCTGCGGTGGCTGGCGCCTGGCGGCCGAAGCGCGCGCATTCGTGGCGTGCCCGCAGGGCAGCCCCATGCCCGGGCAATCTTTTGGTTGGGCGTCACCCTCGGCTCTGGCCCGCCGCGTCGACGACGCCGTCACTCTGACTCGCGAGCGCTACGGGGCACACATCGCCGCAGGCGCCATGATTTACGCCGGGTTTTCACAAGGCGCGACCTTCGCCGAGCCGTTCTTGCGTAAGAACGCGGCGCGCTTTCCGATCGTGATCTTGGCGGAAGGCGGCTACCAAACATCCCGCGATCCGAGCTTCGCGCGCGCGTTCCGCGAAGCCGGCGGGCGGCGTATCGTGCTTGTTTGCGGAAGCGCCGCGTGCTTCCGCAGCGCGATCGGCGCGCGCAAGGTGCTCGAGGCCGCCGGCATCGAAGCATTGGTCGTGGGCGACGAGCTGGCCGGTCACAATTTGAATGAACGCATGCAGCACGCTCTCGAGAAAGCCTGGGCCGAGATCACCGCGCCGCTCGCGGACGGGACGGCTCACTGAGCTCACGCGCCACTAGGCGTCGGGAAACGTTGCTGGGTGAGCCTCACGCAGCATGACCAGGCCCTCTACGGCCAAGCGCACCACCAGCGGTCCGAGCAGCAAACCTCCGGCGCCGAACACCGCCATGCCTCCCAGCATCGCCAGGAACACCAGCAGGCCGTGCAACCGCAATTCGCCCAGCTTGGTCAGGAGCGGACGCGCCAGGTTGTCGACCACCGACACGAAGATGCCGATCGCGAACAGAGCAGCAGCAGCACCTGGCCTATCACTCACCAGCAAGCCAGCCGCGACCGGGCACCACACGAGCGCGGAGCCAATCGAAGGAATGAGCGAGGCGAGCATCGTGACCATTCCGAGCACGAGCGGCTGCGGAACCCCACAAGCCAGGTAGCCGACCGTCGCGACCGCGCCCTGAAGCACCGCCGTGAGCCCTACGCCCAGTAGCAAGCCCCGCCCCACTTCCTCGAAAGCGCTCGAAAGGCGATGAAAATTACCTCGCGACAACGGGGAGTGAACGAGGAGCCATTCGTGGAGCGCCGGCCCTCGAAGCAGCAAGCTGTAGAACGCCGACACGAACACCACGACGTCGAGCACTACCAACGTGGCAGCACCAAACATGCTCTTGGCAACCGCCCACGCGCTGCCACCGTGCTCCTGCAAGAGTTGAATGAGCCGCCCGGCATCCAGCTTACGAAGATCTGCCTCCGAGCCACCGCCCCCCTGAGCGAGGGAGCGGAGCGCGTCGGTGCCGCTCTTGGAGTCGAGCAAGCGGTGGCCGAGCTCCACGGCGGCTCCGGAAAGTGAAAGCACGCTGATCGTGAGCGGTGCCAAGAACGCCACGACCAAGAGCACCGTGACCAAGGCGGACGCGCCTTGACGCCAATGCGTGCGCTTGGCCAGCGCGGAGTAGAGCGGACGGGCAATCAACGCGCCCCAGGTCGCGAGCACCAGCGGCGCCCAAAACGGCACGAGCGAAAGCGCTGCCATCACGCACAGCGCGCCGACCAACCAACTGAGTGCGCGCACATTGTTCGACGGCTCATCGGGCGCGAGAGCCGACCGACGGCGCCCTGTCACGCCGCGCCATGCGTGGCTCATGGTGCCTCGGGGAGCCCGCCTACCGCATGAAAGAAGAACCGACGCCGGCGTCCGCTCTGCCCCAGACGCTTCCAAGACGCGTACGACGTGAGCTGCACGATCGCAAAACCCAACGGCACGAGCCCTACCCACAAGGGATCACCGGCGCTCAAGTGCGAAATGCTCGCCCCGATAGTCTCGAAAGTGAACCCGGCGTAGGCCCATTCCTTCAGCGTCGGCGACACGGCGGTCACGATCGCAGCGACGCCAAGCAACTTGGCAACCCCCAAGATCTTCATGAAATACGGGGGATAGCCGAGAGCGAGCAGGGTCGCGGTCATGCGCGGCGCGTCGACCAAGTACTGCACCGCGCTCCAAGCTTGGGGCACGATGAACAGGAGCGTGAGGGTCCAGTAGATGCCGCGCAGCTCCCGAGTCTTCAAACGACGCATGAACAGCGGAGAGCACGAAGCGTGCCGAAACCATTCACGATGAGGCGAGCGTTTTTCGCACTCCTCATCGTGGCGTAATACCCGGTCGAGGCGAATTGGCCCGCGGCTGAACGTTCTCTTGGGTCCGCAACTCTGCGAACCCTGCGCTGAGCATCAGGCATCGATACTGGGGCTCGACGCCGTGCGCGGGAGCCGACGCCGGAGCGCCCAGCGCTGCAGCGGATCGCGCCCGAGCAGCAGCGGAACCAGCAGGGCGTAAGGAAGCACGACCAACCAACCCTTGGTGGTTACGGGAATGAGCTGATGCAAGGCAGCCCGTTGAAAGCCACTCCCGGTCCACACCAGGTAGGCCACGATGCACACGACCGGCACTGCGAGCTGCGCCAGCGGCCAGTGCCAAGGCACTTGGCTGAGCATGACCAGGTTGGCCCGCCGCTGTTCCGCAACGGCACCTTCCGTGCGCTGTTTCACGAGCCCGCTCACCGCCGGCGCTTGCTCCAAGAAGGCCCTCAGCCGGCCCCGCAGCGCCCAATAGCCGGCAAAACCGATTAGCGAAGGCCCGAGGATATACAGCACCTTTTCGAGCAGAGGGTGCGACGTGTCCTCAGAGAGGATGCGCATCGCGGTGAGCGTGCCGATCATGGCGCCGCCGTACAGCCACACCCCACGCGCGACACGCAGCGCCGCGATCGAGCGCAAAAAATACTTGGCGCGAGTGCCGATCGAAGCTTCATCGGAAGCGTGGAAGCCGGCGTTCGAAGCAGCGAGCAGCTCACTGCTCGGAAACGCCGCGAGCAGTGTGGTGCCGAACAGGCCCAGTAGAAAGGTGCCCTGGAAGACGAGCGTCTTGACCATCTCGAACGGTTGGCTGGGCGCCTGCAGCAACACACGCCAGGTAAGTGCGCCGCTGCCGAAGCGCTGCTCCACCAGCGCACGCTCCAGGACGTCTGTCGTGATCACGCTGGCTAGCAGCACCAAGATCAAAAAGACCGGCCACACGGACTCCCAAGGCGCACGGCGAATCAGCAGCTCGTGACGATCGATACGCCGCGCAAAGCGCGCTTCAGCAGCGATGAGCACCAGGTAGGCGAATTGAAACACCAGGATCACGATCAGCGCCTCGGACCACTCGGCGCGCAGCTGCTGCGTCAGCTGCAGTGCGAGCTGCTCCGACCCAACGCCGCGGTGGCCCCGCGCGATGGCCAGCGCCACCAGCTCGACGATGAAAACCAGCTGAAACAGTGGTGCCAGGGCTGCCGCAAAACTGCGATGCGCCAGAAATCCCGAGACGAACAGCTCTTCGTGGCTCGGCTCACGGAACGGATCGAGCTCGCGACGGCTGACGCGAAAGGCGCTGGTGATGGCCCAAAGCGGGTAGCCAAAGGCTAGCACCAGCAAAAACCACCCCACTGCCTTGAGCACCGCCGGAGGCGCGATCGCCAGCACCGTCGCGATCGACGAGCCGGTCAGGTACCAGA
Organism: Myxococcota bacterium; assembly: GCA_048498935.1. Taxonomy (GTDB): domain Bacteria; phylum Myxococcota_A; class Polyangia; order Polyangiales; family Polyangiaceae; genus PMG-095. Next base: position 6,754 of record JBEHXA010000236.1, read on the forward strand.
CCAAGAACGCGAACAGCAGCAGAGCACCCGTGGCCCACGCAGCGCTCGTCCACAGCGACTCCTTTCGATAGTCGCGCGCGATGCCGTCGATGTAGTTCTGCACGTGCGCGCGCACTTCAGCGAGCGGTAGCGCGCGCTCTTCCGGCTTCTTCGCCAACAAGCGCATGACCAAGGTCTCGAGCGCCGCCGGGACTCGCGCGTCGTGAGTCGACGGAGGCGGAGGATTTTCCAGGATCACTCGCTTCACGACGACCGCCGGGTCTTCGTGGTCGAACGGCACCTGCCCGCACAGCATCTCGTAAAGCATCACGCCGAGGCTGTAGAGATCGCTGCGCTCGTCGACCGGCAGCCCTTCAGCCTGCTCGGGCGCCATATAGTGCGGCGTGCCCAGCACAGCGCCGTCGTGCGTTTGCCAGGCCTTAGTCTCCGCACGCACCGAGGTGACGGGCGCCGGTGTGCTCACCGGACCGCTCTCCGAAAAGAGCTCCTGCTCAGCCTCCAGCGCCTCCGCTTCCGTGCTCACTCCAGCGGCGATTTCCCGCAGTTTGGCGACACCCCAATCCATCACCGCCACTTCGCCGAAGTCGCCGACCATGACGTTGGCAGGCTTCAGATCGCGGTGGATCACTCCGCGCGCATGGGCATATTCGACCGCCAGGCAAACCTGCAAAAAGATGTCGAGAAGGCGCCGCAGGCCGAACTCGGTGAGCGTCGCCTGATCACCAGCCAGGCGCGCGATCAGGATCTCCTCCAACGTGCGCCCTCGCACGAGCTTCATCGAGAAGTACGCGCGGCCGGAGGGATCGAGCCCAAGGTCGTGAACCGGGACGATGTTCGGGTGCTCGAGCTGCGCCGTAACCTGCGCCTCCTCCACGAAGCGCGCCAGCAGCTGCCGCGGGATGACTCCGCGCGGCAGGTGCGTGACCTTGAGGGCCATCTCACGGCGCAGCTTGGTGTCGTAGCCGCGCAAGATTTGACCCATCGCGCCGCGCCCCACCTCACCGCGCACCTCCACGCGGCCGCCCCACAGTGGGCCTGGGGCGGATTCGCTCTCTCGCGGTTTGTCGGCGTGTCGTTCTCGTTCAGCCATGCGGCTCGAACCGCCAGGCTAACATTTTCACGACGACAGCCTAGTGCGCGCCGCCGCCCGCGCCGGCACCGGAGCGCGATTTGCCGCCCAAGAGCAGTAGCAGCGGCATCGTACACACGAACACGACGGCCACGAACCAGAAGGAGTCCGCGAACGACATCACCGAAGCCTGCAGGTTCACCGTGCCGTCGAGCAGCGTCAGCGCCTGCTGCTTCGCCGAGTGCAGGTCGAAGCCTTTGGCCACGAAAGAGCCGGTGATGGCTTGCAGGCGCTCGTTCGTCGCCACGTCGCTCACGCCGAGCTTTTCGACGATGACCGAGCGGTGAAAGGCGGTGCGCGAAGCAAGCATCGTCGTGAGCACGGCGATGCCGATGCTGCCACCGAGCTGGCGCGTCAGGTTGTAAAGTCCCGTCGCCTTACCCACGTCTTTGACCGGCACGCTGCCGAAGGTTGCCATGCTCATCGGCAAGAACATCGCGACCGACCCGAAGCCGCGCACAATCAGTGGCCAGAACAGCTCACTTTCGTTGGTCTGCGGGTTCAAGTTCGACAGCATGTAGAGCGAACTGATCACCAGCAGTGAGCCTGCTGCCACCAGCACGCGCGGGTCGAAGCGCTTGAGCAGCACCGCCATCAGGGGCATGGCGGCAGCGGAGGCTAGCGCGCCCGGCAGCATCAGCATGCCGGTTTGCTGCGAGGTGTAACGCATCACGGACTGCGCGAAGATCGGCACTGCAAACATGGCACCGTAAAGACCCATACCGAGCACTGCCGACACGATGCACCCAGCCCAAAGTGAGCGGTATCTGAGCACCCGCAGGTCCACGACCGGGCTGCTGCTGCTCAACTGGCGCTGCACGAACAGGGCCAGGCAAGCTACCGCAAGCACCGCGCACAGCGTGATGAAGCCGGAGTCGAACCAGCTCTCCGAGTAGCCCTCTTCGAGGAAGGTCTGCAGCGCGCCGAGCCCGACCGCGAGCAGGGCTAGCGAGCTCCAATCGACCGAACCGCTCGCCTTGCGCGGCCCGTCGTCGGGTAAGAACGTGGCGGCCATCGAGATCGCCAGGAGGCCGATCGGAAAGTTGACGTAGAAGATCCAGCGCCAGTCCAGGTTGGTCACGATGTAGCCACCCAGCGTCGGACCGATCGCAGGACCGGCGATGGCCACGATGCCGAAAATGGCCTGCGCGCTGCCGCGCTCCTCGGGCGGAAAGGTCTCCCACAGAAAAGACTGCGCTTTGGCGAGCAAACCGCCGCCGAACAGGCCTTGCAGCACGCGCGCGAAGATCAGCATCCCGAGCGAGTGCGCCATGCCGCACAGCATCGAAGCCGCGACGAACGCGATCAGCGAAAACACGAAGAAGCGCTTCTTGCCGAAGCGATCGCCGAGCCACGCGGAGAGCGGCAGAATGATGACGTTGGCGATGGCATAGCTGGTGATGACCCAGCCGACCTCAGCCAGCGTGACGCCCAGCGACGCCTGCATTTGCGGCATCGCCACGTTCACGATCGAGGTGTCTACGATCTCGAGCAGCGCGCCGAGCGACACGCTGACCGCGATCAGCCAACGCCGCGTCTTGTCAGCGACGACCGGCGAGATCGGGATGGCCGCGGCGGTCATGGGTCAGCGCGTGTTGACGGTCAGCTCGACCGAGAGCCCGGGCAAGAGCATCAAGTCGCTCGGCACGCGGTCGAGCTTCACTCGCACTGGCACGCGCTGCACCACCTTGGTGAAGTTGCCGGTCGCGTTATCGGGCGGCAAAAGCGCGAAACGCGCGCCAGTTGCGCCCGAGAAGCTCTCGACAGTGCCGTGGACCTCACGCCCGTAGGCGTCGATGGTGAGCGTTGCTGGCTGCCCGACACGCATGTGCGCCAGTTGCGTCTCCTTGAAGTTGCCGGTCACCCACACGGCGCCGTGCTCTTGCCCGGAAGGCACGAGCATCACGACCGTCTGTCCTGGCGAGACGAGCTGACCCTGAGCGACACTACGCTTGGACACGATGCCGGAGCGGGGCGCGAAGATCTTGGTGTACGACAGCTCGAGCCGAGCCAGATCGCGGCTGGCCTCGGCCGTGGCGACGTGCGCGAGGGCGGCGTCTGCGCGCGCCTTCGCTTCGGCAACCTGGGCGGGCAAGGTATCGCTCGCCTGTCCGAGCCGAGCCGAAGCCTCGCTGACCTTCGCTCGCGCCTGGGTAGTCGTACTCTTGAGCGTGGTGATGCGCGCCTGGGCCTGGTCGACGGCCGCCTGCGAGCTATCGAAGCCCGTTTGTGCTGCCTCCAGCTGTGCGCTCGGCAGCGCCCCGGAGTCGAAGAGCTGCTTCGTACGAGCCAAATCGAGCTTGGCCTTGTCGCGAAGGGCCGTGGCCGAGGTCAGGTTGGCGTTGGCTTCAGCGATCTGATCGCTGGTCGCCGTCACGGCCACTGCCGCGCCGGTGAGCGAAGCCGCAGCGATGCTCTTGCCAGCCGAAGCGTTCCTCCGAGTGAGGTCCGCAGTGGCCGCCGCTGCATCGGCCGAGGCGCGCGCCGCGAGCACATCGGCTTCGGCTTCTGCAAGCTTGGCCTGCGCCCGAGCATCGTCGAGCTGGACCAAGAGCGCGCCGGCCTCGACGCGCTGGTTGTCGGTAAAGTTGACCGAGACCACGGTGCCGCCGGTGCGGCTCGGTACCGCGACCACGTCGGCGTCGAGCTGCGCATCGTCAGTGGTCTCGAGGCCGCGGTGCACGACCCAGTAGCCAGCGCCCGCACAGATGAACGCCCCGAGCAGACCGAGCAAGATGATACGCCCCTTAGAGGGCGGCGCCGGTGTCGCGGACGCAGCCGGTACGGCAGACACGGGCGGCGCACTGGGCTGCGCGTTGGAGGATGAAGACTTGGCGGCGGCCGACGAGGAGCTCATGG
>JBEHXA010000237.1:0-10725 GCA_048498935.1 Myxococcota bacterium
AGTTCTCGAAAGCGCCCGCCACCGTCTGGCGGTAGCTGCCCGCACTGCCCGTGGCCGCGAGCAGCCAATGCCCCCAGGGCACCGAATAGTGCGCCGTGTAGCCGTCGGTGCCCTGGCCCGTGTGGTTGAACACGTCGTGGTTGACGTTGACGTAGGCCAGGTCGTTCAACCCCAGCGGTCCATCCCAGGCGTGGGGCTCCTTGCGCGTGCCCCCGGCTTCTCGTCGCCCGAGGCCGACGAACCCTCGGCCCACGCAGTCGGGCTGCTGGCCGAAGCGCTGGATCCAGCCCAGTGCCCGCCGATCCCGGTTTATGTCCGTGACGCCGGAGCCACCCTCCCAGTCCCAAGATGATATAGGGTGGCGACGTGACGGACGTCGGTCCCAGCACCGAAGGGCAGGCGCGGCTGCTGTCGCGCTACGGGCGGCGCTTCGGTGCCGGAACCGTGTTGTTCCGCGATGGCGACCCAGCGACGGAAGCTTTCCTGCTTCAGGAGGGCCGCGTGCGGCTGCTCAAACAGGCAGGACGCATGGAGCGCAGCCTGCGCGTGGTGCGACCGGGCGATCTTTTCGGTGAATCGGCGCTGCTGCGCGGCGCGACGCGCAGCTCGACAGCGGTGGCGCTCGACGACGGAGTCGCGTTGGCCTTCGACCACGCAACCTTCGAACAGGTCCTGGCTACGAGTCCGGAGGTCGCGAGTCGGGTGCTGAGCCAGCTGATGCGACGGCTGCGCGACGCCGAAGACCAGATCGAGATCCTCATGCTGCGCGACGGCCAGTCGAAAGTGGTGGTGGCGCTGATGAAGTTCGCCCAGCAAGAGCAGCTGGCCGCGGGTACCGATGGTCAGATTTCCCTGACACTTTCGCCCCTCGAGCTTTCGGCCCAGGTCGGGCTCGACGTCGACACGGTCAAGCGGATCGTGGCTCAGCTGCGCGAAACCGGGCACGTTCGCATTCAAGACGAGCGCGTGGAAGTGCCCAATCTCGACAGTCTGCGCGACCTCTATAGTTTGCTCGGCATCAAGGACCAGCTGCGCGGCCAGGGGTCGGGCAACGCTCGTGGTCGCGCGCGATGAAGCAGCTCTCGATGATGACCACCACCCATCGCTGGCTTGGGGCCCTGCTCTTGATCCTGTCTGCCTGTGCTGGCAGCAGCAGCGGCGGCGAGGGCGCCAAAGACCCCGACCGAATGAGCGACAGCGAGTACGACGTCGCTCGCGACTACTGGCTACGCCGCAATTCCCCGCGTGAGGCGCTCGACCACGCACTCAAAGCAGTCGATCTCAACGAAGAGAACGCCGACGCGGCGCACCTGGTCGCGCTCCTTTACATGGACTTCTGCAGCCGTAGCACCCTCGAATGCCGGCTGAAAGAAGCAGAGAAATACGCTCGCCTGGCCTTGAAGGCCCGCAGCGACTACCGCGAGGCGACCAACACGCTCGGCGTGGTCCTCATCCACCAGAAGCGCTACGCCGAAGCGGTCAAGGTCCTCACCCCCCTCACCCAGGACATTCTCTACCAGACCCCGGAAAACGCCTGGGGAAACCTGGGTTGGGCCCAGCTCGAGGCCGGAAATACCGACGCGGCGATCGAGGCTCTCCGAAGGAGCGTCGCAGCTCAACCGTTGTTCTGCGTGGGCATGTATCGTTTGGGGCTTGCCTACGAGCGACGCCGCGAGGACACTGAGGCCGCAGAGGCGCTTACGCGCGCACTGGAAACCCAGGCGCCGGGCTGTAACACGCTTCAGGACGCGCTCGCCGCACGCGCTCGCGTCGAGATGCGATTGGGCAATCCGGACGCGGCCAAGACAGACCTGGAGCGCTGCATCGAGCTGTCGCGAAAGACGAACGCCGGCAAAGAATGCAGCTCCATGCTGCTGAAACTCAAGTAGTCTCGGCGTCCCCCCGATGCCCACCGTTGGCCAGTACCTCCGCGAGCTGCGCGAAGAGCGCAAAATGAGCGTCGAGGAGGTGTCACGGGCCACGCGAGTACCGATGGCTAGCGTCGAGCGCATCGAGACCGATCGCTTCGACGAGCTGCCTGGTGAAGTGTTCGTGCGCGGGTTCTTGAAGTCGTACGCTCGCTCGCTGGGCGTCTCGAGTGACGAGGTGCTCGCGCGTTACACGGCGTCTCGTCGCGTGGCGTGGGTCACGCCGCTGCCTATCTCGGCACCCAGCAAGCCCGCGCGCGGTCGACGCCTGGGCGTAGCGGTGGCGTTCGTGCTGCTCCTCATCCTGTTCACGTTGGCCATCAGCATCGTGCTCAAGCCGCGCAGCGACGACATGCCGCAAGAGCTGTCGCGCAGCAGCGCGCCGCACGCGCTGCTCGGCGCACGCCACGGCTGACGTGGGGGCGCGCCAAGCTACCGCGCGCCACGCAACCGAAGCGCTGCTGCTGCGCCGAGTCGAATACGGCGAGAGCGACCTGGTGCTCACGCTGCTGACGCGTTCGCTCGGCAAGGTGAGCGCGCTGGCGCGTGGCGCTCGCAAGAGCAGCAAGCGCTTCGGCGGCGCGCTCGAGCCGATGCACACGCTGCGCCTCGAGCTCGACGAGCGACCAGGTGCGGAACTGTTCACGCTCACGGCAGCTCAGCTCGAGCGTCCCAGGCCTGGCATCCTGCGCAGCCTGCACGCGCTCGAAGCAGCCGGAAAGGCGCTGTCGTGGGTGCGGAGCGCGTCGCCGCCCCGCACGCCCGAGGAGCAGGCCTACGTCGTGCTCGAGGGTCTCCTCGATCGGCTGGCTGACGCACGAGAACCCGCTGAAGCGACCACGGCGCTCGCGGCGGCGGGGCTTGCGCTGCTCACCACCTTCGGTTGGGGCATCGATTTCGACCGCTGTGTGCGCTGCGGCAGGCAAGCCACCCCGCGCCAGTCGGCCAGTGTCGATGCGACACGCGGCGGTCTCGTGTGTCGTAACTGCGGTGGTGCGCGCGTCCGGCTGACGGCGGAAGCGCGCGAGCGCATGGCCCGCGCGGCGAACGGTGACGCCCTGGCGCTGCTGCCCGAAGACGGCGCCCCGGCGCTCGACCTGGTCGATGCGGCGCTGGGCGCGCACGCCGGCATCGAGTAGTAAGCGTACCCTAGAGTTCGACTTGAGCCGCAACCTCGAGAAAACGACCGCGCACGAGAGTCCACGGGCGGGGAACGAGCAGAAGCAGATCGCGCGACGCGCCGGCATCGTGTCGGCGGGCACGCTGGCCAGTCGCCTGCTCGGCCTCGTGCGCGATCAAACGATGGCTGCCGTCTTTTCGCGCGGGGTAACGGACGCCTTCTTCGTCGCCTTCACGATCCCGAACGTCCTGCGCCAGCTGTTGGCCGAAGGCGCCGTGCAGAGCGCGGTGCTACCGGTGCTGGCCAAGACCCGCGAGGCGCAGGGCGAAGAGGAGGCCAAGCGCTTCTTTCGGGCAACGCGCGGCTTGTCGCTCAGCATCTTGCTCGTCACGACGTTGATCGGGGTCGTGCTGGCTCCGCAGCTCGTGGAGCTGTTCGCGTCCGGGTACAGCGAGCTGCCGGGGCAAACCGAGCGAACGGTGCAGCTGACCCGCTGGGTGTTCCCCTACATCTTCTTCATGGGCACCGCAGCGCTCGGGGTGGCGGCGCTCAACACGCACCAGCGTTTCGTGGCTACTTCGTTTGCGCCCGGGCTGCTGAACGTAGCGTTCATCGTCTGTTCGCTCACCTTGCCCGGTTGGCTGATGGCGACGGGCCGCGACGGGGCCATGGCGCTGGCCGCCGCCGTGTTGTTCGGCGGCGCGCTGCAGGTCGTCGCGCAGTGGCCGAGTCTCAAGGCAATCGGCTATTTCGAGCGACCGAGCTTCGAGTGGTCCCACCCTGGGGTGCGCGAGGCGCTGGGGCGCATGCTGCCGGTGATGTTCGGGATGGGCGTCTATTACATCGACGTCGTCCTCGCGCGCCGCTTCCTGTCCGAGTTGGGCCTGGGCGCGCAGAGCTATTACGGCTGGGCGCTGCGCCTCTGTGACTTCCCTCAGGGCATCTTCGTGATGGCGCTGCAAACGGCGGCACTACCCAGCCTGTCCAAGCTGGCGGCCCGCGGCGACCTCGACGAGGTGAGCCGCACTTACGCTTTCGGCATGCGGCTCACGTTGTTCGTGTCGGTCGCGGCGACGGTGTTGTTCATGGGCTTGGCGGAGCCGCTCGTCGTGCTGCTGTTCCAGCGCGGCGAGTTCGATAGCCTGGCCGCTCGCGAGACGGCGCGTGCGCTGGTCGCGCAGGGCGCCGGCATCTGGCTGGTCGCCAGCGTGCGGCAGCTGACCTCGACTTACTACGCACTCGGCGACACGCGCACGCCCGTGATCGTGGCCGCAGTCGACCTGTGCGCGTTCATCGGGCTCGCCTTGCTGCTGAGGCCGAGCTTTGGTCACGTCGGCATCAGCATGGCGGTCACGGGCGCGAGCCTGGTGCAGGCAGTGCTGCTCTGGGTCGGGCTGGGCAAGCGCCTACCCAATCGTCGCACCCGCGAGATCGCGATTTCCGGCGGACGCACCCTGTTGGCGGCCGGGGCTGCGGTGGTCGTTGGCCGGCTCGTGGTCAGCGCGCTGGCCGGCGGGGAGGGCGCGCTAGGCCTGGCGCTCCCGGGCGCAGCCGGGGCGACCGCCTTCGCGGTCGCGTTTCTGCTGCTTTCTTGGGGGCTGCGGAGTGATGAGCTGCTGCTGGTTTCCGCGCCCCTCGCCCGGCGCTGGCGTAAGAAACCAGCGGCGTAGGCGCGGAAGGCGTGCCATGAGTCTGCGCCCTCGAGCTTCGAAAAGCGATGCCTACCCCTCCCCTGTTCCAAGTGCAGAGCGCCGAGTTCGTGGCGGCTGCTCGCCGACCCGCTGAGCTTCCGCCACCCACCAAGCTCGAGATCGCTTTCGTCGGTCGCTCCAACGTGGGCAAAAGCAGCTTGCTGAACAAGCTGCTCAACCGGCGCGGCCTGGCCCGCACCAGCTCGACCCCCGGCTGCACGCGCCAGATCAACTTCTTCGACGTGAAGAGCGTCGCCGGTCTCGAGCTGATGCTCGTCGATCTGCCGGGCTATGGTTATGCGTCGCGCTCGAAGCACGAGCGCGAAGAGTGGGCTGATCTGATCGAACACTACCTGCTGGAGCGCGCGACGCTGCGGGCGGCCGCCGTGCTGTTCGATTCTCGGCGCGGCCTCGAGAAAGACGACGCAGACGCTGTCGAGCTGATCACGCAGCACGGGCGCGTCAGTCGCACGGCACCGGAGGTGGTGCTGGTGGCGAACAAGGTCGACAAGCTCCCCGGACGAGATCGACCCAAGCTCGAAGGCAAGCGCATCGACGACCGCCGCGTCGTGCCGTTTTCTACGGAGGATGCCGACGCCACGCAGGCGGTGTGGCGCGCGCTGCTGCGCGCCGCTCAGCTGCTACCGATACCGACGCGCTGATTCGGTCGCGCAGCGCGCCGCTCAGGGCACGCTGCCGTGCGCTTCGGAGGTGGTGAGCTCGCGCTTGCAGTCGCCGTACACCGAGAAATGGTGCGGAGTACCGGTGATTTCGAAGCGCCACGCCGGCCCTGCTTTCGAGCGGTAGTACTCGATGTGGGCCAAGCGATCCTTCGGCATCTTGCGCTTCTTGGCGAGGCGCCAAATCTCCCGAGCCGTGCATTGCGGCTCGGGTAGCGGCTCCACGCCGCCGGGTGGGCACGGAAAGTCTGCGCCATCCGGCTCGGCCACGAGCCCTTCCTTGCGCAAGAGCACGTTCTGTTTGCCGCAGGTGAGCCGTTTGGCGAGCGTGCCGGGCTCGCGCGGCGGCTGCGCCCCATGACCCGCCGGGCTCTGGAAGGAATAGCGCACGCGCCCCGGACCCTCGGCCAGGTCGAGCAGCCCGTCGCTCTGCACGCCGTCGAGCACGATGCCGCGGAGGTTGGGTCGCTTGCTGAGCTTGCGCGCACCAGCCAGGGTCGCGATGGCGTCGACCTGGTTGGGAAACCCCACGATGCCTTGCACGGTCGGCGGTCCGGGCGGCTCGCTCGTCTCGGGTCGCGACTTTTCTTTGGCCCAGATAGAGAGCGCCAGACAAACCGCAAACGCGATGGCAACGATCACCAAGCCGCTAACGCGATCGCGACGTCGCTTCGCTTCCGCGGCCTTCTCGTCGGACGGAGCGGCAGCCCCTTCGCCCGGCCCCGGCCGGGCCGAGATCTGGGCCCCTTCGCTCTGTGGCGTCGGGCCAGGAGTCCCTTCGGTAGCCGACGTTGGGGCTGAGGCCCCAACGTCTCGAGACGGAGACGCCGGCTGAGTCGGTTCCAAGCGCGGGCTTCATACCCCGGACGCGCTGACTGCCGTAAACATTTTCTGCGTTGCAGGTTTTGCGGGGACGCGCTATGAGCCCCGTCCCTAAAGTTTCGGGCGCATAACTCAGCGGTAGAGTGCGTCCTTCACACGGACGAAGTCGCAGGTTCAATCCCTGCTGCGCCCACCCCGAAACCAGGCCGGCCCTTCCCACGCTGGCGCCAGCCTGAGGTAGCCTCAGGAACGTGTGGGTCCGAACCCTGATCGCGGCGAGCGCGCTGCTGCCAGCTACGCCGGCCCTCGCGCAATTTCCGCCACCGCCGCCGAGCGCCGCGAGCAGTCGCTTGCCCGAGTCGCTGGTGCGAGCGACGACGCGCGCGGCCGAACCCGTGCCGGAGCCCGACACCATCAAGGTTCGCATCAATGGCGAATACGAGGCTCGCCAGAGCCTGCTCACGAGCTACCGACTGGCGGCCATCGAGGGCAGCGCGGCCAAGCAGGAGCAGAATGCGCGCCTCTATCATTGGCTGCGCCTGCGACCGCTGCTGCTCGTCGGGACGCACTGGGAGGTGCGCGCGGAGGCGGACTTTCCGCGCGGCATGATCTACGGCACGGAGCTCACGCATCTGCCGGATACCGGCACCGACTTCGAGCGAGCGCAGCCGGTGAGCGGACAGCTCCGCATGCTGCGCGTCACCGCACGCGGCAAGCTCGGCGAAATCAGCCTTGGTCACACGCCCGCGCAGCTCGGCATGGGCATCCTCGACAACGACGGAGACCAAGCGCGCTCGTTCGGTACGCCCGATCGCGCGCCCACGTTCGAGCGCCTACAACTGACCAGCGGCGAACCGAGCTCCAAACTACGCCTCAGCGCGGCCGCGGAGCTGTTGTTCGACGACACGCGCCTGGCTCTCGTCGACGGCGACCAGCTGTGGCGCGTCGGTTTGTCGGCCCGCTTCGCGCCGTCGGAGCGCGCGTGGCTCGAGCTGTTGACCCGCTACGAAACGCTCGGCGCGCGCGACGGCCGCCGCGGCGCCCAAGCCTTCGTGTTCGATGTGTCGGGCGGCTTTCGCGCGGCGATACGCGGGACCGACGGTGAGATCTTCGGCGCTTACGAGGCGGCGTACCGCATCGGCAACGTCGACGAGCCCACCGCGTTCGCCGGGACCGGCAGCGAGAGCTCGCTGCTGGCGCTCGGGGGCGCGGCGCGTGTGGGCGTCGCGCGCATGCAAACGAAGGCGAACCAGCGCTTTGCCCAGCTGGTCGTCTCACTCGACTGGGGGCTGGCTTCCGGCGACGAGGACCCCACCGACCACGACGTCAACCGCTTCGTGATGGCGCGAAACCACGGCGTGGGTCTGCTGCTGTTCGGAGAGCTGATGCGCTTCAAGACTTCGCGCGCCCAGGCACTGCTCGCAGAGCAAGATCCGGAGGCCGGGAACGCTCGCGTATTCGGCCTCGCCACCACGGGTGGCATCGCTGGAGCGACGTATTTGAATCCAGTGGTGGTCGTGCGACCCGATCCGCAGCTCGACCTCTCCCTCGGCTTGGTCGTAGCCAGCGCCACGGGGCACGTGGTCGATCCGTCGCGCGTGGCCACCGACGGCGAGCGCCGAAACTTCGACGGCGGCTCGGTGCTTGGACGCAGCCTGGGCAGCGAGCTGGATCTCGGCGCGCGGCTGCGGGTGCCGCTCGACCCGCCGATGCAGCTCCGGCTTTCCGTGGAGGGTGGCGTGGCATTTCCCGGCAGCGCCTTCGACGACGAACAGGGTCACGGGCTCGGGACCCAGGCGCTGGGCACGGCGGGCATCGGCCTGACCTTTTGATCCAAAAACGACCATGAAATACCTCGTCGAACGAGCAGGCAAAACGCACGAGCTGGAGGTCGAGCTCGCGGGCAATATTTGCCGAGTGCGCGCTGCCGACGGCACGGTGACGCAAATCGAACTGGAGAGCCTGCCCGACGGGCGCCGTCGCGCCATCACCCCGTGGGGTAACATTGAGTTTCGGAGCGTGCGTTTACCAGGCGAGCTATGGCTCGATGCACCCGGTCAGCGGCTGCACGCGCGGGTGGAACGAGTGCGACCCGCGACCGGGCGCGAGGCGGCGCCGGGCAATATCGGAGAGCTGCGGGCCCCCATGGCCGGCAAGTTGCTGCGCATCGCAGTAGCGGTCGGTGAGCGTGTGAGCGCCGGGCAAGTGCTGGCGGTGATCGAGGCAATGAAGATGGAGAACGCGCTCGCGGCTCCCGTCGCCGGTACCGTGACCGAGATTGCCGTCCAAGCGCCCGCCGCGCTCGAAAAGGGCGCGCTGCTCCTCAAGGTGGAAGCCGAATGAAGCGCATTCAGCTCTGTCACGCGCCGACCCCGGCTTGGCGCCACCCGGCTTTGGATCGCCTGCTCGGCTTCGAGCTGTGGGTGAAGCGCGACGACATGACCTCGGGCGCAGCCGCCGGCAACAAGCTGCGCAAGCTCGAGTACCTCTTGGCCGATGCATTGGCGCGAAACGCCGACGTCGTTTTGACCTGCGGCGGCGCGCAATCGAACCACGCGCGCTCGACGGCCATCGCGGCACGCGAGCTCGGCCTCGGCTCGCGACTGCTGCTGCGCACCCCGGACCCAGCCAAGCTCCCGGCGCTCACCGGCAACCTACTGCTCGAGCAGCTGGTGGGCGCAGAGCTGCAGTTCATCACGCCAGCCCAGTACCGCGAGCGCGCTGTGCATTTGGAGGCTGCTGCGGCTGAGCTGCAGCGACGGGGGCAGACGCCCTACATCATCCCCGAAGGCGGCTCGAACGGGCTCGGCGCGCTCGGCTACGTGCGCTGTGTCGAGGAGGTCGCCGAACAGCAACGCCGCGGCGAGCTCCCGCTGGGCCTCGACCTGATCGCGGTCGCATGCGGCTCCGGAGGGACGGCAGCCGGGGTCGCGCTCGGCCTCGGCCGTTACCCGGAGGTAGCCCAGCGAGTTGCGGCGCTCGCCGTTTGCGACGACCGCGCCTATTTCGAGGGCGTGATCGCCGATATCACCGCGCAAGCGCGAGCGGTCGATGCCGAGCTGCCGGCGCCCGGCCCGCTCGCCATCCACGACGGCTACGTGGGCCCCGGCTACGGTATTCCCAGCGCCGAGCAGCTCGACTTCATGGTGCGCGTGGCGCGCTGCTCCGGTCTGGTGCTCGAGCCTACCTACACCGGCAAAGCGCTCTTCGGCCTCGCTCAGCTGTCGCCCAAGCCGCGGCGAGCGCTGTTCATCCACACCGGGGGCTTGCCGGGCCTGCTAGCAGTGCCCGAAGTCATGGCGCCGGCATGGGGACGCGCCGCAATCGAGCCTTGAACGTCGAAAGCTCGCGTCGCATCGGCGCCAGGCGCGCCTCGTCTCGCGCTAGATCGGCGCGCTCTTGGGGGTCCTGAGCCAAATCGTAAAGGCCCAGCACCCGTCCCTCGCTCGACGTCAGCTTGAGATCGTCGACGATCAACGCCTGGCGTTCGGCGTTGTACGGCCCGCGCGCCATATCGACGAAAACCGGCCGCGCCGGGTCGACCTCGCCGGCCGCGCGAAACAGGTCCGGCAGGAGCGACTGCCCGCTCAAGAAATCGCGCGCACCTCGCGACTCGAACGGCACTTTGAACAAGTCGAGCAACGTGGGCACCAGGTCGATCGCGCTGCGGCGCGCGCTGACCCGGCGCGGCGCGACACCCGGTAGCTTCACGATCAGCGGCACTCGCACCAGCTCCTCCCAGAGCTCGAAGCCGTGGCGGATCATGCCGTGCTCACCGAAGGCTTCGCCGTGGTCGCTGGTCACGATCACGGCGGTGCGCTTAGCGAAGGGCGCGCGCTCGACTGCGTCCAAGATCCGCCCGACGTGCTGATCGACGAACGCGACCTCACCGTCATAGCGCTCGCGCGGTTTCGAGCCGAAATCGTGCTCGGGATGCGGCGCGTATTCGGCGTGAGGGTCGACGAAGTGAGCCCACATGAAGAAGCGCTGCGACGCGAGCTCGGGCGCCCCGAGCAGCTTGATGGCCGCGTCGCTCTGCTCGTCGCTGTTGGACGACTGGTCGCCTTCGATGCTCGCCACCTTGGGCGCGGCGCTCGAATCGATGACGTCGAAACCGCGCTCGAAGCCGGCATCCTTGAAAAAGTACCAGTAGCCTTGCACGCTCAGCGTGCGCACGCCGGCCGCGTGCAGGCGCTCTTGCACGAACGTTTCGCTCTTGGAATAGCGATTGAAGTGCGCGAAGCCGCCATCGACTTCGCTCGAGTATTTACCGATCAAGAGCGGGCCTACGCTCTTGCCGGTGTAGGAGGCGAGCGAGTAGGCCCGCTCGAACACGACGCTCTGGTTCGCCAGCGTATCGAGGCGCGGCGACAAGGGTCGCGGGTTCCCCATGTAGCCGAGATCGGCGCGCAACGTGTCGATCGTGATCAGCAGCACATTCAGATCGGCGGGCAGCTGATCGCGGGCACGCTCGGAGCCGCTCG
>JBEHXA010000238.1:0-10703 GCA_048498935.1 Myxococcota bacterium
CTGTTCGCGCGCCTTCGGTCCGACCCAGCGCCACCAGCAGCTTGATTTCTTCGATGGAGGTGACGGGGCTCTCGTGGTCGCCGCGCAGCAGGCGCGCGAACAGGCTGGTGAGCCACAGCACCGGCTTGAGCACGACTACCAGCACCTGCACCGAGTAGGCGACCGGTACCGATAGGCTCGCGGCGAAAGTCACGCCCAACGTTTTGGGGATGATCTCGGAGAAGATCAGCACCGCCACCGTGAAGCCCACCGAGAACACCCACAGCGTGCGCTCCCCGAAAACGTTCACGTACATGGCGCCGCAAACGGACGCGCCGACCGTGTGAGCCACGGTGTGAAACGAAACGATGGCCGCGATCGGCAGGTCGATCTCACGCTTGAACTCGCGCAAGATCTCGGCGGCGCGCGAGCGACCGAGGGCCTCGACCTGCGCGTGCGTCACGCTGAGCACCACCGCCTCGCTCACGGAACAAAAGAACGAGACGACCAGCGACCAGAGTACTGTGAGGATCAGGAGCAGCATGAAGGGGGGCGCGAAAGCGCCGCAGAGCGGAGCAGGCTAGCATCCTGGCGCCGAGGCCAGGGCCAGCTGCGCCGAGGCAGCCAAAAAGCCCCGGCGAGCACAGCGCGGCACGCCTTTGCCCGGCCCCGAAAGACGACGAGACGGGCGCGTTAGACGCGCTTGCCAGCCAGCCCGGCCGCAGCGCCACCTGCCAGCTGCTGTTGCTGCTGCTGCAGGTACTGAGCGACCGCGCGCGAGCGCTCGATGGCGAATTGCTTCACTTCGCGGTTCTGCGAGCCGGCCAGCGCGTTGAGCAGCTTCGTCACGCGATCGATCTGGCGCTTCTGGAACAGCGCCTCGAAGTAGTTGTTCGCGAGCCTGACGTCGTTCGTCATCTTCGACTCGTGCTTGGAGAGCAGCGCGATGATCGAGTCGAGATCGCCTTGCTGGCCGTAGAGCGCCGACAGGCAGATCAGCGCCAGCGGGTCGTTCTCGTTGCGCTCGACGGCCTTCTTGGCGAACTCGAGCGCCTTGGGGCGACCGGCTTCGTCGTTCGCGTACAGACCCTGCAGCGCGATGAACGGCGCGGCGGTGCGCTTGTTCGGCTCGGCGTCGGCGAGCTCGGATACCGCCTTGATCGCAGCCTCCTCGCTCTCGGCGTTGCGGATCTGCGAGTAGAGGTACGCCCACGCGTCGACCGCGTTCGCCTCGATCTTGATCGCGGCCTCGATCGCCTCGCGCTCTTTGGCTGCGTCCTTGCGGCCCTGAAACACCTTGGCCAGGTGCAGCGTCGGGAACGGGTTCTTGGGCAGCATGTTCTGCGCGCCCTTGAGCGTAGCCTCGGCCTTCTCCCACTTCTCTTGCTGCAGCTGGGCGATGCCGAGCGCGAGCCAGTCGTCACCGGTACCACCGAGCGCCACGACGCGACCGAGCACCTTCTCGGCGCTCTCGAAGCGCGAGTACTTCATCAGCTCTTGCGCGTAGAGGCGGCCGCGATTCAGGTCGTCCTTGTTCTCTTGCCAGTGCTTGTCGAGACCACCGAGCAAGTCTTCGAGCCCGATCGCGATCGGACGCCCCTCGGCGTCTTGCACCTGCACGGCCGGACCGTTGAAGCCGAGCATCTTCCACATTTGCTCGACCTCGAGGGCGACTGGGCCCTTCTTCATCGACTCGAGCAGCTCGTCCGACGGCTTGCTGAGCGGAAGCACCACCAGCGCGTTGCCCGGCACACCGCCCGGAAACGAGCTAACCGGGGCGACGATCGCAGCGCCTCCCTGAAGCTGAAGATTGGTGGCGGGATCGGCTGCGCTGGGCAAGTTCGGCTCGGACATGCGGCGGGTTCCCTAGCATTGCTGCCGCTTTTCCACAAACGCTCGGAATTTTCTGTCTCGTTGGCGCTCGGGTCCCGAGCCCCGAGCACGATCGGCTTGTTTGCAACCCGAGGAACCGGCGGAGTCGCGGGTATTGGCAGCGAGTGACGAGGCGGTGATAGTAGCGAGCATGAAGCCTGGTAGCTGGACCACCGTGCTCGGGACTTGGTGCGCCGTGCTCGCGCTCGTCATGCTGGGGCTCGGTGTCGGCACTGCGCGGGCCGATACCCTGATCATCTCGCACCCTGGCGACCATCCCCGGTACTCGTTCGAGGCCGAACCACACTTGGTGCTCGGCTTCATCGAGCCGCCCGGCTACGCCACTGGAACGGGCTTCGGCGTGGGCTTCCGCGGCACCGTCCCGATCGTCCGGAACGGCTTCATTCCCAAGCTCAACAACTCGATCGGCATCGGGTTCGGGCTAGATTTCGCACGCTACGGCGCGGGTGACTACTGCACCGACGGCGGCGACCTGACGACCTGCGACGATCGGCACCGGTCTGACGGCTTCAACGAGCTCTACATGCCGGTCGTGCTGCAGTGGAATTTCTTCCTCAGTCGCAACTGGTCGGTGTTCGGAGAGCCCGGTGTGGCGGTCACGTACCATGCGTGGGAAGGCGCCGAGAATTTCGACTTCAATCCGTTCGTGTTCTTCGTCGGCGGCCGCTACCACTTCACCGACAAGATCACGCTAACGATGCGCGTCGGCTATCCCGCCTTCTCGGTGGGCTGCTCGTTCCTACTGTAAACGGCTGTGGACGGGGCCCCAATGGCCGGAGTGACTGGACCACGCTATACATGAGCGCGTGTCGCCATTCTTTCACATCCTGGCCGGCATCCTGGGCCTCGGACTTTTGGTCGTCGTGCACGAGGCCGGCCACCTGCTGGCGGCCCGCGCCTCCGGGATGCAAGTCGTGCGCTTCAGCATCGGCTTCGGGCCCCCGCTCCTGCGCTACCAAAGCAAGCGCAGCGGCACGCTCTACCAGATCGCGCTGATCCCCTTTCTGGCCTACGTGCAGATCGCGGGCATGAACCCGTTCGAGGAAATCGACCCCGACGACAAGACGTCGTACGCCAACGCTTCGCTGCTGGCGCGCATTTTCGCGATCCTGGCGGGGCCGCTCGCCAACTACCTGTTCGCGTCGGTGCTGTTCTTCATCGTCTTTTCGATCGGCGGCGCCGCGCAGCGCACCACCAAGGTCGACGAGGTGTTGGAAGGCGCAGCCAAGAACGCCAAGATGCTGCCCGGCGACACCATCGTGGCGCTCAACGGCAAGCCCGTCAGCGACTGGGACTCGATGCGGATGCAGATCGTGAAGAGTCCGTCCAAGCCGATGGTGTTCGACATCGAGCGCGGCAAGGAGCGACTCAAGCTGACCATCACGCCGCAAAACGACAAGGGCGAGGGTCGCGTGGGCATCGCGCCCGTAGTGAAGACGGTGCAGCTCACCACGCGTGAAGCCGCCATCAAGTCCTTGGTCTTGCCTTACCAGGTAGTTAGAGACTCGATCATCATGCTCGGCCGCATCCTCACGTTGCAGGAAAAGGCGGATCTGAAGGGTCCGGTCGGTATCGTGAAGGAGACGTCAAAGGCCGCGAGTCGCGGCTGGCTGGAGCTCACGTCCTTCTTGGGCGTGCTCAGCGCCTATTTGGGCGGCTTCAACGCGCTGCCGTTCCCGGCGCTCGACGGCGGGCGCCTGGCCTTCCTCGGCTACGAAGCCATCACGCGCCGCAAGCCGAATACCCGCGTCGAGTTCATGGTGCACGCCTTCGGCTTCGTCATGCTCTTGATGCTGATTGCGGTCGTCACCTTTTCCGATGTACGAAACTAAGCCGTGGCCCATCGGCGAGCTTTCGGCGCCCGACTCTCGCTAGGCGCGCTCGCCGCCGCGGCGCTGCTCGGTTGTTCCACGCCCAAGGTCAACTTGGCGGAGGGACCGCGCGAGTACGTGGCCACCGACTACGACGGCGTGCTGCGCAACTGGACTCGCAGCAAGCAGTTCACCAGCGTGAGCGCGATGGACAACGTGCTCACCGTGACCGCGACCTACGAGTCGTGGGACTTTCGTTGGGCGTACGTCGTCCGCTACTCGGAGGACTACCGGCTCACCATCGATCAGCGCCACTCGCTGCTCGAGCGCTCGCTCGCCGAGGTACGGGACAGCCATCAGTTTTACGTGGCGCTCTACGCGCAGCGCCACAAGTGGAACGACCTCACCGCCAAAGAGCCGGCCTGGATCGTGCGCCTGATCGACGACGAGGGCACCGAAACGGCGCCGTCGAACATCGAGCCGATCAAGAAGCCCGGGGCGATCGAGCTGACGTACTTTCCGTACACGTCGCCCTGGCGCAGCGCCTTTCGCGTGACGTTTCCGCGGGTGCGCGCGGACGGGCGGCCCACCATCGCGCAGGCCGCGCGCTGGTTCGGGCTACGCTTCGCCGGCGCGCAGGGCTACGAAGAGATGGTGTGGGAGCTCGAGGAAGGGCGTGTCGCGCAAAACGCGCGCCCCGAGCTCAACCCGCCAAGAGCTCGAGCAGTGGCGGAACGCTGACCATCAGCTCGTGAGCTGCGTGACGATCGGCTGCCATGAGCAGCGCGCCAGTAGCGCCAGCGCGCGCCGCAGTCGGAGCCGCACCTGCTGCCAAGACCTGCGGAGCGAACAAGAAATCGCCCGGGCCGAGCTCACCTTCGGAGCCCGCGCTGGCAGCGTCGTTGCCGAGCTCGATGCGACCCGCGCCGACGATGTACAGGCCGCCCACGGGCTTGCCGCGCTCGACCAGCACCTCGCCCGGGAGCAAGCGCACGAGCGAGCAGCGCGACAGCACCATGCCGCGCAGCGAGTCGTCGAGGCGCTCGCCCATCGGGCCCATCGAGACGCCAGCCAGCGCTTGATACTTATCGGCGACGCTCTGCAGCTCTTCGAGCACCCAAGGGCAATCGGCCAGCGGAGGCTCGATGGTTTGCAGATCCCAGACCGCGACCTGTGTGTCGGGCGCGGTCGCGACGAGGCGGAGGGCCACGCCTTCTTGCAGCGTACCGCGACCGTAGACGAGCTCACGCTCGCCGGCTGCTCCGCAGGCGACGTCCGCGATGGCGGGCATCACGTTCACGGAGCCGCGCAGCACCAGCGCAAGGCCGAAGCTACTCACCTCTTCTTCAGTGGCGAGCCGATCGACGCGAGCAGCCTGCGCCAACGCCAGCTGCGTTTCGGGCGGAAAATCCTCGAAGCCCGCGATCTCGGAGAGCAGGATGCCGGCGACGCGCGCCTCCGGCACTGCTTCGGGCTCGGCAGGAGCCGCCGCGACTGGCTCGGACTCGCTGTCGAGCACCGGCTCCGGATCATTCTCGGTGTCGGGTGGCGGCTCGAGCTCACTCTCGGTGTCGGGTAGCGGCTCCGGTTCGCTCAACGTATCGGCTAGCGGCTCCGGCTCGCTCAGCGTATCGGGCAGCGGCTCCGCTTCGCTTTCGGAATCGGGAGGCAGCTCATCGACGATGCCCATCCGCAAGGGCGTCGGAGACGGATCGTCGTCGGCGGCGTAGGCCGGCTCCGGCTCGGAAACCGTGTCGGGCTCGGAGTCGTGCTCCAGCTCGGCGTCGTCGACCTCGTCGGGAGCGGAGCTGAACGCGGGCTGAACCAGGTCGGCGGTGGGAGCTTCGCTGGCGAAGCGAGGCAGCGCTTCCGACTCGTCGAGCTCGTCGTCGGCGATGTCGTCTTCCGAGATCACCTCGACGTCGTCGTCCAGGTCGACCGCAGTACCGGCAGCGATATCCTCAGGGGTGATATCCGTGGTCTCGTCGGTAGCGTCGGCGCTGAGCGGTTGCGGCGCCTCGGCGTCGTCGACGTCTTCGTCGGGCGGGACCGAAAGCGCGTCGTCGTCGATCACGTCGCTGTCGTCGTAGTCTTCCACTTCCGCGATGACGGCCTCGGGCTCCGCCGGCGCGCTGGGGCCGTTGACCAGGAAGGCTTCGAGCGTATCGGTTTGACGCGTCAGCTCGGCCGCACGCCAGGTCGCGCCCACCGCGACCGCCGCGTCGACGGCGCGCCTCAGCCAGACCACGGCGTCGGCGCGGGACCCGCGCTTCCACTGCACCGCCGCGGTCGACAGGCCCCAGGCCACGTCGTCGTCGTCGTCGTCCTTCGCAGCTGGGAATTCGGGCGACCCCGGATCGATCATTGAAAGCAGCCTTTTACACGAACCCGCATGGCGCAGGGCAATCCCCCGACCATGTTACTGCGCGTGGACGAAAACCTCGCGGTCCTTCGCACCGTTGGGCGGGCCGACCACGCCCCGCTTTTCCATCATTTCGACGATCTTGGCAGCACGGTTGTAGCCGATGGTCAGTTTGCGCTGCAGCCAGCTCGTGGAGCAACGCTGGGTCTCGGCCACGATGCGAACGGCCTCGTCGTAGCGGGCGTCCAAGGGCTCGTCGCCCCCGTCCTCTTGCTCCTCGTCTTCGGCGGTTCGCAAGATCGCGTCGTTGTATTCGGGAGCGCCCTGCGCGCGCAGGTAGTCGGTGAGCGCGCTGACCTCTTCCTCACTGACGAACGGGCACTGCACGCGACGGGTGTCGGTAGCGCCGTTGAGCTTGACCAGCATGTCGCCGCGCCCGAGCAACAGCTCCGCGCCCATCTCGTCGAGGATGGTCCGGCTATCCACCTTTTGCGCCACGCGAAAGCCGATGCGCGAGGGGAAGTTCGCCTTGATCATGCCAGTGATCACGTCGACGCTCGGGCGCTGCGTGGCCAGCACCACGTGCATGCCTGCCGCGCGCGCCTTCTGTGCCAAACGCGCCACCGACGTTTCGACTTCCTTGCCCTGCTGCATCATCAGGTCGGCGAACTCGTCGACGACGACCACGATGTAAGGCAGCGGGTCCGGAAGCAGCACGCCGTCTCCCGCGTCCTTGGAGGTCGGCACCGTGACGGTCTCGCCGTCGGCGTCGATCGCCTGCACCTGGTCGACGCGCGGAGCCGGCAGCTCGCCGCGGCGTACCTTCTCGACCCAGCCGTTGAAGGTGGTGATGTTCTTGGTGCCGGCGTTGGCGAACAGCTGGTACCGACGCTCCATCTCGTCGACCGCCCAACGCAGGGCCGTCGCCGCTTGCTTCATGTCGGTCACCACCGGCAAGAGCATGTGCGGAATGCCGTCGAACGGTGCGAGCTCGACCACCTTCGGGTCGATCATGAGCAGCCGTAGCTCTTGCGGGGTTCGACGCATCAGCAGGCTCGAGAGCATGACGTTGAGCCCGACGCTCTTGCCGGCGCCGGTCGCGCCCGCCACGATCACGTGCGGCATCGACGCCAAGTCTGCGTAAAACGGAGCGCCGACGATGTCGCGCCCCAGCACTACGGGCAGCGGCGCCTTTTCCGACAGCTTTTCGAAGCGTTGGTCTTCGATCAGCTCGCGCAAGTTGACCGGGATGCGCTCGTCGTTGGGCAGCTCGAAGCCGATGCGGCTCTTGCCCGGGATCGGCGCGATGATGCGCACCTTGCGCGACAGGCCGAGCGCGAGATCGTCGGCCAAGCCCGCCACACGGCTGACCTTCGTGCCTGCTTCGCACGTCACTTCATAGGTGGTGACGGTCGGTCCGGGATGGATCTCGACGACCTTGCCGGAGACGTCGTAGTCGCGCAGTGTTTTCTCGAGCTGCTCGGCGTGCTCGAGGATCTTGGTGCGATCGATCTCGGGCGCTTGCTCGCTCGGCGGCTCGAACAAGGTGGACGCAGGGAGCCGGAACTCGCCGCGCTTGTGCGCCTTCTCGGCGCCGCGCGCCTTCTTCACTTCGGCGGCCGGGTTGCTCGCCACGATCTTGGGCTCGCCAGGCGGGGGCTCGGGCGCTCGCGCAGGCTTGGCGGCGACCGGCGGCTCCGCGTCTTCGTTCGGCTCCGGCGTGGGCTTTTGCGCGGGCTCGCTGGCGGCCGGCTTGGCGGCGCGTTCCGGACGCTCGACACGCTCGACGACCACAGGCTTGGTCGGTTGCTCGCGCGGCTGCGCCTTGGGCGGCGAACCCGTGAGGATTTCCTGCTCCAAGCTGGCAAGCGCCGTGCGATCGGCGAGCCCGGCGCGGAGCGCTTCCGAGAGCGCCAGCGGCGGCTCCCCGGTCGCGTCCAGCGGTAGCCAATCCGGATCTTCCTCTTCTTCGAGGTGCATCAGGATGGCTTCGTCCTTGTCCTGATCGTGGAGCTCGATGCGCGGCGCCTCGCGCTGAGTGAGCGCCTCGCGATCGGCGCGGCGAAGCGCGCGAGCCTTGGTCCAAGCTGCGTGAGCTCGGCCGAACAACTCGAGGAGACGCCGCACGAGCAGCGCCGACCAATCCGAGGTGCGCTGACACCACTCGATGAAGGAGAAGCTGCTGCGACCGATCAGCAAGAGCCCGACGCAGGTCAGGCCAACCAAGAAGGAGCCCAAGGTCGAGAAGGCTTGGCGCGAGAGCTCGCCGAAAAGCATGCCCACGTTGCCGGCAGCCGACATCGAGCCGAACGCGGTCAGCTCGGGCGCAGTTACCTGCACGAGCGCCGACAGCACGACCCCGACCAGCACGTCGGCCGCGATGCGGTAGCCGAGGTTGCCGGGGACCCGCCCTCGGAACAGAGGCGCGCCGAGGAGCACGAGATCGATCGGCACGAGCCAGGCCACGACCCCAAAGCCTTGAATGAGGACGCCCGCGACCAGCGCGCCCGTGGCGCCGGCCAGGTCGGCCCCGCGCTGGCTGGGATCGAAGGCGTCGACCTTGAAGCTCGATAGCGAGAGCGCGAGGAACGCAGCCGCGAAGAACAGCAGCAGCGCGGCCGCTTCGAGCAGGCGCCCGTGAAACCCGGACCCATCCGGCCGCTCGCCCGATTCAGTAGAACCAGCGCGAGCGGGACTGGCGCCCCACGCGCCCGAGCCTGCGGCAGCGGCGTTTCTGGCGGAAAAGAGTCGCACGCCCATCTTGTTTACCTTTACCTACATCACCCTACCAGTAAGGCGCAAGTATGACGACCTGGCGAGCGTCCCCTTTACTGAGCACCCCCGCGCACTTCCGTAAGCGGCAGCCCCTCTGCCCCACGAGCTTGAGTCTCGCTCGCACGCGAGAGTACGATGGCGGGTCTTTCGACGCAGGGGCACAAAACTCCATGATGGGACACGGCCAAACACAGCGAAATTCAAAGAGAATGATGCGCGGACGGTTCCTGTCGACCTTCGTGCTGCTCGGTGCGCTGGCTGCAGGAACCACTGCGTGCCGCACGGATAGCGGCAACATCAAGGCTTGGGCGAGTAAGTCGCAAGGTCCGCGCAAGCTGGTAGCCGTGCTCACCCACGAAAAGTACGCGATGGATTTGCGGGTTGAGGCGGCCCTCACCCTGGTCAGCATGAAACCCCGCGGTGGCCGTCGCATCGGTATTCAGGGCACCGACGAGCAGCCGGGTCTGATCGACGCGCTGGCGCAAATGCAGCCAGCTGCGCGCGGCGCGATCGTCACGCGTCTGGTGCCGAAGCTCGAAGAAGAGATGCAGAAGCCGCTGCCAGCCGCCCAGGCTGGACAGGCCGTCGCGGATCCGACGATCCCTTACAAGGATGCGGCGTTTGCGTTGCTGACACATGAAGACGGAGCGCTCCTCACCGACGAGGCGCTGCGCAAGAGCTTGAAGACGACGCTCGCCAGCTGGACGGCGACCAACTTCGCCGATCGCCTAGACGACACGTCGCAGATGTTCGGCATGGAGCAGGTGCTCCGCGAGCTGAAGGCCGACGGCGTCCGCTCCCTGCCCGATCTGATCGCGCCGGGCGCGCAGAAAATCGACCGCATCTCGCAGATGATCGCCGATTTCGGCGACGAGGCCACCAAGGCCAAGGCCAGCGAAAAGCTCGTGGCCGTGGCCAAAGAGGTGAACTCGGCCGAGTGGATCAAGCAGAAAGCGCCAGGCGTCGAGGCTGCCAACAAGGCCTCGAAGCTGAACCCGAGCCCGGCGCAGTTTCAGGCGCAGCTCGCCAAGTTCCAGGAAGAAGAGCTGTCGAAGGTGTTCGCGTCGATGAAGAAGGTCGGCGGCAAGCCGGTCGTCGCCTTCCTGCTCGCCTTCGCCCAGGACAAGAACCAGGATCCGAAGCGCCGGGCGGCGGCCGTCGCCGCGCTGCAAGGCAACCTGGACAAGAACAACGCCGAGCATGCCAAGGCCATCCTGGCCATCGCGGGTGCCAGCGACACGCCCGACGCGGTGCGCGACATCGCGCTGCAACGCATCGGTGAGCTCCCCCGACCGCTCGTGATCGAAAAGCTCTACGACCTGTTCAAGGACGAGAACTGGAAGGTCCGCTGGGTCGCGGCAGAGCTCGTCTTGAAAATGAGCGAGACGCCTCAGCTACCCGAGTTCTTCACCAAGATCTCGGGCGCGAGCAACATGGCCATCACCGAGCCACTCAAGTACGGCCTGCTGATCGCCAACATGAAGGGCACGCCCGCCCCCGCTGAAGTAGCGGAAAAGTACGCTGCCAGCGGGTCGGTGCAGTCGCGCCTCACCGCGCTCGGCTACTACTACAACGTCGGAACCGCGGCGGATGTGCCGAAGATTTCGCGCTACACCTCGGATCGCACCGCGACCCCCAAGTGCAAGGCGGACGCCAAGGATTGCGACTGGAAGTGCGACGTCCAGACCGACAAGGGTTCAGAGACGAAAGAAGTGACGACGCTGGGCGACTTCGTCGAGCACTGCGTCAAGCCGGCGATGGAGAAGCGCGGAGCCGCGAAGAAGTAGAACAGCAATGACGGCGGATTCGAACAAGAAGACCCAGCGCACGTTCCAGTGCAAGGACGCTCTGTGGCAGAAGTTCGAACAGATGGCGCGCGAGCT
>JBEHXA010000239.1:0-10682 GCA_048498935.1 Myxococcota bacterium
CCGCTCGCCGCCGCGCTTCGGGAATTCTCCGAGGAGCTCGGCATGGCTCCTCCCACCGGCACGCCCCTCCAGCTCGGCACCGTGAAAAACAAGGGGAGTAAGCTCATCCACGCCTGGGCCCTCCGCGGCGACCTCGAGTTGGCAGGCTTTCGCAGCAACACCTTCTCGATCGAGTGGCCGCCGCGCTCAGGGAAAAAGCGCGAATTCCCCGAGGTCGACAGGGCTCGGTACTTCAACCTGGAAAGTGCGAAAGTGAAAATGCACCCGGCAGAGTGGCCGTTGGTAGAACGTTTGGTGCAAGCGCTCAGCGGCTAGCTACGGATGACTAGCGAAGCAAATCCTGCGTGAATGTTCGGGTGGCGTTTTCTTGGTGGTCGTGAGTGCGGGAGGCGAGCTAGTCTTGGGGGTTATGGTGTCAGTACCGTGTGGGGCTTGTGGCAAGGTGTTGCGGGACGGGGACGAGTTTTGTGAGGCCTGCGGGGCGCGGGTAACCGACGCGGCCAAGCAGGCGATGGCGCAACAGCTGTGGGATCGCGAGGCGGCGCGCGGCAATTACGACAAGCATGCGAAGAGCGCGCGAACGACAATGGTGGTCTTGGCCGTCATGTTCTTGCTGGGGGGCGTTGCGTTCTTCTTCTTGGCGCAAAGTCAGGCAGAAAAGGCGCTCGTGAACCTCGCTGCGGCGGCCGATTCCGAGCTGTTATTGGAGGAGACGGCGGGGGCCAAAACGGTGGGTGAGCTGCGAGCGGCGATCCACCGCGAGCCGTACCAGCTGCTCGGCCTGAACGTGTTCCTGGCGGCGGTGATGCTCGGGCTTTGGTATTGGTCGAAGCGCGCTCTCTTGCCGGCGACCATCACCGCGTTCGGCATCTACGTCACTTTGATCGTGGCCAACGGCATGGCGGACCCAAAAACTCTCGCCCAGGGGGTCCTCGTCAAAATTTTCGTAATAGCCGCGCTGGTGAAGGGGATTCACTCGGCGTTCACGGCGCGCAAGTTCGAGCTCCCGACGTGAGCGGAACGACGCCGTGCGGCGCTTGCGGCCGCGCCATTCGCAGCAGCGCCCGGTTTTGTCGCCATTGCGGCGCTGCGATCGAACGGCCTGACGGGCTCGTAGCTAGCGTCTCCACGGTTCCTCCGCGCTCCGAACGCGCCCCGTTCGACAGTGACGGGCTATTTCGCGAGCTCGGTTGGTTGTGCGGCCTGCCGCTCGTCGTCTCGGTTGCGGTCGCGATCATGATACGGGTCGCCGGGGATTCGGCGGCGGTCGATGTCGTTGCGACGCTCGCATTTGCGTGCATCTCGCTCGGCGGCGCGCTCAACAATCGCACGTTGGTGGGCGCCGCGTTCAAGCTGCCCACCCTGCGCCACACTGGGCACACGCTGCTGGTCGCGCTGATCACCGCGCCGATCGTGTTGCTGGCGTTCTGGGTGCTCGAGCATTGGCTCGGCTTTCAGATGTGGGACGCTTACCTCGACTCGTACGTCCGCGACCATTGGCCGGTATGGATCGGCTACCTCGCGCTGGCGGTGGTGACCCCGATCACCGAAGAAGTGCTGTTTCGCGGCCTGCTGCAGCCCAAGCTGGAGCTGGTGCTCACCGGGACCGAGGCGTGGGTCGTGCAAGCCGCCTTATTTGCAGCTGCACACTTGAGCCCCGCAATCCTCGTTACCCATTTCGCACTCGGCTTGGCTCTCGGTTGGGTTCGCCGCCAATCCGGCAGCCTCCTACCCGGTATCTTCCTGCACGGCGCGTGGAACGCCTGGGTCGTTTGGTCTTCCAGCCCTTGAGGGCCGCAGCTCACTGCGCGTCGCGAAGGGCGCTGAAGCGGCGCCAGCATCGCTCAGGTGAGCGCCAATGCGTGCTCTGCCAGAGCCAGTGAAGCCGTTAGCCCTGGAGACTCGATGCCATAGAGATTGATGAGCCCCGGCACGCCGTGCTCCGCCTCGGTTTGCACGACGAAGTCGCTGGCTGCGGTGCCTGCTCCGCCGAGCTTGGGGCGAATGCCGGTGTAGCCGGGCTGCAGGGCGCCATCGGCGAGGGCGGGGTAGTAGCGGCGGATAGCGTCGTAAAACGAAGCGCTCCGGCTCTCGTCGAAGCCGTAGTCGACCGAGTCGAGCCAGGAAACGTCGGGACCGAAGCGGGTTTGGCCGGCGAGGTCGAGCGTGACGTGAACACCAAGGCCGCCCGGCACGGGCACGGGATAGACGAGGTGGTTGAACGGTGAGCGACCGGCGAGCGTGAAGTAATGGCCCTTGGCGAAGTACTGACCGGGGATGCTTGCGACCGGGATGCCAGTGATGGAGCGGGCGATGGTTTGGGCGTGCAGGCCGGCGGCGTTGATGACCGTTCGGCAGACGGCGACCGACGGCTCGCTACCACCGATGGAAAGCTCGATGCCCGCCGGGGTGACGCGCCCGCCGAGCACGGGGCTGTTCAAGACGACGACGGCCCCGGCCGCTTCTGCGTCGCGGCGGAGCGCACTCATCAAGCCGTGGCTGTCGATGATCCCGGTGGAAGGCGAAAACAGCGCTCGCACGGCCGTAACGGCCGGCTCTAGCTGTCGAATCGAGCCGGCCTCCACCCACTCCAGGTCACTCACGCCGCTCGCCAGCGCGTGCCGTAAAATGCCTTCGAGCGCGGCTACCTCGTCGTCGCGCGTGGCGACGATGAGCTTGCCGATCCGACGATGCGGCACCCCAGCGCGCACGCAGTAGTCGTACAGCTGGTGCTTGCCGGCGACGCAGAGGCGCGCCTTCAGCGAGCCTTGCGGGTAATAGATGCCCGCGTGGATGACCTCGGAATTGCGCGAGCTGGTGTGATTGCCGAGGCGCCCGTCGGCCTCGAGCAGCGTCACCTCGCGCCCCGCCAGGGCTAGCGCCCTGGCGAAGGCCAATCCGACTACGCCGCCGCCGATGACGGCGGCATCCAACTCATGCTTCACGCAAGCTATGGAAGCACGGTCGTGATGCGCATTTGATAGAGAACGTCGCTGTAGTAATCCGCCGGCAAATTCGCGGAGTAGCCGTTGTTCACGCTGCCCACGATGCTGCCGAATGAGGTCTTGGTGTCGTACGGCGCGGTGTCGTAGTAGGTAATGAAATTGCCGCCGCTCACCGCGACCGCGAACAGGTAACGCTTGTTCGCCTTGAGCGTGTAGTTGAGCGGGCCCGAGCTCACGTAGCCGTTGCCGCTTTGGTTCGGCACGACTTGGTCGACGCGGGCGATCCAGTTGAAGCCGCTCTGCTCGTAGATGACCCAGCGCAGCTCGCGGGCCGAGGCTAGTACCAGGTTCGCTTCGATCGAGGTCACCTTGCGCGCCGAGTGCACCTCGATTGCGTCGCCGATCACCGTGCCGGCGGAGGCGGTGGTGGCGTCCTCCGAGAGGCCCAGTGTGTCGACCGCCGTCGCCGCGCAGATACCGGCGGTGGTGCACACCGTGGTGGTCGCGGCACAGTCTTGGCTCGTGGTGGCGAGGCTGCCGCCGTCTTCGGCGCACGTGCCGATCTTGTTGCCGACGCAGCCCGTCTCGCTCGGTTGGCAGAGCAAGGGTACGCACGAGACGATGTCACCGCTCTTCTTGCAGACCGTATCGGACAGGCACTGCTGCTGCTGGTACTCGTTGTTGAAGTCGTTGCAGTAGTAGATGTCGCCGTTCTTGCAGTAAGTGGTGTTCGGCTCGCAGAGCTTGGTCTGGCACTTGAGCGAGAACGGGTCGCAGTACTTGCCGTCCGTCGTGCAGTCCGTGCCGGTCGCCGGCAGCTTGCCGTCGGCGGTGCACGTCTTGAGGATGTTGCCGTCGCACACCGGCTGGCCCGAGGTGCACGTGTTGGGCTGGCAGTACGCCGTGCCCATGCCGTACGTCTCGCAGTGGTAATAGCTCTGCGTGCACGTCTGGTAGATCGTGCTGCTGACGCCGTTGATGTCGCAGCTGTATACGTCGTTGTTCTGGCAGAACTTGGTGTTGGGCGTGCAGGTCTTTTCCTTGCAGGATCCGCTCACGCAGGCAGCGCCCGACATCGCGCAATCTTGCGACGGAGGTAGCCACTCGCTGCCGAAGTCGTTGCAAGACACGACCTTGGTGCCGTCACAGCCGACCGACCCGACTTCACACACTTTGGAGCGGCAAGCAGCTACCGTGCCATCACAGACCTGTGCGGCGTTGCAGTCGGCGAGCAGCGCAGCGCTGGCGCCGTCCGGATTGCACAGGTAGACGTCGCCGCCTTTGCACACCTTCTGGCCGGGGTCGCACGAGAAGTCGCGACACACACCCTGCGAGCACGACTGATTGATGTCGGCGCACGACTTGCCGCCGGGGAGCGGACCGGAGCCGTCGGCCTTGCACACGGTCGCGACGTCGCCGTCGCACATCGGCCCGTTCGGATTGCAAGCGAGCGCTTGGCACGAAGGGTCGCCGCTGTCGTCGAGCACGCAGAAGGTGCCAATGTTACAGGCTTCAATCAGCGATGAGCTGGAGCCAGTCGCGTCGCAACCGTAGATGCCGTCGGTACCGCAAGACTGGGTGTCAGGCTCGCAGACGCCCCCCACGCTGGTGCCGCCGAAACCAGTCATGCTGCCGCCGGTGCCGTTGCCGCCGCCGGTGCCGCCGTCCAGGCATGCACCGCTTTCACAGGCGAGCAGGCAGGTCTCGTCGACGGTTTGCGTTTTGCCGTCGTCGTCGCAGAGCAGCACGTCGAGCCCGTCGCACGTCCGTTCCCCGGCCGTGCACGTTTCAGTGCCCTTCTTCGGAACCTTCGAAGACCCACCGCAGGCAGCGAGCACGAGCCCGACGCCGACGAACCACACGACCTTGTTTTTTCCCATCACCGATCTCCCGTTACCGCTACCTACGCTAGGTTAATGCCCGAGGCCACCAGTCTGCGTGGGAAAATGGCGGCTCCGGGGCTCGGGCTTTCGCCCTGCGCGCGGGTAGCTAGCTCACAGGATGACGTCGAGGATGCGGTCGAGTTCGTCCCAGCTCGCGTATTTGACGAGGATCTCGCCTTTGCCGTCGCGCTCGCGCACTTCGACTTTCGTACCCAATCGCTTGCTCAGACGCGTCTCCAGATCACGCACGTTGGCAGGCTTCTCTTTGCCTGCAGGACGTCCGCCGATAGTCGTCTTGCCGTCCTTCGCCGAGCGGACGAGTGCTTCCGTCTGACGCACGCTCAGACGCCCGCGCACGACTTTTTCGGCCAGCTCGGAAAGCTGCTTATCGTCGGGCGAGCCCAGCAAAGCGCGCGCATGGCCCTCCGAGAGCTCGCCCATCACCACGCGCTCGCGCACGTTGGCCGGTAAGCGCAAGAGCCGGAGCGCGTTGGCGATCGTGGAGCGATCCTTCCCGACACGCTGGGCGAGCGTGTCTTGCGTGTAGCCGTGCTCTTTGACCAAGCGATCCATCGCTTCGGCAAACTCGATGGGATCGAGATCTTCGCGCTGAATATTCTCGATCAGCGCTAGCTCGAACGCGTCGCGGGCCGAGACGTCGCGCACGACGACCAGCACCTGTTTCAAATCGGCGCGCTGCGCGGCGCGCCAGCGACGCTCGCCGGCGATCAGCTCGAAGTCGTCGGCGCCCGGGCGACGCCGCACCACGAGCGGCTCGAGCAAGCCGTGCTCACGCAGCGACGACGCCAGCTCGTCGAGCTTCTCGCTGTCGAAGTGCTGACGAGGCTGTCCCCGCTGCGGCACGATCTTGTCGATCGGGCAGGAGAAGACGTTGCCCTCGCCGTAGCTCGGCGCTGCCGGGGCGCCGGGAGTGCTCGCGCGCTCCGCGGGGGCGGGCATGCGCGCCGGCAACAGCGCGTCGAGGCCGCGACCGAGCCCGCGCAGCGGCTTCTTCGGGTCGTTCACGCCGGCACCCCGAGCAGCTCGTGCGCCAAGCTCAAGTAGCCCTGCGCGCCCTTGCTGCCCACGTCGTAGAGCAGCGCGGGCAAACCGTGGGACGGCGCTTCCGAGAGGCGCACGTTGCGCGGAATGATCGAGTCGAAGACGCGGAAGTGCTTGCGCACTTCATCCGCCACCTGGTGCGCGAGGCGATTGCGCGGATCCCACATAGTGAGCACGATGCCTTCAACGGTCAGCTCGGGATTGAGCGAAGCTCGCACGCGATCGATGGTCGCCATCAGGTACGTGATGCCCTCGAGCGCATAGTACTCCGGTTGCAGCGGCACGACGACGCGCTCGGCCGCTACCAGCACGTTCAGCGTCAGCACGCCGAGGGAAGGGGGCGAGTCGATGATCACGAACTCGTAGTTGCCGGCACCCTCGCGCAGCACCGAGCGCAGGTGCGTCCCGCGATCTTGGTCGAACAGCTCGTATTCGACGGCGGTCAAATCCTGGGTCGCCGGCGCCAGATCCAGCGTCGCTTGGGGCGTCTTCTGAACGACGCCCTCGAGCGACGAGCTGCCAATGAGGGCGTCGTAGAGGGTGCGCTCGGTCGTGCCGGGGCGCACCCCGACGCCGCTCGAGGCGTTGCCCTGAGGATCCATGTCGACGAGCAGCACACGCCGCTCGGCTGCCGCCAGGCTGGAGGCCAGGTTCACGGCCGTGGTGGTTTTGCCGACGCCGCCTTTTTGATTGGCGATCGCGATGATGCTCGGCCGTCCGCTCATGCTCGGCGCGGACCCTACCAGAAGGGTTGGGAAGTGCGCGCCCCGCACCGCGTTCTCGCCGAATCACTCGGGAGCGAGAGGCGCGGTTTCGCGGGTAATCCGAGGCTTGCCTTATCGAAGTGTGCGGAACCGCCCCGGATTTTTTGGATGACGTAGGGTGCTGTCGTACTGTGTGAGTAGATGTAGGTGTGAGTAGGCTTCCTTGGAACGACGGACTTCAGCTCAGCATTCCTCCTTACGTGACCGGCTCGCCACTGCCCTCTGCGAAGAGGGCGATCGGGCGGGCGCAGGGGCCCGGGAACGGATTCTGGAGCGGGGGTTCTTCGTCACCCAGGGCACGCCTGCTCCGGCCCGCGTCGTCCCGCTTCCGGCCCCACGCCTCCGCCCTCGTTCCTGTCACTGAGCCCCCCGACAAGGAGACTCCCGACCCCATGGCTTCGCCCAAGAACTACTCCACTTTCGCTGACTTCGAGCGCGACACGCTGCGACCCGACATGCGCATTGGCTGGTCCTCGTCCGACGAGATCGAGTCGACCGGCGCGCAGGAGCTCGATTTCGATCTCGACCCGTTCGAGGCCAAGCTGTGGGCCGCCGAACAGGAAGACGACTGAACTTCCAGTCGACGTTTGCGGATGGGGCTCAGCCCCAGCCGCCCACGCGACAATCAAGTCCCTCTCCCGGGACGTTTGGACCCCGCTCGGCTGCCTCCGAGCGGGGTCCGCTTTTTTTGTCCGTGCGGGCGACGCGACGAGACGCGGCTCTCCTGTTTATTCTTTCGCGCTGTTTTTTCAGGCGAAAGCGTTGACGTTGTGCGCGCGGCATGTAAGGTCTGCCGCCGCTGTCATGGTCGAGATGCAAGTCAACGTTCAGAGGCTGAGCCCGGTGTTGGTGGAGTTCGACGTCGAGGTGGGCGTCGGTCGAGTCACGACGGAGCTCGAAAAGGCGTACACGCAGGTGGCGCGCAGCGCGAAGGTGCGCGGGTTCCGGCCCGGCAAGGCGCCGCGCCGAGTGCTCACGCACCTCTATGGCGCGCGCATCGCGGCCGACGTCGCCCAAAAGCTCGTCGACGAGACCTTCCCGCAGGCCGTCACCGATCAAAAGTTGCAGCCGGTCACGTCGCCCGCCGTCGAAGCGCAGGGCGTCGAAGAGAACAAGCCGTTCTCGTACAAGGCGCGCGTCGAGGTGCTGCCCGAGATCACCGGCGTGAGCTACGAGGCACTGCCCGCCAAGCGCACCAAGGTCGCGGTCGCCGATGAAGCGATCGAGAAGGAGCTCGAGGCGGTGCGCCGCGCTCACTCTACTTGGGAGCCCCCGAAGGCCGCGCGCGCCAGCGCCGCCGGTGACCAGGCCAGCATCGACTTCGTGGTGTCGGTCGACGACGAGACGATTGAAGACGCCGGCGCCACCGACTTTCAGGTCGAGCTCGGCGGCGGCACGCTGCTCGCGCAGATCGACGAGGCCGTGCTCGGCAAGAGCGTGGGCGACACCGCCTCGGCCGAGGTGCCGATGCCGGCGCAGCACCCGCACCCCAAGCTCCGTGGCAAGACCGCGAAGTTTGCGATCACGCTCAAGGACCTGAAGGAGCGCGTGCTCCCGGCGGCCGACGACGAGTTCGCCAAGGACGTGGGTGAGTTCGAGACGCTCGTGGCCCTGAAGGAAGACATCAAGAAGAAGCTCGAGGCTCAGGCCAAGGAGCAGAGCGACAACTCGCTCGCCGAGCAGCTGGTGCTGGAGCTGGTGAAGGCCAACCCGGTCCCGGTGCCCCCCTCGCTGGTCGAGCGCCAAATGCGCCTGACCGAGCAGGAAATCCTGACCCGCGCTCGCAGCCAGGGTCAGCGCGTGACGGGCCTGGGCGACGAGCTCCGCGGCAAATTGGTCGAGGACAGCGAGATCAAGGTGCGGGCCGGCCTGCTCATGGCCGAGATCGCCAAGAAGGAAGGCATCGTCATCGGCAACGAGGAGATCGAGAACGGTCTCAAGGAGTTGGCCGAGCAGACCGGGCAGAACCTGGCCAAGGTGCGAGCCCAGTACAAGGACCAGCAGAAGCGCGAGATGCTGATCGGCATGATCTTGGAAAACAAGGTCCTGGACATCATCGAGTCCAAGGCCAAGATCGAAGAAGTGTGACGCTCGTCGACCCGGCCTACCCGTTTGGCCGGATGATCTTTTGGGGCAGGGGCCCCAAAAGATGGAATATGGTTAGCCGTCTTGGCACCATCAGATCACGATCGACACGGAGGCGCGTGTGAAGAAACCCGGCGAGGCCGGGCGCACGCTGTGGTTCAATCGAGGAGGCCGCGAAGGGCCGAGGGCACCAGCGGAGCGCAAAAATGAAAAATTCACGACCTGAAACGCGTGCCCAGGCGATGGACATCTTGGAGCGGGTGAACACCCGTCCCGAAGCGAACATCATCTACCCGCACGTGGTGGAAACCACGCACCGCGGCGAGCGCACCTGGGACATCTTTTCTCGCCTGCTGAAGGACCGCATCGTGTTCCTGGGCAGCGCGGTCGACGACGACGTCGCCAACATCATCATCGCCCAGTTTTTGTTCTTGGAGAGCGAGGATCCCGATAAGGACATCCAGCTCTACATCAACTCGCCGGGCGGTGTTGTCACGGCTGGCCTCGCCATCTACGACACCATGCAGTACGTGCGCTGCAACGTGAGCACGATCTGCGTCGGTCAGGCCGCCAGCATGGGTGCGGTCTTGCTGGGCGCCGGCATGAAGGGCCGTCGCTTCGTGCTCCCGCACTCGCGCATCATGATTCACCAGCCGCTCGGCGGCGCTCGCGGCCAGGCCACGGACATCGAGATCCAGGCGCGTGAAATTCGTCACATGAAGGATGTGCTGACCGACATCCTGGCCAAGAGCACGGGCCGGAACCGTGACGAGTTGGCCAAGGACATCGAGCGCGACTTCTACATGGGCGCGCAGCAGGCCAAAGAGTACGGCATCATCGACGAAATCTTCGAGCACAAGAAGAAGGTCGAAAAATCCTGAAAGCTGTTGGAGGTTGTCAAACCTCAAACAGATTCGAGGGGCTTTGGCTTATCAGCCCGTAATCGCTAGGGTCTTGGCGTTTCGTGTGGCGCCGGGACCCGCGCACGGGCTCCTGCTTCAGCCGTCGTCCGACCGGTGCGCACTTAGGCCGCGCCGGCGAGGGCCGCATAGGTGTAGGTAACCGAAGGCCTGAGCAGAACCTTGCGACTGGTAGCGAGGGGACTTACAATTTCACGAATTCCGAAACGATAATCCCGACATCCAGCAGGGCGAGAGAGCAAACAGTGGAGAGAAGGCGAGACGAATCGAACGGGAACCTGTGCTGCTCCTTCTGCGGAAAATCGCAGAAGGAAGTCAAAAAGCTCATCGCGGGTCCCACCGTCTACATCTGCGACGAGTGCATCGCGCTTTGTAACGACATCATCGCCGAAGAGGTCGAGAAGGACGAGCCCACCGGCGGCTCGGATCCGATGCCGAAGCCGTCCGAGATCAAGGCGATCTTGGACGACTACGTAGTCGGGCAAGACCGCGCCAAGAAGGTCCTCTCGGTTGCTGTCTACAACCACTACAAGCGCATCGACTCCAAGGTGCAGAGCGAGGACGTCGAGCTCGGCAAGAGCAACATCTTGCTGCTCGGCCCGACCGGCAGCGGCAAGACGCTGCTCGCGCAGACGCTGGCCAAGATCCTCAAGGTGCCGTTCGCGATCGCGGACGCGACCACGCTTACGGAAGCGGGCTACGTCGGTGAAGACGTAGAGAACATCATCGTTCAGCTGCTGCAGAACGCCGACCACGACGTGGAGCGCGCACAGCGCGGCATCGTCTACATCGACGAGATCGACAAGATCAGCCGCAAGAGCGACAACCCCTCGATCACGCGCGACGTGTCGGGTGAGGGCGTGCAGCAAGCGCTGCTCAAGATCATCGAAGGTACGGTCGCCAACGTGCCGCCGAAGGGTGGCCGCAAGCACCCGCAGCAAGACTTCTTGCAGGTCGACACCACCAACATCTTGTTCATCTGCGGCGGCGCCTTCGTGGGCCTCGACCAGATCATCCAGCGCC
>JBEHXA010000240.1:0-10647 GCA_048498935.1 Myxococcota bacterium
CCCGCGAAGTTCATGCCCACGCCGGCGTACATCCCGCGCCGTCGAAGGCCTTCGGGCTGGTGCCGCGGAAGTCGCGCACGCGCGGCAGGCCGAGCGTGACGAGGCGGTCGAAGAACTCCCACATCCGCTCGCGGCGCAGCGTGACCTTCGCGCCGATCGGCATACCCTCACGTAGCTTGAAGGTAGCGATCGACTTCTTGGCCTTGGTGACGACCGGCTTCTGACCGGTGATCTGCGTCAGCTCGACGACGGCCGCATCGACCATCTTCGGGTTACCGACGGCCTCGCCCAAGCCCATGTTGAGCACGATGCTCTTGAGGCGCGGCACCTGCATCACGTTCGTGTAGCTGAAGCGCTTCATCAGCGCCGGAACTACCTCTTGCTTGTACTTGTCGCGGAGCCGCGGATTCACTGTTTCGGACATGGCTCAGCTCTCCTTCGCGACCGCGAGCACCGCGCCGCTCTTGGCGATGCGCTGCTTCTTGTCGCCTTCGACCTTGACGCGAACGCGGGTCGGCTTGCCGGACTCGGGGTCCACCGGCATGACGTGCGAGACCGGCAAAGCGGCCTCCACCTGCAAGATGCCGCCCTGGCGTTGGGGCGTGGGCTTGAGGTGACGCTTCACCTGGTTCACGCCCTCGACCACCACGCGGTTCTTGTCCTTGAGCAGGCGCGCAACCTTGCCGCGCTTGCCCTTGTCGTTACCGCGAACGACGATGACTTCCGTACCGACGAGGAGGCGGTTCATCACAGCACCTCCGGCGCCAGCGAGATGATCTTCATGAACTTCTTGCCGCGGAGCTCGCGGGCAACCGGTCCAAAGATGCGGGTTCCGACCGGCTCGAGCTGGGCGTTGATCAACACCGCGCTGTTGTCGTCGAACTTGATGTAGCTGCCGTCGGTGCGGCGAGCTTCGCGCGCGGTACGAACGACGACGGCCTTGGCCGTATCGCCCTTCTTCACCTTGCTGCCGGGCAGAGCCTCTTTGATGCTGACGACGATCACGTCGCCCAGGTGCGCGTAGCGGCGACGCGAGCCGCCCAGCACCTTGATGCACTGCACGCGCTTGGCGCCGGAGTTGTCGGCGACGTCGAGAAACGTCTGAACCTGGATCATTTGATACCGAGCTCCTGCGCCGGGCGGTTGATCAGGCGGGTCACGATGAAGCGCTTCTCGGCCGACAGCGGACGGTGCTCTTCGATCTCGACGCGGTCACCAGTCTTGTACTGGTTGGTCTCGTCGTGCGCCTTGTACTTCTTACGCACACGCACGTACTTCTTGTACATGTTGTCGCGCTTGAAGCGCACGACCTCGACCACCACCGTCTTGTCCATCTTGTCGCTCGAAACGCGACCGATGAGCTTGCGGCGGTAGACGGGCGAACCCTTGTTTGTCGACTCGTTTGCGCTCTCGCTCACGACTTGGCTCCTTTGGCGGCACGCTCGCTGAGCAAGAGCTCGATGCGCGCGATATCCTTGCGCGTCTTCGCAATCAGGCTCGTGTCGTCGAGCTGACCGGTGAAGTTCTTCATCTTGTGAGAGAACAGATCCTTGGACATCGTCGCCTTGAGCTCGGCGAGGTCCTCGGTCGACCGCTCACGCAGGTCCTTGGCTTTCATCACAGGGCTCCTCGCACCAGGAACTTGGTGTCGAGCGGCAACTTGCTGGCCGCCAGCTTGAACGCCTGGCGCGCATCCGCTTCCGGAACGCCGGCGATCTCGAACAGCACGCGACCGGGCTTGACCACGGCCACCCAGCCTTCGACGCCGCCTTTGCCGGAGCCCATGCGGACTTCGAGCGGCTTCTTGGTGATGGGCTTGTCCGGGAAGATGCGGATCCAGAGCTTGCCCGCGCGCTTCACGTGGCGCTGAATCGCCATACGACCCGCCTCGATTTGACGGGCGGTGATGAAGCTGTGGTCGACGGCCTGCAGCGCGAAGTCGCCGAACGACACGTCGGAGCCCTTCCAGGCCACGCCGCGGTTCTTACCCTTCTGCTGCTTGCGGAACTTGGTCCGCTTGGGAGACATCTGGCTCATGGCGCATCACTCCGGAATACGGCGGGCTTTGCGCTGCAAAACCTCACCCTTGAAGATCCAAACCTTGACGCCGATCGTGCCGTACGTGGTGCGGGCCTCGGCCAGGCCGAAGTCCACGTCGGCGCGCAGGGTGTGCAGCGGCACGCGACCCTCGCGGTAGGTCTCGACGCGACCCATTTCAGCACCGCCCAAGCGACCGGCGCAGCGGACGCGCACGCCCTTGGCACCGAACTTCATCGCGGTCTGCAGCGCCTTCTTCATGGCGCGGCGGAAGGCGATACGACGCTCGAGCTGGGTGGCGATGTTCTCGGCGACGAGCTGCGCGTTGGTCTCGGCCTTGCGCACCTCTTGCACGTCGATGAACACCTCGTTCGAGGTGAACGACTGCACGCCGGCGAACTTGGTCTCACCCTTGGCGGCGGTGTCGAGGTTACCCGTCTTGAGGATCTCGATGCCCTTGCCGCCCTTGCCGATCACCATGCCCGGACGCGCCGTGTACACGATGATCTTGGCCTTGTTGGCGGCACGCTCGACCTCTACGGACGCGACGTTCGCGTTGTACAGGTACTCCTTGACGGCCCGCTTGATGCGGATGTCTTGGTGCAGCCAGTCTTGGTACTGCTTGTCTTCGTACCACTTGCTGGTCCAGGTCTTGATGACACCTAGACGGAAGCCATAAGGATGAGTCTTTTGTCCCATGGTTTACTCTTGGCTGCAGCTGGCTGAGCGCCTTAGCGCTGGTCCAGCTCGATGTTGATGTGGGTCACGCCCTTCTGGATTTGGGTCGCGCGACCTTGTGCGCGCGGCCGCCAGCGGCGGAGATGCGAGTTCGGTCCCTTGTCGGCGGACGCGCGGCTCACGTAGAGCGTGTCGACGTCGATGCTGGGATTCTTCTGCTGGGCATTGGCGAGCGCACTCGCCAGCAGCTTCTTCACGAAAGGCGCGCCGGCCTTGAAGGTGAAGTCGAGGATTTGCAGAGCCTCGCTTGCGTCACGCCCCCGGATCAAGTCCACAATCATGCGCGCCTTGCGCGGACTGATCCTCTGGTAGTTGGCTTTTGCGTTGCTAATCATGGCGACAGTTTCTCCGTGAGACTTGTCGACCCCCGGAGCGACGACTGCCGGCGCTCCGACATCCGCCACCGGGGGCCGCGGCGATGAGAGGTTCCTCCCGAGGGAGGCACCCGCCGCGCGCCGCCCGTTTGGCGGCTGGCTGACCCACCGTGAAAGTGGGTCGGCTGAGGGGACGCGCTTCGTAGCAAAGGCCCCCCCACCAGGCAAGGGTTCGGACCGATCTCGATGCTGATTTTTCTCGAGTACTGCGCGGGATTTCAGTGCCGCCGCAAGCGGCTACTTCAGCGGGACGCGCGTCGTGCAGCCGAGCTTGATGGAAACCGAGCCTTGCGCCACCTTCCCGAAGGCACCGCACGTCGAGGGGCAGGCCACGATGCGGGTTGGGGTACCGCCGCCGGCGTCCGGGTCGACGTCGTAGTGCCAGCCGGCCTTGCCGGCGCATGCGGCTTCGTCGGCGTAGTAGTCGAGGTCCTTGGGGCCGGTGCCGTCGTCGAACACGACGTTGACCTCGTGAAAGTCGAGGGTCTTGCCGGCGGCCGGCTTGGGGACCAGTAGCTCGCAGGAGAGCCGGCCCGCTCGAATCTCGTTCAGCGCTGAGCGGAACTGCGCGTTCACGTTGCCCGCCGTGTCCACGATGAAGGCTTGGCCGGTACCGCCGGACTGGGCGATCGAATCCAGGATGATGGGGGACGCGATGTCCTGCGGCCCCATGACACCGATCACGAAGGTCGAGATCGACGGCGTGGCCGCCTTACCGGCTGCCGCCACTTGAAATACCCGGATGATGTCCGCGTCGACCTCGACCGGCACGCAAGCCAGGGCATTGCCGGCGCCCGCGTGCTGCGTCGGCGAGCCGTCGGTCGCCAGCACCGTGATGACCTGATGGTCGGGGTGCGCGGTGGCCCAGTCGCTCGCAGCCTTGATCGCGCCGGTGAGCGCAGGCTCGGTAGGGGTGTTGCCATCGGGCTGGGCCGCCTGGATCACGCCGACCAGGGCCGCGCTGCCGCCTGGGAGCTCGGCGATCGGCGCGGCGGGCGTGGCGTAGGTGTCGCTCTTGCAATCCGCGGTATTCATGCACGTCGGCACGTTCGCGACGCAGGCACCGAGGTCGCGCGACGTGGGGTCGTTCAGGTCCTCGAGGCCGCACGTATCGCCAACGGTTGGGCAAACGTAGTCCCTGTCGTTGGCGCAAACACCGAACCTCACGCAGCCATTCGTCGAGATGAGCGGGCAGTCGGCGGACGACTCGCACTGGTCGAGAAAGTCCGTTGCGGGTGGCCAGCACACCTTGGCAAAGCAGGGTCCGAAGGCGCCGCACTGCGCGCTCGTGGTGCACTGCGTCGGCGCTTGCTCGTGGGGCACCGGGAAGACCTGCAAGCCAACGCCGAGCCCCGCAGAGTCTGGGTCGTTCACGAAGTCGATGAGCGCGGAGCTGACCGCAGCCCACTTGGTGGTTGCCGGATCACCGTCGGTGGGTTGAAGCATCGACGCCGAGACGTCGAGCATCACGTACATGTCGAGCGGGATCGGGTTGGCCTCGACCAGATCGCCCGCACACTCATCGATCGGGTCGTGGACGCCGGGGTCGCCGCTCGTGCCACCCAAGTTCCCGAGATGAATACCACCAGTGCCAGTAGTGCTCCCGTTGCTCGAGCCGCCGGCGTTGTTGCCGCTGGCGTTGCCGCTCACTGCGCTTCCGGGGTGGTCGCTGCCACAGGCAGACACCAGCAAGCCGAGAACAGCTGCGCTGGCAGCGATCGACAGTGCTCCACCCATGGGCCTCATGGCCAGATCACAGCACGGGTTCGAGTGGTTCGCAAAGCGAACCGCCCTCGTTTCAAACCGCTACTGACACTGACCTTGCTCGACCCACGCGGCGTCCCAGCCGTTGCCACTGCCGGGCTGTCGCTGCTTGCACCACGGCACCGCAAGCTCCGGATTCTGCCCGGGCGGACTGCACAGGAACTTATGCTTCTGCCCTTCGGGACAATTTCCGCGGAATGCTCCAGTGCAAGTCGACGCGACCGTGTCGCCGATCGCGTAGTCTGTGTTGGCGACCCAGTCGGCAATGCCGTCACACAGGGTGCTGGGGGGAGCGCCGCCGGAAGCCGAGCCAGCTGAGCTGCCGCCGCTCGTCGTTCCGCCATTCGACATTCCAGCCTTGCCGTCTGCGGATGTACCGCTCGACGAGCCGCCGCTGCCTCCAGTCCCACTCCCGGTGCCACCGAGCGATCCGGAGCCGCCCTTCCCTGCTGTTCCGGTGCTGCTCGTGCCGCCGCTGCTGCTCGAGCCACCTTTGCTGGTGCCACCCGTCGAAGCCGAGCCGCCAGCGCCGCTCGCGACCGAGCCACCTTTGCCCGCGCTCGCGACCGAGCCGCCGGAAGCACTCGGGCCCTTGCCGCCGCTCAGATTGCTCGAACCACCATCGCTCAGGCTGCCGCCGGTCTCGCCTTCCAACTCGTCGTTTCCAGAGTCGAGGTCGGGATCAATCGCTGTCGCGCACGCGAGCGTGACGAGGCTGCCGGCCCAGATGAAGCGCGAGAAGAGATGCCGCATCTTGCTAAAAATAGCCTAGCGTCGGCACACCGTCAGCTCGTGGTGATATTCAATCGTATTCATGACCACAACGACCAGAGTCGAAATGATCATGAAACTCTGGTGGTGTGTGGGGGCCCCTTGAGCGCGTGCTGTCGGTCGATGTCGGCGCGGCACAGCGCAACGTGCGATCCAGCGCCGGTAGTCGCTCAGCCGCGCTTCGAGCAGGCGCGGCTCAACTCGAAATCGCGCTGAGTAGCTCCTGCGCGTGGCCCTTGGGGGTCACGCTCGGAAAGGAGCGCTTGATGCGCCCATCCGCGCCGACCACGAAGCTCACTCGCGTGGCTCGCCCGTTCTTGAGGGGGACCCCGAAGGCGCGCGCGATGGCGCCCGATTCGTCGGAGGCGAGCAAGAACGGCAGCGTATGCTTTTCGGCGAAGGCGCGATGCGAGTCGCGACCGTCGGTGGAGACTCCGATCACGACCGCGCCGGTACCTTGAAGCTGCTCGTACAGATCGCGAATCTCTTGCGCCTCCACGGTGCAGCCTGGTGTGTCGTCCTTGGGATAAAAGTAGACGATCACCGGTTTGCCGCGCAGGCTCGCTAACCTGAGGCTCTCACCGGTGTGGACCGGGAACGTGACGTCGGGAGCCGGAGCGCCGGCGCCGAGCGGCGTCGCGGGCGCCTGCGCTGCGCCCGCCGGCGCCTGGTCACGCGACTCTGCGGGTGTTTTGTTGCAGGCGGGAGCCAGAGCCAGCACTGCCGTGGTCGCGGAGAGCACGGAAAAATAGCGTCGGGAGAGCGGCGGCATGA
Organism: Myxococcota bacterium; assembly: GCA_048498935.1. Lineage (GTDB taxonomy): Bacteria > Myxococcota_A > Polyangia > Polyangiales > Polyangiaceae > PMG-095. Next base: position 6,459 of record JBEHXA010000240.1, read on the forward strand.
GCAGGCTGTACGGCGGCTGGCCGAAGCTGCCAATGACAAAGTAACCTGAGCGGATGACCGAAGCTCGCGTCTACCAGTGCCCCGTGTGTGGCGCGTTTGCGCGCGACAGCGAGCGCTCGTGTCGGCATTGTTCGACGCTACTGGCGACGCTGCGCTGCGGGCAGTGCTTCGATTTGAATTTCCCCGATGATCTGCACTGCAGGGGGTGCGGCCACGAGCTCGGCCTCGGGGCGCTCGCGGCGGAAGACAGCAAGCTCGACTGCCCGGACTGCCGCCAGCCGCTCCAGGCTTTCGCCGCCGAGAGCGGCACGTTGCACGCTTGCGTGCGTTGCGGCGCGCAGCTCGTGAGCCACGGGCTGCTGCGGGCCTTGCTGGAGACACGCGAAGTGCTCGGTAGGGCAGTGGCGTCGGTCGTCGACGCTCCGCGCGGTAATCCCATGGCAAGCCCGGTGCGTTACCGGCCCTGCCCGGGCTGCGGCCAATTGATGATGCGGCGCAATTTCGGCGTCACGAGCGGCATCATCGTGGACGTGTGCTCGCGGGACGGCTCCTTCTTCGACGCGGGCGAGCTCCCGCGCGTGCTCGAGTTCGTGCGTCGCGGCGGCCTGGCGCGCGCCAAGGCGCAGGAGCGCCCGCCCCGGCCGAGCCTCGCCGGTATGGTGCCGGACCCGCCGTCCACTCGCACGGTGGACGGCTCCAGCGCGCTGGATTTTTTCGAATTCGTGGTCGAGGTGCTGACGAGCAAGAAGGTGCACTAGCTGCTCGCGCTGCGACGCTCGGCCAGAGCAGCGACGATGCGCCCGGCGTCGCGCCCCACGCCGTGGATCATCGTCGACGACATCGAGTAAAGGAAGTGCAGGCCGACGAAATAGAGCCCAGGCTCTGTCGGGACGATGCCGCCCTCGTGACGGGGCTCGCCGTGGTCGTCGAAGATCGGCAGTTTGATCCACGAAAATCCGGGATGGTAGCCGGTACACCAGACGACGTTCCGCACGTCGACGGTAGTGCCGTCGGCGAGCTGTGGTAGGCCGCCGCTCGTACCCTGCACGCGCGCCACGCGCTTGATGCCGGCGGCCAGCAGGTCCGGCAGGCGCGTGCGAATCAGCGGCGTGCCCTTCCCCATCAAGCGCGGTCGTGCCCGCCTGCCCATCGGGGTGCGGATGGTGAGGAGCCGGTGAAACACGAAGCGCAGCAGCAGCGGGCCGAACAGCCAGCGCCCCCAAAAGCTGTTCATGCGAAAGGGCGGAGAGCCGGTGTCGGGGCCCGCGATCCACACCTCGCGCCCTTCACGCGAGAGCTCCATACCGATCTCGGCGCCAGAGTTGCCGGCGCCTGCGATCAGCACCGGGCCCGGCCCCAGCTGCTGCGAGCTCTTGTAGTCGTGCGAATGCAGCTGGCAGATGTCGGGCCGTAGCTCCCGAGCGAGCTCGGGCACGCGCGGCTTCTGGTAGCTGGCCATCGCGACCACCACCTGATCGGCGAACAGCTCGACGCCCCCGGCCTTCACCAGATAGCCACCATCTCGGCGCTCGAGCGACTCCACGCGCATGCTCGTGCGCACCGGCAGCTGAAAGCGCCGCGCGTAGGCCTCGAGATAGTCAGCCATCTCGTCGCGCGTCGGAAAAACGTCGTCAGGTGCCGGAAAGGGCATACCGACGAGCGCGTCGAAGCGCGCCGGTGTGAACAGGCGCAAGGAATCCCAACGCTTTCGCCAGACATCACCGACACGCGCATGCGCGTCCAAGATCACGAAGCGCAAGCCGCGCCGAGCCAGGTAGTAGCCCACCGATAGTCCAGCTTGCCCGCCCCCGATCACGATCACGTCGAAACTCTCGGCACCGCTCGCGGTTCGCGGCACGGTCAATAGCTCGGCTGCTGCGCTCATCACGGTTTCCTCCTCGGCGGCGAAACGCCGCATCTGCCGACGAAGCTACCGTTCGCCCCCCTGCCCCCGCTTCGGGAGACTCCCCCAATTTGCCGACAAAAAGCGTGGGTAGTTCTACCCAACGCCGCTACAGGAGCTTGTGCTCGTAGGCGAAAGCGGTGGCGCCGGCGCGGGTCGGCACGCCGAGCTTGGCCAGGATGTTGCTCACGTGGCGGTCGATCGTTTTTTCGCTCAAACACAGTTCGCGGCCGATGAGCTTGTTGGTTTTGCCGGCCGCGACGAGGCGAAGCACTTCGAGCTCGCGTGCGCTGAGCCCTCCCGCTCCGGCGGGGGCGGCCGAACCTCGAGCAATCAGGGCGTCGATGGCCGCGACGTCGGCGCTGGCTCCGAGTTGCACGAATGCGGCTCGAGCCGCCGCGCTTTCGAGCATCGCCCCATCGACGTCGTCGAGCGCCTGACAGGAGCACGCCACGAGCAGGCGCGATTTGGCGGCCAGGTAGGGTGCGTCGAGCGCCGTGAGTAGCTCGACTGCCCTGCGCGAACTGCCGAGCGCAGCCGCTGCATTACCGGTCGCCAGCTCGACCTCGGCTCGGCCGTGAGCGGCCAGCGCGCGCCCCAGCTCGGTACCGAAGACGTCCGCGATGCGCTCGAGCTCGGCGGCGGCGCTCGCAGCCTCGTCGGCAGCACCAGCCGCGACCGCCACGTCGATGTACGCGGGCAACAGGCGCACGCGCTGTTGCGGCTCAGTCGCCGCCGCACAGGCGCTGCGCAGCGCTTGCAGCGCCAAATCGGTCCGTCCCTGCGCGAGCCGCAACAGCGCGAGGCCTGGCTGCGGGTCTCTGCCGGCCTGGCTTGCCTGGCGATAGCGCTCTTCAGCCGACTCGGGATCGCCCAGCAGGCGCTGGATTTCACCCTGCACGTAGATGGCCTCGCCAGTGGCCGAGACCCCGAAAGACTGAAGCTGCAACGCGGCTTGCTCGGCCTCGCCGAGCGCGTCGTGCCAGCGACCGGCGAGCTGCATGACCTCGGCGCGCCGCACCCGGCACTCGCCCGTGAAGGCATGGAGCTGCGGTTGCGCGCGGCACCAGGCGTCCAGCGAATTGGTCCACTCGCGCACGCGATCGACGGCTAGCACTCCCGAGCAGCTGTCGATGGCGGAGCAGTACACGAGCCCGCTGATGGCAGCCGACACTTCCCCGCCCGTCACTGCCAACATGGCCTCGTCGTGCAAACGTAGCCCGGCTTCGAGCGCGCCCTGACGAATCAGAATCCGGCCCTGTAAGTTGCGCGCAAAGGTGGCAAGCTCTGGATCGCTGAAACGCTCGCCCGCTTCCGCGGCGCGGGTAGCGGCCTGGAGCGCTTCGCCATACTGTCGAGCCTGAAAATGCCGGCGCACGCGCGGCAGCTCCAAGTAGCCCTGCTCCACGCACGGGCCCGCCTTTTCGACGAGCCGCTCGGCGCGCGCTAGCCAGCCGCTGGCTCGACTGGGCTCACCCAAATGCACCAGCCGGAAGCCGAGCCAAAAGGCCGCGCGAGCGGCGTTGGCCGGCGCAGTCGCCGAAAGCTCGTGGTAGATGCGCTCGAGCAGCGCGAGGTGGCTGGCGAGCTCACCGCACAGCGTGGCACTGAACGAATAGGGCCATAGGTCATCCGGTGCGAGCGCTGCGAGCTCGTCGACATGCCGAAAGCCCTCGAACGCGTCGCGCCACGCGCGGCGCTCGAACGCCGAACGCGCCGCTTCGAGCTGTCGTGTTTGCGACTCCGGGCGCTCCGCCATCAGACCGAGGCAGATTCTCGCTCAGTCAGATCCACACGGCAACGCAAGTCGAGCGCGAACAGGCCCCGGCCGCGCGACACCAGGCTGAGCTCGGGGCAGCGCAGCTCCAACCGCCGGCGCAACAGCACCAAACGACTCTCCAGGTTGTCACGCACGGGAGGCAGGCCCAGCGTCGGATCCAGGCGCAGCTCACGATTCGTAAACTCGGTGCGGCCCTGACGCTTGTAGGACGTGAGCACGCGCCAGAGGATGCGCGCCGGAACGCCCCGGATCAGGTAGGTGCCATCGACGAAGATGCAATCGTCGTTGCGGTACATGCAGAAGGCGTACGCGCTCTCGGTGCCGGACGTGGCGAGCGGCGCGAGCACTGGCCTGGGCACTGTTGGCGCCATTTCGCTCTCGGTCGGCTCGTCGTCGTCGGTCGCACCACGCTCGAGCGCGTCGACCAGGCCTTGTGCCAGCTGATCGGCGAGCACATTCGAGAACACCTCATGCCACGCTTCGAAGGCATGCGGTCGGGCGCTCTC
>JBEHXA010000241.1:0-10613 GCA_048498935.1 Myxococcota bacterium
TCTTGTTGTGGATGCTACCGAAGGTGTAGACGATGGTGAGCTCGAGCTGCAGGTCGAAGCTGGTCTCTTGCTCGGCAGTGCCGAGCAAGAGCTCCACGTCGGTCAGAGGGCGCGCGCGCAGACCGATTTGGTCGCGAACGACGGCGCCGAGACCTTGAATGTTGACCGCAAAGCCGCGCGTGAGCTGTAGATTTGCGAGCACCGCGGTCCCTAGGCGATAGCGGGTCGGCTCGTCGACGAACGAAGTCAGCTGCACCGCCCACTGCACGCTGCCCCAACGCTGGTTCGCGTCGAGCACTACGCTGATGGCCTGGTAAGGGCGCAGCTCGTGCCACAACCCGGCAGCGCTCTCTTCCAGGTACCAGTTCATCCAAGGCCCGGCCTGATAGGCAACGCGGAGCTGCTTGCTGGCGTTCTCACGGTAGGGAAACAGGTTCAGCTCCACGACAGGACCGCCGTGCAGGTGCGCGCGGAGATTCGCTGGCTGATTGGCGCTCTCGGTCGTGGCGAAGCCCAATGACCAATGCTCGCCCAGCGACCGCGCGTAAATCAGACGCGCTTCCCAGGCGTCCCAATCACCGTACGCTTCCTCGCCCTCGCTCAGCTCGACGCGATTCAGCTGCCGCGTGTACGAGCCGCGCAGGCGCAGCTTGTTCAGCTCGGTCGTGCGCCGAAGCGTCAAGGCGGCGGTCACCATGGCGAAATGAAACCCGGACTGTGCCTCGGCGTTGCCGATCAACTCGGGGCTGATCGCCCAGTAGTCCCATGGGTCTTGTAGCTGACTGAGCGCCGCGTCGTCCCGACGGGGCAGCGATAACCGAAACGCTGGCGCGTCTTCGGTGTCGACCAAAGACTCGAAGAGCACCCGCAAGATCAGGTCTCGTAGCTGCTCTCGCACCACATCTGGCGGCGCCGCGGGCTGCGTGGTGAGCTGGCGCTCTATCCGCGTAGGCGAAGCGACTGCACCGAGCGAGCTGGTGACGACGATGCGCTCCCCGCCGTTGGCAGCGCGCTGTCGCACGACGAGCAGCAAAACGTCGCTCAGGTACCGATCGCGCACCATATCGAAGTAGCTGAGCTCTTGCCGTAGGTACGGCTCGAAGCACGTCTGGGGACAGCTCAGAAACACCCTCGTACGATGCTGATGAGCCTCGGCACACTTCGCGAGACTCATGAAGAAAAGACCCAGCACGGCCCCAACGGCGATGCCGTGACCTCGCGCATCCGCGCAGCGAGTTTTCGACCAAGTCCACAACGGCGCTGCGCGCGACTCGAGCACCGGTGAGCTCTCGCGCTATCGCTACTGATGCAGCCCGAGGATCTGGTAGCTATCGCCGGGGATCTCGAAGCGCTCGTGAGCCGAACCGGAGTCATCGAGCTCGTGGACCGTCGTTTTCGCGTAGCCAGCTCCCGGGACCATGAGGAAGGTCCGGTCCGCGACGTGCACCACCGAGTAGCCCCCCGCCAACCAATCGACGCGTTCAAAGGGCTCAGCTTCGCGCGTGTCGAGGTCCACGCGCCAGATGCGCCAATTTTCGCTCAGAGCGAGCTCGCTCAGGTCGGTGTCGCGGTCGATCGTGACTCGCTCATCGTGAAACGAGGCGAAGGTCGCCTGACTGTCGCGCAAGTACGTGAGTCCAGCGCCTTCGCGGCCTTCGGCCAAGTCCGAAAAGAACAGTTGCCACTCGGCATCGAAGCGTTCCTCCCCCGCGTTCAATCGAAGGGCGCAGCTCTTGGGTGCATCGCGCGCAAGCGTTTCCGTGACGTTGTAGACCCAGTTGCTGAAGTAAAGATTGCCGTTCTCGTCGCGACTCACGTTGTTGTTCATGCCCGGGCATCGAGTTTCCGGTAAGAGGTCGAGCAACGTGTCGTTGTCGGTATCGAAAACGGCCAAATACTGCTCCGGGAACGTCTCGTAGGCGTCCCAGTCCTTCCAAAAGAAGGTTCGATAGAGCCTGTTACCTCGAACGACTCCCGGGCTGCCATCGAACGTCAACGGCGCCTCACGGGCTAGCTCGGGCTGCTCGATGCGCCCCGTAATTTCGAGCGTGGCTGGGTCCCAAACCACCGTGAAGGCACTCGAGTTGGAGAGGTAGGCCTTGTGCTCCGAAACGAATGTGTTGCCCCAGTCGTCGATGTAGAGGCCGAAGTCGGCGATGCCCTCGTTGGCGAAGCTCACCACGCCGTCTCGCTCGAACTTACCGCCGCGCGCGATGGAGTAGCGCGTGATGGTCGAATCCTCGGGGTTGCCCACGAACAATCGCCCATCGTGGGCGGCGACGCTGGCTCGACCCGGCACTTCGAGAGCCTTTGCCGGGTCGATTTGCACATCATCGAGCGAAGCGAGCAGGCTGACGTAGGTCGTGTCTGTATCCTCACCCAGTAGCGCCCAGACGATCGCGTAGTTGGCGTCGGTGTCGCTTCCCGAGGGAAGCGCCGCGTCCTTGGACGAACAAGCCATGAGACTCACGGCAGCCAAGGCCGCCTGCGTGAAGCTGAGGACACTCTTTCGGCTCATTTCAGGTCTCTCCGCGGGTATGGCGCTCCTCAGCGCGTCCCGATCAGGAAGATCGCGAGCCACCGGGGGCGCCACGCGAGCGTGAACGTCACGAGGTAGGCCGCTACGGTCAGCAGCATCACCCACACCAGCGCGACCATCGAAGCGTGCTCGGCCAGTACGCAACAAGCCAACGAAGCAGCCAGCGAACTCGTCCCCAAGAGGCGGAGCTTGCGAGCTGTGGCGCCCGGCAAGGGGCTGGCACCTTGGAGCTGGGCCCAATGTGTGTCGATCGCCAGTGCGAACCAGGCCATGCCGCAAATGGCGAACAGCAAGGTCAAGACCAGTAGAGCTGCTTCAGGCATGGGCGCTTTGGGGGTTCGCGTCGCGAAGCTCGTCGATATCGGCATCAGCAATGGCGTCGGCTGGGGTGGCTCGCTCACGGCGCGCGAGCTGTCTCGCCGCAAACGCCGACACGAGGGCGGTAGCGAGCAGTGCCAGATCGAAGCCGGCAACAGGCCAGTAGCCGGTGCGCAGCGTGAGCACGAGGTGATCTCCGGTTGTCACCCAGTTCAGGAGCACGGCCGCAAGCGCGAGGCCACACACGACCCAGCACTGCTCGCGCCAGGCAGGCGCCAAACGCCCATTTTGCACGGGAGCGCTGCGCCAAGCAGCGTGCGCAAACGCCAGCAGCCAAACCAGCCAAAAGCAGCGCTTTTCCCAGTCGCCGCGGTGCTCGAGCCCGCTCGACAGCAGTCGGTTGGCCACCAAGATGGCGAGCGTTGCCGTCAGCATGCCCGTGACGGTAGTGACCGCGAGCGCGTCCACCCAACGCGCCCCCGCAATGCCCACCGTGGCGTGCCTGCGCCTGCGCTTGCCGACGAAAAAGATCAGACCCGTGGCGATGCAAGCGCAGCCCGATAGCCCACCCAGCACGTAGAGCCAGCGCAAGAGCCAGTGCTTGAAGTGCTGCAAATGCAGACCCGTCAGAAAGTCGTTGATGCCCGCGACCACGCTGGGTGCCGGCTCCTCGTACAACAGCCGACCGGTGGGGCCAGAAAAATGCACGGCTTGCCCGACGAGCGTGACGCGGTCGCTGCCGGCGCGATACACGCTGACGTAGCTGTTCGCGTCGCCGACATGATTGACCGTGAGGTAGCCCACCTCCCCCGGCATGCCGCGCTCCTTCCAGCGTTCTTTGGCGTTCGCCACCATCGCGTCGACCGAAGCCAACTTCGCGGGCACTCCCGCAGGGCTGGCAGGCAAGCCTCGAGCCCTCAGCTCGGCTTGCTCGCGCGCTTTCTCGAGCGGCGCGAACATCGTCTCTGCCACCGGGAAGTAGACGCTACCCAAGATGATCAGCCCCGTGAGCGGGAACATGAAATGAAACGGCAACGCCAGAACGCCGGTCAAATTGTGCAGATCGAGCGAGCTCCGCTGCGTGCTCTTCTGCGGTCGAAACGTGAACAATTCGCGCAGCAGCCTGCGATGGATGACGACCCCGCTCACGAGAGCCGCGAGCATCACCAGCGCTGCCACACCAACCACGTAATAGCCCAGCCCCAGCCACTCCAAGTGCAACATGAAGTGCATGGGGTAGAAGAAGTCGCTGCCAATCTTGAGCTGGTCGTGGGGCAGGACCTTGGCGCTTCGCGGATCGATCGTCACGTGCCCGTGAACGTGGTCGTCCGGATCGTCGGGGTTGTTCTTGACCGCGAACTCGGCGTACAGATCGAGCACGGGGTCGCGGTGCGTCGTGTAAGCACCGTAGTTCATGACGGGTAAGCTAGGCTCGAGCGGCCCACCGACACGCTTGCGCGCTGCCTCGAGCTCTTCTTCCTCGGGCTGCAGCTTGCTGAACAACGGGCCCAGCATCGCGTCGTACGACGGCATCGGCTGAGGCTCGAAGCGGGTGTCGGGCGAGACCCAGCGATCGATCTCGCGGTCGAAGACCGAGAGCGAACCGAAAAAGAACACGACCATCAGCACGAAGCCGAGCACCAGCCCGAACCACGTGTGTAGCCAGGTCATCGAAAGGCGAAACGAGCTCAGCATCGGAAGCCTCGCCAATCCGCCTGAGAGCTCACGAAGCCCCCCGCGCTATCCACCACGCGACCAGGGTCATGAGTCCGCCTCCACCACCGAGCACCGCCCACACCCGCCGCAAGCTGCGCGCCACGAAGGCCCAGCAAAAGCAAACGAGCAGGGCCGGAAACGCCAACAAGTACGCTAGCGTCTCGGCCTCCTCGAACGGCATCGCCCGCGCGCCTACAGCGACGCAAAGCGCGACCAAACCCCACACGAAGGCATAGCTGCCGAGGAGCGCAGCCGCAGTGCGCGAAGCTATCTGGAATCGACCCGGAATTCGGGGTTCGACCGTCGAGGAGACCATCTGCGTCGCTCTCACCTACCCCAGTCGAGCCTAAATGAAAATGACTTTCATTTGCATTTTCATTTCCGCGCCGTCGATGTATCAAGCGGGCACCTCGCGGCCCACCCTGGCGCCGCAAAGGCGATCGAGAAGCGTCCTGCGTTTCCGCTAGCGAAGATTGGACATGAGCCGCACCGCACTACTGCTAGTCCCGATCACCCTGACGCTTGCGGCTTGTGGCGGCGAGCCCGCGGGTGACTCGGACCCCGGTTCGCTCCAAGGGCCGCTCTACGTGGTGGCCCCCTGGGTCGTCGGCGACGACGACAGCATCGGCTACGTGACGACGGTGCCTTCGTTGGCGGAGGGTGAGGTCGACCTACAGAAGGCGCACGAGTATCCGGGAGGCGCCTCTGTCTTCGGTAGAAGCCGCCAAGACGAATTCTACGTCGCGCCTTACAGTGAGCCCACCGTCGAGCGTTGGCACGTGAAGCCTGACGGCTCGTTCGAAGCGCGCGGCAAGGTCAGCTTCCTCAACTTGGGGATCGCAGATGCCGGGGGCACGCAGCTCTTTTCACAGGGGAAGGCCTACTTTCTGGGTTCCAGGGAAATCGTGATTTGGGATCCGGAAGGGATGCAGCTCATCGGGACGGTCCCGCTGCCGAGCTTGGAGGGGACCGATGGAGGGACGTTCGACCCCAGCGCGGGCCTGGTCGCGTTGAGTGACGACTCAATCATGGTCTACTTCCACTGGAGCGATCCCGACGACTGGACCCGGTGGGCAGACCATTCGACGCACGTGATTTTCGATACGCGGACCGACTCCGTCGTCACCCACTTCGATGAGCCGCGCTGCGAGATGCTCGAGCCGTTTGGCCTCAAAACCAGCGCTGGAAAGACCTATTTCTCCTCCGACCCGTCGTATCAGCTTCTGGAGCGCGCCTACGGTCCCGAGCACGGCACCCGTTCGTGCGGTCTGCGAGCGTTGAACACGGACGGCAGCTTCGATCCGAAGTTCTTCGTGGATCCGAGCCAGCTCGTCGACGGGCGGCCCGCCGGCACCGTCACGATGGTGACCGACGAGTTGGCGTTCATCGACGTCTTTCACACAGAGTTGCTCGAGGAGCCCATCACGCCGGAAACCGTGGATGCAGCGTCGAGCTCTCCAGCCTACAGGTTCTGGACGTGGCGAGTCGGCGACACCGAGGCGCATGATGTGGTCGAGCAACAACCGCGCACCAGCTCCAGCCTTTGGCAGTACGTGAGCGATGACGGCGCAGTCTTCATCCAGGATCACGACGCCGAGTACAGTCGCTGGAAGCTCCTCGAGCTTCGCCCCGATGGCTCCGTCGTGAATGGCTTGACCGGCGTCGGCTACGCGACCTCGGGCATCGTGCAGGTGCGCTGAAAGATAATTAGGAAATAGAAATGAGCTCTACGACTCCTCGATTCGCGATGACTCGGAGATCACTCGCTGCTCTGTTCCTGTCCGCCTCGGTCACGGCTGGTTGCAGCGATTCGGACGACGGTCCGAAGGAATCGAGCGCTGCAGGCGATGCTTGGTACGTGGTGTCGACGGGCGTCTCCGTTGGGGACGAGTTCGTCGGCTACTTGGCCAGCGTTCCGTCTCTGGACGCCGAGACCAACCTCGACCTCGACAATGCCATCGAGATTGAGCCCTCCTGGATCTTCAGCAAGCAGGGGCAGCCTCACGTGTACGCGGCCTCGCTGCTTTCCCCGACGATCATTCGTTACTCGGTTAGCGATGAAGGGAAGATGGTCCCGGACAAGACGGTGAGTTTTGCCAACTTCGGCCTGCAGAGCGCATACCTCGCTGCCGGTGCGCCTATCTACTCGGACGAAAAATCGTACTTCGTCGACGACCTTCAGGACCAGATCGTGATCTGGAACCCGAAGCGCATGGAAACCATCGGGACCATCCCGCTCGACGACGGCATGGACGGCAAGTTGCCGCCGGCCGCCGAAGGCACCATCGTGATTCATGACGGGTTGATTCTCACCGTAATCTATTGGCTCGATCCCAACGACGATCCGAGCCTTTATGGGTCGCACGTGCGTCTCATCGCCATCGATCCGAAGACCGACGAGATCGTGAGCTCGACCGACGACACGCGGCTGACCCATGCGGCCCCGCTCGGCCGCGCCACGGACGGCTCACTCTTCTACAGCCCGGGCTCGTTCATTTCCGCCGAAGCCGTGGTGGGCGAAGGACATGGTTCTCCTTCGCGCTTGCTTCGAGTTGGCCCCCAAGAGAGCACCTTCGATGCGGACTTCGACCTGGACTTGAGCGCCTTGGTCGGAGGTCGCCCCGCCGGTGACTACACGCTCCTGAACGACGACACCGCGCTGATCCGCGCCTGGCACGGCGATCTCGCCGATACGATCACGGACGAAAACTGGAAGGACGTACTGTGGTCGCAGGCAGGCTTCATGTGGTGGCGCTGGCACGTCGGCGATGCTGAAGCCGTTCAAATCCCCGATCAGACTCCAGCCGCGCTCGGCTCGTCCGTATTCTCGCTCGACGGCAAGACGTACGTACTCCGTACCAGCGCTGACTCCGCATCGACGACGCTCGACGAGATCGACGACCAGGGTGGATTTCGTCCTGCCCTGACCGGGCCTGGTCAGTTCATCGGCAACGTGATTCGCGTTCGTTAGCTGCGACCCTGCTTTTGGCAGTCGGCGCAGAAACCGTAGAGCTCGTGCTTGTGTGCGCTGACGACGAAGCCATGTCGCTTGGCGACCTTCGTTTGGAGCGCCTCGACTTGCGGCTCCTCGAACTCGGTGATTTGTCCGCAGCCGAGGCAAACGAGGTGGTCGTGATGAGCGTCGGCGTCCGAAGCTTCGTAGCGTGCGAAGCGGTCACCGAACTTGTGCTCCTGCGCTACACCGCTCGCCGAAAGCATCTTCATCGTGCGGTAGACCGTCGCGTTACCGACGCGTGAATCAATCTGCTGCACTTGCTTGAGAAGACTCTCGATACTGATGTGATCTTCGGCGTTGAAAAACGTATCCACGATCAAGCGACGCTGCTCGGTCCACCGCAGACCATGCTTGAGCATGTAGCGATCCACGTCCGCTCGCAGGCGTACCCGGTCGGCTGAGCGGCGTTCATTGCCGTTAGTGGGCCTTTTTCGATTCGCCATGGCGTCTATCCCGTTCTCACGCCCTATCAACTCTTCAAGGAGCTCGTCAGCGAACCCGCCCGATGGCCCAGAGGTCGCCGGTCGTCGTCAGGGCCAGCTCGGCGCCGTCATCGGTCACGCGGTAGAGCTTCGAGCCCACGTCGGTCGAATCAGCGCTGCCCTCGGACATGAGCATGTAGAGCTCGTCGTCGAGCCGATAGTTCAGGGTGCTGAACACGGCTGACTTCGGGATGCCCTGAAGCGGCGCGCTCTGCTCGTCGTCGATGCGGACGAGCTTGCGCTCCATGGGTGCACTCCAATAGTCGTCCGGGCTGGCCAGGGCCTTGGGGTCTTCGGCCTTGTCCCAAACCGCTGCGACGACGCTCCGGCCCTTGCTTTGCCAGGTGTGGTAGACGGCAGGCGTGTCGGCCGCGACATTGAGGTCCAGGTAGAAGTCGCGATCGAACTCCAAGCTGCCCGCATTGATGCGCAGCAAGCAGTCGTGCGGCTGGCGTGACGGTTCGCGATCGAAAAAATGGGCGAACCCGAACCAGGCATTGCCCAGCGCATACAGGTCACCGCGCGGATCGGTGAACAGCGACCAACCGCCGCCGCAGCGGCTGTCGCTGAGCGCGAATGCAGGTTTCTCGGAGGTCGCAGACGCGAGCAGCACGTCCACGGACGGCTTGAAATCGAAGTTGTCGTAGTCGTACCAAAGGATCGGCCAGGCCACGTAGCCGTCGAACAGCACCGGCTCGCCGTAGTCGAAGCTGGGGTAGTTGGGGTCGAGTGCGTCGCTGGTGTCGATGGTGTCGATGGTTTCCATCGCCTCCGGGTTCCAGACGATGATGTTCAGGTTGTCACGCGTCATGCTGTAGGCGCGCGTCGGCGAGATGAAGCTGGTCATCACGTTGCCGGTGCCACCGAGCGGCTGAAAACTCACCACGCCGTCCTTGCTCAAGCGACGCCGGTCGTCGACCGCGTAGCGCGTGTACTCACCCGACTCGGGTGACCAAACGAACACAGCGCCGTTGAAGGCACTCGCATTCTGGCCACCGAAGGTTTCGACCATCTCGCTCAGATCCACCTGCTCGGGCAGCGACGGGTACGCGCCGACGTACATGCTCATGCCTTCGGGCGAGCGCGTCGCGACCGCGACCATCACGGCAGGCTGCGTGCCCGCGCCTTCCCCGGCTGGATCCGAACCCGATGATCCGCACGCAAGCGTCGCCAAACCAAGACAAGCGGGCGCGATCCAGTCGAGCCGCCGAAAGTGCTTCATGTTCCAGACCTCATTGCAACTGAGCGAGCCCGCGATTGGGGCAATTCGACCCCGTCGAGCGCAAGCATCTGAACGTCTCTGATCACCAGGTGGAAGTAGGAGTCAGCGCGCTCGGCGAGGACGGTTTGCGCCTGCAGCCCGTCTTGCGCTTCCGTCACCGTGAAGCCCACGCGCTGGAGGGCTCGACTGAAGGCACGTCGCAGCTCGTGGTCGGCTTCGACGAGCAAGACGCGGAACACTGCACCATCGTCGTCCTCGGAAGTGAGCGACCTGGCGTCGATGTGAGCAGTCGCGCGCCTAGCCCGTGTATCGGTCATGACCCTTACTTGCTGAGCCCGAAGACGCCGTAGAAGTAGCCGTCCATCTTGAACCTGAGCTTGCCGGTGTTGGTTTCTGGATCCGTCTCGTAGATGTCGCTGGTGGCTCCGTTGTCCAGGCTTTCGCCCGAATACAGCTTGCCGCCGGCCGCGACGCTGCTGAAGCCGATAGCCGAGAAGGGCATACCGTCGACCTCACGCGCGATGGGCGGGTCAGCGAGCTCCAGTCGCCACAGCTTGTGCGCGGGCTCGTCCCAGAACTCAAAGTCGACGGGCTCGACGCCCGCAGGCAACTTGTCGGGATAGAACATCTTGGCGAAGCCGACGCCGCTGCCTTGCGCGGCAGTCTCCAGCTCGCCGATCGCCTCGAGGCCATTCGTGAGCGACGGTATCGTGTAGAAGAAATCCTTTTCGAAGGTGGTCTCACCAGGCGCGATGCGAAGCAGGCAGTTCTCGGGTACCGGCTTACCCGCGGCGTTGGCGAACATCTGCGCCGAGTAGGTGCGACCGTCCCCCATGACGTAGGCGTAGCCGTCGTGATCGAAGATCACAGCACCACCGCTTGCGCAGCGGTCGTCCTCGGCGATGCCGACGATTTCGCCCGATACCGGATCGATGATGGTCGTGGAAACGCCGTCGCGAATGCGGCCGCCTTCCCAATCCGCCCAGCGACCCGGAATGTAGACCAAGCCGCCGTGCGCGACAGTCGTCCAATTCTCGAGTGAGTAGCCATCGACGACGAGGTGAGACAGATCGATTTCGCGCTCGATTTCCATGGTCTTGATGTTCCAAACCACGGCCAGCGCAGGGCCGCTCAGCACCGACACGGCGAGCTCGTCGTCGACGATGGTGTTGCCGTAGTCGACACCCATGAGCCCGTAGTCGAGGAAGCTCAGGCGGCCCGTCTCTTCGAGCCTACCGTCGGCGTCGGCCGTGTAGCGCACCCAGGTCGGCTCCTCGGCGAGCCCCCGGAAGACGCTGGCGCCGTGAGCCATGATCACGC
>JBEHXA010000242.1:0-10609 GCA_048498935.1 Myxococcota bacterium
CCAGCGCGCGCGCCAACACCGGCTGCTCCACCTGGGCGTCCGTGAAAATGAACACCAACATGGTGGCGTGCGGCGGCCCCACGTCAGGGTGAATCATGCCCGCGCCCTTACCGATCGCGAGCACGTGCGCGCCCTCTGCGTCGGCCTCTGCAATCTTGACCCAGCGATCGGTCGTGCAGATCGCCTGCGCAAAAGCTTCGTGCCCTTCGGGTGACAGCGCCGCCGCGAGTGCGGAGGCTTGCCCGGCGATCTTTTCTTCCGGCAAGTGAGCGCCGATAACCCCCGTCGAAGCCGGCAGCACCTCCGCCGCCGCAATGCCGAGCGCCTTGGCCACCGCCTGGGTGGTGCCTTGCACGGCGCGCAAGCCCTGCTCGCCCGTGACCGCATTCGCGCAGCCACTGTTGGCCAGCACCGCGCGCGCCACGCCCGCGCGAGCGCGCTCTTCAGCCACCAGCACTGGGGCCGCCTTCACCAGGTTGCGCGTGAATAGCGCCGCAGTAACCGCCGGCCGGTCGCACACCGCCAGCGCCAGGTCGATGCGCCCGTCCTTCCGAATGCCAGCCGAAACCGCACCAAACCGAAACCCAAGCACCTTGCCGCTGCTCATGACCCGCGAAAACCTAGCAGAATTCGCGCCCCTTGACTAACGAGCCCCCGCGCGTATCCTCCCGCTCCCTCAAGGCAGGGCTGCAAGCCCCGCACGCCGATTTAGCTCAGTGGTAGAGCAGCGCTTTCGTAAAGCGCAGGTCGCAGGTTCAAATCCAGCAATCGGCTCCAGCATCAAACGGTTCAGAACAACATCAAAACGGCTGCGTTGTTCGCGCGGCTTGGCGCGATACTCGGAAAGCCGATCAGGTTGAAACGGGACGCAGCGGGACGGTTGGGGACGCGGTCTGGGGCAATAGCGGGGCAACGAGGGCGCGCCCAATGGGCGGCAAGCCGACTCATCGCTTTCGCCGCAGCCTTGACGGCTTGGGAGTAGACCGCTTGGTCGATGGCTTGAGAGCAGGGCGCTGGTTGCCTGCTCGGCTCGCCGGCTTCCGTACCGCCTGCGACGACTTTGAGACGACGTCCACCACGACCGTAAACAGGAGCCGGCGTGGGCTCGTCGGGTCACCGGGACGCACGTCGTGCTCGGTCCGAAAGACGCGTACGGCGGTTCCTGCAGAAACATCGATCCGGTTGGGACCAGAGCTCGTGGTGAACGGAAGCCCTTTTTGGCTTTGAAAGGTCGAAAGTGTCTTCTCCACCCCGGCAGCTACGCTCTCGAACTTGGGCGACTTGCTATAGACCAGGAGACACAGGAAGAGCTCCTGGCCAGTGTTTCCGGTACCAAAGATCTGGGTGAGGCCCTTTTTCATCCATGCGGGTCCGGTCCAATGTTTTGCCTCCCCGCGAACAATTCTCCGCCCTGGGATGACCCCGTCATCGCTCATTTCGGAAATGGCGAAATCTGCGAGCCCTTCTATTTTCGGCCCCCAGCCGCCGGGAGCAAACACGTGAGCATTGACTCTGAGCCGCTCCAGCGGAACCAGTAGCGTGCAGAGCATGCGCGTGAGCTGATCCTCGTTCAGCCCGCTCACGAGTGCCGGTTGTTCTGCCATTCGATGCGCTGCGCCGGCTATGGCGCGGACGACCAAACCTTCGGGCTTATCGGAACGGAACGCCGCGCACCGTTCCTCGAAGGTGGGAAAATGTCGACCGACGGTTCCGGGCGCGAACCATCCGCCGGCGAGTTCGACCTCCGAGAATGTTGCCAGCCGGGCCCGGATCGCATCGGCGGTAACAGGGTCCGTCTGCGATAGGGCACGGAGGTCATCCTCGAGTGTTCGCATCGTGGGCGCGGTCATCGTCGCGAGCGCGAGCCGCAGCTTGATCATATCGGGGCTGCGCGAGAGCGACTCCGGAAGGCGCTCGAGAACGACGGCAGCTTCGCGGAAGTTGCCGAGATGGAAATGCGCGCGCGCCTCGATGGCGGAGAGTTCTGGCGGCGAATTGTCTGCCAACACCGAACGCGCGTTGGTGCAAGCGGTCCGGCATGCGGTCCAATCGCTCAGCGCGGCGTAGGAGGCGGCAAGATTGGTTAGGGCCGTGGCATCCGCCGGCGCCCTCACGAGAAGGCCTTGCAATCGACTGATTGCTGCCGAAAATCGCTGTCGTTCGAGGTCGGAGACGGCACGAAGATTCTCGACAAGGGCCTTACCTTCCCTGTCCTGCAAATCGAGATCGATCGTTTCAATCTCGGTCCACTTCTTGAGCGCTGCGAGCGAGGCGAGCAGGACTCTGACCGCCGTGTCGCGAATAGCGGTCACGTGATGCGGAGGCTCACCCTTGAGCGAGTCCAAAACATAGGTGGCAAATTCGCGCGCGAGATTCGGCTGCTGCGCATGGTAGAGCGCCACTCCGAGCGCGTTCGCATGTCCACGCGCCACCCTGCCCGTCTGGAGCAATTTAGGGGCTTTTCGGCGTAGCCGAGAAATCAGCTGCTGAGCGAGCGGCGAACCTGCCCCCACACCCCAAATCAGTTGGGCAAGCTGAAGGACTGTTGCGCCGGCATCGACGATTCGTTCAACGACCACCGCGGCGTCAGAGGCAGGCAGAGTTGAAAGCCCCTGACCGAGAAGGGCCATGAGCGGAAGTGGTTCGCCTGTCTCGTGATCCTCCCGCCACGACCAGCCCTTGGTCTTGCCGCTCGTCTTCTCGAAAAGTTCGACGACGAGTTCGACAAGCGCATGCCGCCTCGTGCCTTCGGCTGCGCTCGCTGCTAGCAGGATGTGGCGAGCGTGCTGGTAGAGAAGGCCAGGTACTATGAAATTCGGTACGACGGTCGTGCTCGTGATCGCTGCAGGGATGCCTTCTCTTTCGCGTTCGACGAACGCAGACGGTTCGAACGGCGTGAGCCAGTTCGCGTTCCCTCCGGCGGACCTAAGGATGATGCGGTCAAGGATCGCCAGGAGGCCGCCGTATTCGAAAAGCGGCGGCGCGGGCATCCTTGGTTCCCTGAGCTCGAACGGCTTCGCGTAGGCCCGACCAATGGCATCGGCGAGGAGCCCTGCTTGGTCGGGAAAGCGTTGGTCGAGGATCTGCAGCACGCGCAGGGAGAAGGCCAACGCGCTCCCCGAAGGATCCGCGGACAACCGCGAAACGAGCGCGTCACACACGGTGGTCGCGCGCTCGTCCGTGTCGAGAAACTCTCTCCAGGGCTCAAGGCGTGCATTGACCCCGAGGACCGGCGCACTGATATACGGATTGCCTCGACGACTGAGCGCACGACCCTCGTCGTGAACCGCGAGCGCTACCGCGGCATCGACACTCGGCAGCCCCGGACTGACCAGGGCAAGCCGTCGTGCGTGTCCAATAGCTTCGGACCACTCTTCTTGAAGCAACATCGACCCTTCGCCCTGAACCACCAGGGAATCAGGCCAATCCGCCACTGCAACGACGCCATGGTGCGTGAAACTCGGATGCCACAGCAGCGACGGGATCTGCCAGGGACGCTCCTCGCGGAGCACGTCGACTACGCTGAAGTAGCAGGCGCCCGGTGGCAAACACTCGAGCAGATTGCCGACTTGCATCGCGTTGCCAGCGAGCGCCACGGTACGTGCCATCTCGTTGAAGACGCTGTGAGGCTCAAGCGCGCGGCGATCTTGCCGGAGCATGAATTCAGCCCAGAAATATTCGTCTACTTGGTTCGCAAACGTCCGCGGCGACAGGGCGAAATCGTTGCCCTCTGAAAAGGCTCCGTGGGCGAGATCGGTCTGCCAATCGAGCACGCTGGCGACCGTCTTGAGCCTCTCAGACAGCGCATTCGCAAGAGTGTGGCACTGCTCGTCGTCGAGTAGCTCGATCCACGAGTCGACCACGTCGAACGCGGCCGCGGTGCGCCAGAGTTCTACAAGTATGCCTGGTTCACTGACCCCGCTGGCGCGACGCGCGATGAGAACTGCGACCTCTGGCATCCGCGGGTGGGGCTCTCCGAAGGAAAGTTCTCCGGCCACGTACTCTACGAGGGCGAAGTTGTTTTCGCAGAGCGGCATCAGACTCTCTGCTTGGCTCTCGTCGCACTGGATCGCCAGCCGCCAAGCGTGACCCCCGGCGATCGTTGGGCCCGCGTATCCGATCCGACTGCGAACCGCCGCTCGCTCACCCTGCACTTTCGCAATGTTGTCTTGTTCGACCGTGGCCAGCGTCCAGCCAAGCCCAGGCTGCGCGGCGTTCGCCCTCGTCAACGCGTCGACAAGGCCGGCTCGGGTGCTTACCGGCTCGACTACTCGTGCGTTCTGGATCGCGGTCGCCCAAGCGTCAGCGATCGCCTCGGACTTGAATGAGCGATCGCGTCTGCGTGCGTGCCACGGGGAAGGCAAAGCCCACAGGGAGAGTAGCACCTCGAGGCGCCGCTTGAGCAGATGTGCCGGCTGTGGAAGGGCATCGTAACATGGCTTCAGGCGCATCGCGCGTGAGTATGCCGCAGTCTTGCCTCGCCGCCGAAACGGGACGCGGTGGGACCGGCACGTCGCGGTTCGCCTGGCAGCGACCGAGCCATTGGGATTTGCCGTAGTCTACTTTTGCGGTTTGGCCGCCGGAGCTTGAGGGCGGGTCAAAGCGGGGCGAACCAGCCGTCGAACTCGACGTCCTTTTCAAACATCGCAAAGTGGGCGTCGACCATTACTTTGACGATGCACTCTTTCGCATAGAACCGAGCGCTATAGACGTCGTCCTCTGAGATGTTGGCCCAACCGGTATGTAAAAGCCTGGAGCGCAGATCGTACAGTCGTTCAAGTTCGCGGTGGCGTAGCGGCGCCGTGTTTGTACCGGAAAGAACCTGCGCCGCGCGCGATTCGATCGATCGCGCGATCTGGTCTAGTTTATTTGGTCCATTCACGAGGGCCTCGAGGGCCATGATGTACGCGAGGAACTTGTCCGAAAGGCGAGATACCGCGGTCCCGCGTCCCGCCCACTTTAGGGCGGCGAGCAGACGTCGTTCTACCTCCGTTCGGCTCTCCTTCAAGAGGACCCCATGGGCGCGCTGGAGACCGAGTTGAATCGCTTCATTTGAGTCCAGCGGCGGCAGCCAAACATTGTCGAAAGGACCCGTCCGCGCCTGAGCAACTCCGGTAGCCTCGGTCCCGTCCATGACTGAACAGCTCGCCTGAACGCCGTTCCGACACTCAGATGCAAGCTCCACTCGTGCGCGGTATTCTTGCGGACGAAATATATCCGCAAAGAAGTTGACGACGTCAAGCGTAAGTTCCAGCGCAGCGAGAGCTAGGTTCTTGGCGGCGTCAGCGTCGTGCTCCAACGCAAGAACGAATACGCTGGCCCACGCCTTCCCGTCAAAATGTCTTCCGATCTCTCGCCTTGCGTAGTCCCGAATTGGCGCAGGCACGTCGGCGCCGTCGGACTGGTTTTCTAACAGAACTATCGCCGCCAGGGACTCCGAACTGGGAAGGAATCTCACTGTTCCAAGCGTGAGGGGCAAGCATTCGTCGTACAGACCAACGATTGGGAAATGGACCTGCCATTTCTTGATCGGGCGTTGGAGCTCACTGAGAACCTTGCTCGCCGCAAGCTCGGCTCGAGAACGCCGATCGATGGAGAGGGGGGACCGGGCAACGAAGATCGCCTCGTTGAGGTGGCGCTCAACTGTTGTCAAGCTGATCTCCTCGCGCGGCGCGAGTTCGTCAACTAGTAGCCGCGCGACCTTCTCGTACTCTGCGTTTTCGATCTCGTTCAGTGAAACGAGCTGTGCCCCACGATGGAACCAGCGACGCGCTGTCCCCCGTGGCGCCACGGCACCCGATTGAAGGTGCTCCAGGAGACGCCGTACCTGATCCTTCAACGATTTTGTCGGCGCCATGCTCAACATTGTCTCAGACCTCACCGTGCCGTGTCCCGATCGGCTGCCGAGCGACTACCGATCCCGTCACGGCCCATTCCGAACAGACCGCACGAGGGAGACGGCTGCCCGGCGCATCGCTGGAGGACATCGCGGTAGAAGACCCGCCGTTCGACAATTGACTATCGACTTGCGGGTGCCCGTGCCGTTCGCTTAGCGGGAATGGCCGCCGATCGAATAGGACGTAGCAGGAACGGCTCTGGGCCCTATCCGGGGCAGCTGGGAAATCCAGAGCCAGGGGATGCCGGCATCTGGGTCGAGGTCGCAGGGAATCAACTCGAATGGTGTCTAGGCTGCGCGAGGGCGATCTGATGGCCGAGGAAGTCGTCGTGTTTCCGGTGGGCGCTCCGCCTGACGCCCGAGCGTTTGCGTTGGTGATGTTCTACGAGGCCGATAACCGAGCGACGCTCGACAACATTTGGGTAGACAAGCCGCTCCGAGGGCAGGGATTGTTTCGGCCCATTTGGCGGCAGATCATAGCGGAGTGTCGCCGCCGCGGTGTCCAGTGGCTTCACAGCACGCCAGCGTCGGCGGACAGAACCGTAGGCAGCCTTCACATCGGCGCATATCATGGGGTTGAAGCCAAACTCAGGTTCGACGAAGTTGTGAGCTTCCTAGTTGCCATGAGGTTCGTAGAGCTCGATGACGACACGGACGACTGGATTCGCGGTCGGTACGGGCTATGGGCTCTGTCACTGTAGCGGAGCCAGAAATGGTTCCGAGTTGGGTGCTTGTTCGGAAAAACCTGTGCAGCGCGGGCTAGCGAAACGCACCACCCCGGCAACGCACGGATGCCAGGCTCTTGTCGACCTCTGTGGCGTGATCTTCAATCAGCGCGTTTGGACGACTCGGCCCGAGCCTGAACTTGTGACTCGCGCTCGCGCTGGCACCCTGCTGACGACTGCCACAGTCCAACCATGAAGGTCGCCAACAGCGTCGAGGAGGTCGGCAGCCTATCGGGAGGTCGGCAGCAGGGTGAAGATAGCGGTTGATCGGACAACCCCTGGTCGGAGCCAAGCCGCTCATGGATCAAATGTGAGGAGGCGCGGCTATCATAAGCGTACAATTGAGCATCGCGACGAGGCGTGAGGTGATCGAGCGTCATGACGTCATTCGGGTCCGTACATTCCGAGGCCAGAGTGCACGGCGTGAGCGGTGAAGTGGACAACGCGCGCTCGCGCAGGTGGTTGGGACCGGGGTGCACTTCGCGGACGAAGACTGCGGGAATTGATCTTACGTTCCCTCCGCCCGCCCATGACGGGACGGAAGAGCCGCAGAGCGCTGCTAGCTGTGCGTCAGGCGCCAGCGCAGATCTTGTCGTTCTTCACTCGTTCGCGCCGCTTGGCACGAGGCCCCGCAGAGTCGATCAGGATAGAACGGGACGCGGCAGGACGAGTCGAGGCGTGTGACGGCGCAGTGGCGGGAAACGAACCGCATACCGGGGAGCGCTGCACGTTGCCCTTGCGATGGCAGTCGGAACACGACGTCTCGCTGAACTTTGGACACCCACCATCCGAATTGGCGTACGCGTCGACTATCTCCTCCGGCCGGGGAAGAGCGACTATGCGTCGATGGAAAGCGGATGGACAGCGGTCTTTCACGATGACTAACGCATTCAACGCAGCTCGGCGTTGCTCGCCCACCCGGGTGCACGAACCGAATAGCTGGAGTCGAAACGCAAATCTCAGGAATGAACGATTTCACCGTGACCGACTACCTTGGTCCCTTCGCGAATCTCGAAGTGCTGACCTTTGGCCAACTCGGGCAATGCCGAGACGGCCCAGAAGAGCACAGTAGCGCCGGTTCAGAACCAGGTACGACCTGCGCGACCTCCTGATCGAGCACCAGCTCGAAACCGTAGTCGACCTCCGTACTGGAGTTGCCCCGGGTCAGACCGGACCCAGTCATCATGATGCCAGTTGAGCGTTCCTGAATTCAACAGGTGAGAGCATGCGCAAGCCCTTGTGCGGGCGCACGCGGTTGTAGTCGTCAAACCAAGCAGGCAGCGCACGCAGGACGTCGGCGGCGGTCCACAGGTCCGCGAGATATACGTAGTCGCGCTTGAAGCTTTTGACAAAGGACTCGGCCATGCCGTTGCTCTCGGGCGAGTACGGAGGCGTGGTGCACATCTCGAAGCCGATTTCGGCTCCAAATGTGCGCGTTTCGTCCGACGTAAAGATGCTGCCGTTGTCGGAAAGCCACTCGATGGCGCTCGGCAGGCGCCGCGTGCCGACGCCGAAGCGGTGCTCGATGGCCTCCACCATCATGTCGCGCACGTGCTCGCCGCAAAGCGGTCCGGGTGTCGCCACGAAGCCCGTCACCTCACGGTCGCAGCTGTCGAGCACGAAAGCGACTTGAACGCGCTCGCCACTCCAGCAGCGGATTTCGAAGCCGTCCGAGCACCAGCGCAGGTTCGGCTTCAGCGTGATGATCACACCGTCGTGCTTCCTGGCGCGCCCGTCGCCCGTGCAGCGCTCCAGCAGCAGCTTGTTGCGCTTCATGATGCGGTAGATGCGCTTAGGGTTCACGCGCTCGGAAAGCTCGCGGTTGAGCAGCGCCGTGACGCGCCTGTAGCCGTAGCTCGGACGTGCATCGACGGGCTCGCGGATACGGCCAAGCAAAGCCGCGTTCTGGCCAGTTTCCTGGGCCTCCGTTGTTTCGGCCTCCAGCGGAGGCGACGCGGGCCGCCGCGCCTTCCGAAGCTGTTCGAGCAGGTTCGAGCGTGCCACGCCCAGCGTTCGGACGCTGGCCTTCACCGAAAATCGTCCTTCTTCGGCAATCTGTCGGGCGAGACCAGTTTTTTTTCCCGGATGATCTCGACCGCCTCCTTCAGGATTTCGTTCTCCTGCGTCTT
The DNA here is from genome assembly GCA_048498935.1 of Myxococcota bacterium. GTDB lineage: Bacteria > Myxococcota_A > Polyangia > Polyangiales > Polyangiaceae > PMG-095. The sequence continues at coordinate 8,751 of JBEHXA010000242.1, forward strand.
GCGGCCTAGCAGGCGCTCCAGCTCCCGAATCTGCGCCTTGAGCTGCTTCACCTCCGAGGCCGGAACCAGCGGCTCCTCGGCGGCCAGCCCCGTCGTCGCCCCTGCCTCCATCGCCTTGCGCCAACCAAAGAGCAGGCTCGGTGACACGCCGTAGCGTCGAGCCACCGTCGACATGCTCTCTCCTGGCTTCTCTGCCTCGTCGAGTAGCCGGCGTTTCTCCTCGGCACTGTAACGCCGACGCGGGCGTTTCACGTCGTTGCGGGATTCATTTCCATCGTTGTTCTGCGCCATCTCGGGCCCTTTCCGATTTTACTCGTAGGGGTCCGGTTTCGACAGGGGGCTACGTCACGTACCCCTCAGTCGCAGGAGGCTCCGATAACCAGAGCGTACAGGTGTCGAGCGTCCGCCCTGGTCTGGAGCCAGAAGCCGAATACGTGCGCGCATTGTTTGTCGATTCATGGCAGCGCCGAGAAGTTGAAAACTTTCACGTTTCCGGAGGGAAGGTGGGTTGACGAGAAATCGAAACGACCACCACCAGATCCTCGGACTGCCGCACGAGGTACACGTGGTACTCGCTCTTCGCCATCAAGAGCCGCGTCACTCGTCGTTTCGCCTTTACCTGGTACGGCGTGCCGAGCACTCCCGTACTCTCGATCAGTTTCACCGTTTCGAGTAGCTCGTCGAGAAACAGCTCAGGGAAATCTGCCTGCTTTCGCCACGCCACGTCGATGCGCTGCATCTCCTGATGTGCGCGGTCGGAAAGCTCGACGTTCACGGCCGCGAGCGTAGCTGAGCGATGGCCGTCTTGGCATCTATCGTGCGGCCCGCTTCCATGTCCTCGATGCCTTCGCGGATCGCCTCATCGAGTGCCGCACGTTCTTCGTCGTCGAGGTCGTCGCCAGCATCCACGCCTTTGAGCTCCGCAGCGGGCACCACGTATAGCTCGGTGCCGTTCGGCATGTCTGTCGGCTCGTCAAGCACGACTTGGCCGTCCTGGAAGAGGGCTTTGAGTAGCCGCATTTCGTGCCACATAGCACCACTGGCGTTTGACAGTAGTGGCCACGAGCAGCACTGATGTTTGCCCGCGATTCGCTCGCGATTGCTGGGGCAGAGACCTGCCGAGGCAGCGCTGTCGCCGGTGTTCGCTCACGGCATCACTCAGGCCGAGCGCGGACGCCTCGTGGGTCCGAAGCAGCAATCATCACCTTCTGGGAGCAGACCGACAAGCCAAGGTGCGTGACTCATCGCTGCGTCAGCATGACGTCACTGTGGCGAATGACACCGGCTTCACAGTCCGCGACAAGTCAGATTGCAGCAAAACAGGGGTCGACCCCCTCAAAACATGTGCGAAGTCGATCGCGAGGGGTTCGACCCCTGAAATGCGACTCGAATTCCAGTTTGAGAGGGGTTCGACCCCTGATTGATGACGCCGAATTCCAGGACCGAGCGGTCCGACCCCTCTTTTGGTGAAACCAATTCCAAAAAAAGAGGGGTTCGACCCCTCCAAATCTCTCTGAAGTCAGCAAAAGAGGGGTCGACCCCCTCTTCGAGCCGTTTTGAAGTCGCAAATCAGCGGTTGAACCGCTCGCGGCACCACTTCGCAGTCGCAATTCAGCGGTCGGACCCTTCGCTGACGACTTACCACGTGGCAGGAATGGGGTGCTTGCGGTCCGTATCGAACGCGTTTGCTGCTGCGTCGCGTGCCCCGTGCCCCGTGCAACTGCCAAGAGTGAACATTCGGGATGACAGCCTTGAGCACCGCCGCGACGGTGCTGAGCCGCTCGGACATGACAGCTACGTTTGCTGCGGTCACCATCGCGTGAAACGCGGTCGCCTTGATGCCGACCGCCACTTGTCGC
>JBEHXA010000243.1:0-10572 GCA_048498935.1 Myxococcota bacterium
TCGAGATCACGCCAGGGTTGCGCGCCGACTTGTTCGTCTCGGGCGGCCGCGTCGCGCTCGCCTTCGACCCCCGCATCAGCCCGCCAGGTGCTTCTCGATGTAGTCGACTGCGTCCTGCACCGAACGAATCTTTTCCGTGTCTTCGTCCGGGATGTCGATCTCGAAGGCTTCTTCGAAGGCCAGGACCAGCTCCACCAGGCCGAGCGAATCGGCGCCCAGGTCGTCGATGAACGTGGACTCGGGCTTGATATCCTTCTCGTCAACGTCGAGCTGCTCTTTGATGATCCGCTTCACTTCAGCGGTTACGTTCCGACCTTCAGCCATGATGCCTCCAGGGGCGCCTCGTACCAGAGAGGGCGCCCCAATTGCAGGGATTTTTCGAACAGTTAGCTAGTTTCCGTCTCGCGTCCAAGCTTTGCCGCGCCCCCCTGACAATGTCCTGAGGAAGCGGAAAAACTTTAAGATTTACATATACATGCCGCCGTTCACGCGCAGCGTTTGGCCGGTGACGTAGCCGGCCTCGTCGGAGGCCAGGTACACGACGGCGGCAGCAATCTCTTCCGGCTTGCCGGTGCGACCGAGCGGAATCGCCTGGTTGATGGCGGCCTTCTGCTCGTCATTCAGGGCGCCGGTCATGTCGGTGTCGATGTAGCCCGGGGTGATGGCGTTGATGGTCACCGAGCGCGAAGCCAGCTCGCGCGCCAGCGACTTGGTGACGCCGAGCAGCGCCGACTTGGAGGCCGCGTAGGCGGTCTGACCCGCATTGCCCATCTCGCCGACCACGCTCGAGAGGAAGATCACGCGGCCCGTCTTGGCGCGCATCATCACCTTGATGGCAGCGCGCGCGCAGGCGACCGAGCCCTTCACGTTGACCGCCATGATGCGATCGAAGTCTTCGTCCTTCAGGCGCAGCAGCAGGCCGTCGATAGCGATGCCGGCGCTGCACACCAGGATGTCGAGTCGACCGAGGCGCTTGGCGACCTCGGCGATCGCTTTTTCGGCAGTCTCACCGCTGCCGACGTCGAACTGCGCGATCTCGGCTTTGCCACCGCTCGCTTGGATCGCGTCGGCGACCTCGCGTGCAGCGCCTTCATTGCTCACGTAGTTGACGACTACGTGCGCGCCTTGCTTGCCGAGCGCCAGGGCCGCAGCGCGACCGATGCCTCGGGAGCCACCCGTGACGAGCGCTACTTTGCCAGTGAGATCGAACATGCTCTCGGTAGTTCCTTCGAGAAAGGCCGCCAAAAGCGGCTGCGAGCGCGCGTCTTTAGCACGGCATTAGCGTTGTCGAGCGGGAAAAGTCTTACGCGGCCTGGGTTTACGCGCCGCGTAGCGGGGCTACTGGCTCAACCAGCCAGGAATTCAGCCACCTTGGCCAGGGACTCGGTGTCGCCCACGGACAGCACGCTGACGCGCTTGTCGATGCGCTTGGCCATGTTGGCCAGCACCTTGCCCGGACCGATTTCCAGGGCGCGCGTAACGCCGGCCTCGGCCATGGCGACCACGCTGCGATCCCAGAGCACCGGCGAGTCCACCTGGCGCACGAGCAGCTCCGCCACGCGCGCCGCGTCGGCGTTGGGCTGAGCTTCCACGTTGGCGACCACCGGGAAGGCGAGTTGACCCAGGGTCACCTCGGCGAGCGCGCTCTTCATGCGCGCGGCGGCTGGCGCCATGAGCGAGCAGTGGAACGGCGCGCTCACGTTGAGCATCGTGGCCTTGAGCTTGCGCTCGCCAGCAAGAGCCGCAGCGCGTTCGACCGCGCTCTTGTGGCCCGAGATCACGATTTGGCCGGGGGTGTTGAAGTTCGCGGGAGCGACGACCTCGCCCTGCGCGGCGTCGCGGCACAGCTCTTCGACCGCGGCTGCCTCGCCGCCCATGATTGCGGCCATGCCGCCGACACCGGCCGGCACTGCCTCCTGCATGGCTTGGCCCCGCAGGTGCACGAGCCTCACGGCGTCTTCGAAGCGAAGCGCCGAGGCAGCGACCAACGCGCTGTACTCACCGAGCGAGTGACCCGCGCCGACGCTCGGCAGCGGCAGGTTGGGGACGCTCTCCCGCAGCGCAGCCAGCGCGGCGATACTGGTCGTCACGATCGCAGGCTGGGCGTACTTGGTGAGCGTGAGGTCCGCCTCGGGGCCTTCGAAGCACAACTTCGTCAGCGAGAAGCCGAGCGCCGCGTCAGCGCGCTCCCAGACCTGTCGCGCGGCAGGGGAGCTGTCGAACAGCTGCTTGCCCATGCCGACCTGTTGCGTGCCCTGTCCCGGAAATAGCCATGCAGTCGTCACTACCAGCACTCCTTGAAAAGCTCTGCGCGCACCGCGCGAGAGTCAGATGCGCACCAGCGCGCTGCCCCACGAGATGCCGGCGCCGAGCGCGCACATCAGCACGGTATCGCCATTTTGGATGCGGCCGTCGCGTCGCGCTTCGTCGAGCGCGATGGGGATCGATGCGCTCGAGGTGTTGCCGTAGCGTTCGATGTTGAGCACGTAGCGATCGAGCGGGATGTCGAGCCGCTGCGCGACCTGCGCGATGATGCGCAGGTTGGCCTGGTGCGGCACCACCCAGCGCACTTCCGAAGCGGGCAGGCCGGCTTGCTCGAGCGCAGAGCGCGACGCGCTGGTCAGGTTCTTGACCGCGACCTTGAAGATGTCTTGCCCGGCCATGTGCACTTTGGAGCGCTGCGCGGCGAGGCCTTCGGCGGTGAGCGGCTCTTTGCTGCCTCCGCCTGGGATGCACAGCGAGCTCACCAGTGACGAGTCGGTGTAAAGCTTGGTGGAGAGGATGCCCGAGCCGTCGCCCGTGGCGGGGCCGAGCACTGCGGCGCCGGCGCCGTCACCAAAGAGCACGCACGTGGTGCGGTCTTTCCAGTTCAGGATCCGGCTCAGCAGCTCGACGCCGACGATGAGCACGCGCTGCTGGGCGCCGGAGCGGATGAACTGATCCGCGATCGACATCGCGTAGATAAAGCCCGCGCAGGCCGCCGAAATGTCGAACGACGGAATCGGCCCGCAGCCCAGTTTTTGCTGCAGGATCGAGGCACAGGCGGGCATCGGCATGTCCGGCGTGACGGTGCCGACGATGATCATGTCGAGGTCTTTAGCGGTGAGACCCGCCGCCTCGAGCGCGCGCTGCGCCGCGACGAGCGCCATGTCGCTCGACGCTTGGCCGTCCGCCGCGACCCGCCGCTCCTTGATCCCGGTGCGCTCGGTAATCCAAGCGTCGGACGTGTCGACCAGTCGCTCGAGGTCCCCGTTGCTCAGAACCTGCTCGGGGGCGTAGGCACCCGTGCCCAGGATTCTGCTTTTCGGAGACGCTTCGCTCGGCATGCTCGGTATCGTTACGATCACCTGGCCAGCGAGTCACCAGAAATGGTTAAACCACCTGACGGGCCGCTGGTGAGGCCGTTGGGCCGGGGCAAGCGCCAGTGGGCTCGCCCCGGACGAACTTTCGGCGGCTCAGCTCTCGCTGGCGCCGCCGCTCTTCACGACCGCGCGACCCTTGTAGAAACCACAGCCCGGGCACACTCGGTGAGGCACCATAGGCGCCGAGCAGCTGGGGCAAGGCACCACGTTCGGGGCGTCGACCTTGTCGTGTTGGGCTCTGCGCATATCGCGCCTGCTGCTGCTCTTGCGTCGCTTCGGAACGGCCACGACGGTTACTCCTTCTTCATCTTCTCTAGTCGGCTTTTGAGCTCGGCTAGCTTCGAGAACCGTGGGTCGAGGGGCGGTTCGCCCTCCGGTCGGGTCTCTGCGGGGAGCGGAGGGTTAGCCCCTGAGGCGTCCGTTGGCAAGTCCGAACGGCGAGGGAACATCGGAAGCTCGAGGATCAGCAGCTCCCGAACCAGGTTATCGAGGGCAATTTCGTGCCCTTCGTAGGTATCGCGCCCGGCGTCTTCATCGCTCAAAACAGGCGTGTCTTCCCAGCGCCCCTCACTCCGTTTCGATGAGGTCGGCGCCGTCCCGGGCCCAACCCCGACCGTTTTGGCGCGGGCGGGGCGCTCCGGACGGGCTGGGGCGGCAGCTTCGCCACCCTCAGGCTTGCCGCGGCGGCGGGCGGAGCGGTGGCGGGCGCCCCCCTCGTCATCTGAAGCCGCGGAGGGGGTACGGGGCGACAGCATGAGCAGAATGTCGGTCTGCACCGGTACCGGCACCGGATCGAGGGTGACGACGCACGGCATGGTGAGCGCGGCTTTCAGGGCGCCGCGCACCAGGACCTCGCCGCCGTTTTTGGAGAACGTGACGTCGACCTCGCCGGGGCCGGTAGCGGTCGCGTCCGTGCCTTCGAGGGCGCGGCGCAGCCAAGGCTCCGAAAGCGCGAACGTGACGTGTTTGGGGCCACGTTCCAGATCGGCGACCGGCACCACGAGCTCGGGGTGTGACATGACTGCTCGCCTTTAGCGCGAGCCGCGCCGGTGCGCAAAAGCGTGGGGTTTGATATGCCAAGAGCGGAGCCATGCAAGAGGGAAGCAGCACCGCCGGCGCTGCGCCGCGGGCGCGGATCGCCCGACTCGAGCCGGGCACGCGCGCCCGCCGCTTGGTCATGGCGCTGGCCATTTACAGCGGCGTGACCTTGCTCTTGCTGGCCTGCGCACCGCGCGAGCTGCTCACCGAGCACACGCCCTTCAACCATTTTGCGCTCCTCGCCGAGTCGTGGCTTCACGGCCGTCTGGACCTGGGCGGAGCTCCGCCGGCGTACGCGCAGGGCAACGATTTCGCCAACTATCAGGGCCGGTGGTTCATCGTATTCCCGCCATTTCCGGCGGTGTTGCTCCTGCCTCTCGTGGCCGTGGCGGGGAGCGCCGAGCGCGTCTGCGACGGTCGCTTGTTCTTGCTGCTCGCGGGGCTCGCGCCGGCAGCGCTGTTCCTCGTGCTCGAAAAGCTCAGGCGCAGCGGCGAGTCGGTGCGCAGCGAGCTCGATAACGTGGGGCTCGCGGCGCTGTTTTGCTTTGGCAGCGTGTACTTCTTCTGCTGCTTGCAAGGCACGGTCTGGTACGCGGCGCACGTGGTGGCGGCAGTCTCGACCGCCCTCTACGTGTTGTTCGCGCTCGGCGCCGAGCAGCCGCTGGCGGCGGGAATCTGTCTCGGCTTCGCGCTCGCGACCCGCACACCGCTCGCCTTGGCAGCGCCGCTGTTCGTGATCGAGGCTCTGCGCACCACGCGCCTGTCGAGCCCGAGCGGGCCGGGGCTCTTGCAGCGCTACGCGATCGGTCGGCTCTTGCGCTTGCTGGTCGCGTTCGCGTTACCGCTGGCGTGCGTGATGAGCTTGATGCTCTGGCACAACCACGCGCGCTTCGGCGAGTGGCAGGAGCCCGGCTATCGGTACTTGAACGTGGCCTGGTCCAAGCGCATCGCGAAGTGGGGGCTGTTCAGCTACCACTATTTCGGCCGCAATTTGGGCGTATTGCTGAGCAGCCTACCTTGGTTTCCGGCGCAGGGAGGCCCGCTCCAGATCAGCGGTCACGGCCTGGCGCTGTGGCTCACGACGCCGATGTACCTGTGGCTCGTGGTGGCCCGGCGCTGGTCGCCGCTCGCGCGCTCGCTGCTCTTGTGCGTGGTGCTGAGCGCGCTGCCCACGCTGTTCTACCAAAACACGGGCTGGATTCAGTTCGGCTATCGCTTCTCGAACGACTACGCGCCGCTGCTCTTTTTGCTGCTGGCGATCGTCGGACCACCGCTGCGCGGCGCCTTCATGCTGGCGTCCGCGTTCGCGGTGATCGTGAACTTCTTCGGCGCGCTCACCTTCGGTCGGCCCGAGCACGCCAAGTTCTATTTCATCGAGCCCACGCAGAAGACCATCTACCAGCCCGACTGAGTGAGCTGGTGCTGATTACTGGCTCGCGGCCGGCGCTGCAGCCGGTGCCGCTGCTGGGGCGGGGGTGGCGGGAGCGGCTGCCTTGGGCGCGGCGGGTGCGGCGGGCTTGCTGGCGTCGGCCTTGGCGGCGTCGGCCTTGGCGGCGTCGGTCTTGGCGGCCTTGCGCTTGATGACGACCTTGTTGATCTTCGTCGGCTTCACGGCGCGGTCGCCTTGGACCTCGACGCTGGAGAGCTTGAGCACCACGTCCTCGGGCGCGCACTTGCCGAAGATGGTGTAGCCGCCGTCGAGGTGCGACGCCTGGCCGTCCATGATGAAGAACTGCATGCCGTTGGTGTTTTTGCCGCGGTTCGCCATGCACAGCTGGCCGCGCTCGTTGTGGTGAGCGCCTTCCCAGATCTCGTCCGGGATCACGTAGCCGGGCTCACCCGCACCGGTGCCGAGCGGGTCGCCGCCCTGGATCATGAAGCCCTTGATCACGCGGTGGAACGTGGTGCCGTCGTAGCCGTTCTTCTTCGCCCACTTGCCGTCCTTTTGCTTGAACGGGCGCAAGCCGCGAGCCAGGCCGATGAAGTTGGCGACCGTGATCGGCGCCTTGTCGTCGTACAGCTCGCACTCGAGCTTACCGAGGTCGGTCTGGATCTCGGCGTAGAGCGGGCCGGTTCCGGTGAGGCCCTTGGTCGCCTCCTCGAGCGTGAACTTGCCGCCAGCTGGATCGTCGGGGCTCACCGGTACCGTGGCGACCGGGCGCTGAGTGGGCACCGGAGGCGGCGTCGGGGCAGCCGAAGCCGTAGCTGCGGCGGTCGCGGTTTCGACCGGCGTCGCTGCGGGAGCGGGCGTCGGCTCCGTCTTTGCCTCGGGCTGCGTTTCGGGCTCGGGAGAGGCCTTTTGGCAGCCCACGAGGGGCAGGGCCAGACAGCAACCGAACGCCAACCAACCGAAAGAGCTCTTGAGCGGGTGCATCGCGCCGCGATCTACCACCACCGCCGCCGGTTGTGCAGCCACCCCGCTAAGTCAGCCTTCGATCGTGACTTTCATGCCCGGCTTGAGGCCGTGCGAGCGGGCCCAGCCGGCGTTCAGCTCCAGTACGTGGGCCACCGGACAGTCGATGCGGCGCGGCGCCTCGTTGAGGGTCGGCACTTGCTCGAGGATGCCCGAAATGACGCCGGCTTTCGTGATGTAGAGCATGTCGAGCGGGATGCACGTGTTGTGCATCCAAAAGCTCCGCACGCGCTCGTCTTCCCAAGAGAAGAGCATGCCGCTGTCGGTCGCCATGTCGGTGCGGTACATGAGCCCGCGTTCGCGTGAGGCTTCGTCGCGCGCTAGCTCGACTTGCACGCTGGGTGCGCCCGGCGCATCGCCGAAGGTAACTTTGCCGAGTGCGAGCTTGAGGTTGCCCGTCGGATCTTTGGGACATTGCGTCGCCTTGCTGGCGGCGGGAGCAACGGCGAACGGCATCGTGCAGACCGGCGCGGGCGTGCTGATCGTCGCGACGCTCATCGGGGGTGCGGGCGCGGTGGTCGTGGCGGTCGTCGTTGCGACAGCGCCTGCGCCACCTGCTGAAGGAGGCGCGCCCGCTGCATCGCTGCCGCCGGGTGCGGCTGGCTCTTCGGTCCGATTGCAGGCGCAGCCGCTCAGTGAGGCCAGGGCAACCAGCGCAGGGAGCACGGGAAAGCGCAGCAGTACCCCCGCAATAGTGCACCTTCTCCGGAGCAAGTTGGACGGCTTCGTTCCGCGCGCGGGGCGTCTCATCGCCCCCAGTCCTAGCGTCTTACTGGCTGCTTCCCAAGCGTGATGACGCGCGCGCGACGCGAAAAACGAAGGCTCCTGGAAAGTTGCTGCAAGCACGCTATGTTAACCGGGCATGTTCGGGAGCAGGACGGCGATCGGGGTAGGCTGCGGCGCGGTGCTGGTCGCGCTCGTCGGCTGTGGTGGCTCCGTCGAGCGCTCGGGTCCGGACGATGACCTTCCCGTCGGCACCGGCGGAAGCTCAGCTGGCAAGACGGGCAAAGGTGGCAGCGCCGGCACATTGAGTGGCGCCGGCACGGCCGGGCTGGCAACGGCCGGTGTCGGTGGCGGTGGCTTCCCGAACTTGCCCGACGATCCGCCGCCCGTGACGAGCGGTTGCGACATGACCAACGAGCCGCCGGCCAGCGTCGAATGCGATCCGTTCGGACCGAGCACGTGTCTCGCGGGCTCCGGGTGCTACCCGTTCGTCAATCATCCGGAAGGCACCGGCTGCGACAGGCAAACCTACGGCACCGTGTGTTTGCCCGCCGGGCTCGGCACGCAAGGCATGCTCTGCGGTGACGAGACCGGCGACTGGTGCGCGCCCGGTCACGTGTGCGTCGTCGGTCAGCGCGCGGGCAAGCGCTGCGCAAAGCTGTGCCAGCTCGGCGTGGCCAACCAGTGTCAGGGTGGTCTGGTCTGCGGCGATTTGGATGTCGCCGGCTACGGCGTTTGCGGCTGAGGCGATGCGTACTCGAACCGCTCGCGTTCTGCTGGTTTCGACCAGCGCTTGGCTCCTAGCGTTGGCCTGCGGCGCTCGCTCCGGGTTGCCGCCCGGTCACCTCGTGGAAGCGGCGGGAGGCGAGCCGAGCGACGCGGGCCCCGACGCGCCCGTTCCCGAATGCGTGGTGTCGAGCGATTGCCTGCAGCCTCAGCCGGGGCAATGCGGTGTTGCGTCGTGTCTCGAAGGCGTGTGCTCGCTCGCGATCACGACGGTGTGCGACGACGGCGACCCTTGCACCGTCGACAGCTGCCAGGGGCAAGCTTGTAGCTTCATCGACGCTCGCATCGACGCGGACGGCGACGGCGCCTTCGCCCAAGGCTCTCAAACGGATCCGAACGCCGCGCTCGGCTGCGGGCGCGACTGCGACGACACGAACCCGAAGGTTTATCCCGGCGCGATCGAGCTGTGTGACTCGATCGACAACGACTGCAACGGCATCGCCGACGACGGCACGCGGCTCGAGCCGAGCACCGACGCGCCCGTGCAGGTGTCGCCGCCCGACGCCGAGCGCGCGGCCGCGACTGGCCTGGCCTTCGACGGCGAGCGCTTCGCCGCGACCATGACGCTCACGCGCACGACCAAACAAGGCCACTTTCGCCTGCTGGACGCGCGTGGCAATCCGCTCGGTGACACGCAGCGCATCGCGCGCGTCAACGCCGAGTCTTACGGCGGGCAGCTGGTCTGGACCGGTCAGCATTTCCTCACGGCCTACGAAGACGCACGCCAGTCGAACAACTACGAAATCTATTTCGACCTGCTGAATCGCGACGGCATGCGCCTCATCGACGACTTGCGCGTGACCGAAGCCGACGATTTTTCGCTCAACCCAGCGCTGGTATGGACCGGTAGCGAAGGCTTGGTGGTGTGGGACGATCGCCGCTTCGAGGCGGGGGGCGGGGGCGCTGCCGTCATGGGGCAGCGGATTTCGGCCGAAGGGAAGCGGCTCGGCGACAACATTCGTCTCACACCCGAGACGGCGCCCGGTGAGTCGGCGAGTGTCGCCTTGTCCGACTCCGGGGTGGGTATCGCGTTCGTGACAGCGGTCGGTGACAGCACGCTCGTCCGCTTCATCGGGGCTACGCGGCAGCTCGAGCGAAGTACCTACGTGAATATCGACGGCGTGACCAACGCGGCCCAACCGTCGGTGGCGGCGGTCGGCGACAAGTTCGTGGTCACGTTTCACCAAGAGGACGTGAACATCGGACCCGCGATTTTTGGCGCCGTTATCGGGGGGAGCGCGCTCGAGCGCGGCCCGCTTTCGATGACGTCGGGCGGCATGCATGCGCGCAGCCACGCGACCTATTCGTACGGCGATCGGTTCGTGATGGTGTGGGCCGATGACAAAGACGGCCCGTATCAGCTCTACGCGCAGACGTTCGACGCCAGGTTGTCTCCGCTTTCGCCGCGGCTGCGCGTCGTGAGCTCCGGCACTCAGGCGCTCAACCCGGTGCTCGCTCCGGCGGCCGACGGCGGGCTCGGCATCCTCTACGAGGACGAAGGCAGCGTCGGCAAGCGCGCCGTGTACTTCACGCGCTTGAATTGCCAGGCGCCGTTGGCACCCTCGCTCTGAGCTTCAGGCGGGGCGGAGCACGCGCGCGCCTGCCTGATGGACCTTGCCGGGCAACGGGCGACCCACGATTGTTTCAGCGACGCGCCCGGCTTCGATCAGACGGTTGAGGTCGACGCCGGTTTTTACGCCAAGACCGTCGAGCATGTAGACGAGATCTTCAGTCGCCAGATTGCCGGCGGCGCCCGGCGCGTAGGGGCAGCCGCCGATGCCCGCGACCGAGGCGTCGAAATCACGGATGCCGAGCTCGAGGCCGACCAGCGCGTTGGCGAGCGCGGTGCCGCGCGTGTCGTGAAGGTGCAGGGCCAGGTTGGCGGCGGGGATTTCGCTCAAGTACGCCTTCACGATGTCGCGCGTTTGGCGCGGCGTGCCTACGCCGATCGTGTCGCCGAGCGATACCTGGTAGCAGCCGAGCTTCAGCAGCTGGCGAGCGATTGGGAGTGAAGCGCTGACCGGCACGTCGCCCTCGTAAGGGCAGCCCCAAACGGTCGAAACGTATGCGCGCACCTTCAGGCCCGCGGCCCGCGCTGGACCGACTACCTCCGCGAACGTTTCGAGCGACTGCTCGATGCTCTTGTTGGTGTTCTTGCGGTTGTGGGTCTCGCTGGCCGACATGAAGACGGCGATCTCTTTGAGCCCCGCCGCGAGCGCGCGCTCGAAGCCCTTGGCGTTGGGTACCAGG
>JBEHXA010000244.1:0-10524 GCA_048498935.1 Myxococcota bacterium
CGAGCTCGAAAGGTCCACTCACGCGCGGTAGGTCACCGCGCCCGCACTGTCGCGCTGCGTCGATCATCACCGCTCGGAGCCGATCCGTCCTGAGCTCCGCCCCGGCGATGCTCCGCTCCGTCTTCACGAACAGCACCGCGCTTGCACCGAGCGCGACCGCTGCGCGCGCCACCTGCTCGGGCTTGTCGCGTTTGGCCAACCCTTGCACGAGCGTCACCTTTCGACTCAGCGCGCTCGCGACTGCGCGCGCTTGCCCGACTCGAGCGAGCGCTGGCACGTCTCGCAGCAGCTCCGCGTCCGCTTCGGTACCCGCTTCGGGATCGAACACCACGAACGAGTCACCGGCGCGAAGCCGTAGCACTTTGACCAAGTAGCTCCCGAGCTCGCGCGGTAGCGCCTGCTCGCCCGCGACGATCGGCGACAAGGGAGCTCTGGGACCAAGGCCCTGCGACGTCATCGGATCGCCTCTAGTCCGGCAAGCCGCGACCGTAGTCGGCGTATTCGCTGCGCGCGGGCACGGAAATGAGTGTGTCTTCGCGATCCGTAACGGGCGGCGGCGGAGCTCCGTCGGGCAACAGCATGCCGGTAAGCCTGCCTCCGTAAACACAACCCGTGTCGAGTCCCGTCGCTGCCACGTGGAGCTGCGGCACGCGGCGCGCGTTGTGACCGAACACGATGTGCGGCGGGCCGGCGTAATCCAGGGCCCAAGAGCGGCCCCACTTTTCGCTCGGCTCGCCGTCGGCTCCAATCGAGCGCACGTGCGTCACCAACCATGGGTCCTGCTGACTCAGCGGCAAGCGCGGATCGATGCCGGCGTGCGCGACCACCACGCCTTGCTCGGGCACCTCGACGAACAGCTCCAGCGCCTCGAGCAGCGCCCAATCCTCATCCTTGAGCTCGTTGACGATCGCCTGGTGCGAAGGACTGAGCCGCGGCCCCTTCTCCCCGCTCTGCCGCGCGCGATGGGCGTCGATCAGCCGCTGCTCATGGTTCCCGACGGCCGCTCGCCCCTTCACGGCCCGAAAGAGCTCCATCACCTTGTGGGGTTTCGGGCCGCGGCTGAGCAGGTCCCCGGTGAAGCAGACCCGGTCGTCTCTGGTGAGCGCGGCACGGTCGAGGAGCTCCTCCAGCTCGTCGGCGCAGCTGTGAACGTCACCAATGAAGAGAGTTCGGGGCATCCGAGCGGGTTTATAGGCCACGAGCCATCCCTGCGCCGCATTTCCCCCCCAACGACCCGGCCCGCTGACCGCATCAAAAACCCATTTCGCGCTCTTGCAGTGGCGGCATAACGCAAGCTAAGGTCGCGAAAGTTTCGAGGAGGCCCCGAGTAATGTCGCAACGCGTCCGTTCCGCCGCCATTTCAACGCTCGTTTCTGCCCTGTGCCTGGGAACCTTTGGCTGCGGTCAAGAAGAGGTGAAGTACCAGCCCCGCCCAGCCGCGAGCGGCATGAAGGCCTCCCTCCCGCCGGCAGCCAACCTGCCGAAGCGGCCGACCAAGAACGGCGACACTTGGACCGTTTGGGGCGCGAGCTACTCGCTGCGCAGCCGCGTTCACCGCAAAGAGGTCGCGGGCAAGCGCATCAGCATTCAGGGTTACATCACCAAGAGCAACCTGGCGGACGCGCCGGAGTGTGCGGTGCACAAAGGCGGCAAGGCGGATCCCGAGGGCTGCAAGGCGCCGGTGCCGACCTTCTGGATCGGCGACACGAAGGACGCCCCCGAGTCCGAGTCGATCAGCGTGATGGGCTGGGCCTCGAACTTCGCGCAGATCTTCGACGCGATCGACGAGTTCGACAAAGGCAAGGCGGACGCCGAGCACCTCGATACCTTCTGGGGTGTCAAGACGCCGAACCCGCTGCCCGCCGTCGGATCCAAGGTCACCGTGACCGGCCAGTACAGCACGACCTTCAGCAAGGCGTCGTCGGGCGCCGAGGCCGACCCGTTCATGGGCGTGCTCGATTTCCAGGAAATGACGATTCAGGAGCCGGCTGCGGAGCTTGCCACGCTGCCGGGCAAGAAGCGCAAGGCGAAGTGAGCCCGAGCGCCTGAAAAAGCCAGCCTTGTCGGCGTAAAGCCGGTAATAGTCGAGCGGCCGATGTTGCAGCACCTGCTCAACCTCGGCCGCCAGCGTTTTAGGCGGCTTGCAGGCTTATTGCTCTTGAGCAGCCTCGTCGGCTGCGGCTCCGACTTGCAGGACCGCACCGTCAGCGACGTCACGCTGCTCGAGTCGAGTCCGAGCGCCGTCGACACCGACGAAGCGCTCGGCAAGCTCGCGACCGCCAAGCCGCGAACCTTCCTCGGCATCGAGCGTGAACGCGACAGCTACGATCCGAACCTGGTCGCGCGCGATCTGGAACGCATCGAGCGGTTCTACCGGGCGAGCGGGTACTACGACGTCAAGGTCACGGCGGCTCGCGTGCGCGAGGTGGGAGAGCGCGAGGTCGCGCTCGAGATCCGCGTCACCCCGGGGCCACGCGCAGTAGTGCGAAAAGTCACGGACGACCCCAGGCTGCTCAACCTGCCCGGCGACATCCAACTCAAGCTCAAGGCGCTGCCCGAGCTGCGCAGCGGCACTCCGTTCGAAGAGCGGCTGCTCGACGTGCGCGAACGCGACATCTCGCGCGTGCTCAACGAAGCCGGCTACGCGTACGCCAAGGTGCGGGTCTACGCCACGGTCGATCTGAGCTCGCGCGCCGTCGATGTGACGAGCGAGGTCGACGCTGGCCCCCCCTGTCGCTTCGGACCGATCCGCTTCGCTGGGCTGCACCAAATTCCCGAAGCGGTCGTGCGTCCGGCGCTCGGTTTCAGCCAGGGCGCGCGCTACTCCCAGGCCGATCAGGACGACGCGCGTGAGGCGCTCGGGAGCATGCAGGTCTTCAGCCGGGTCGAGATCACCCCGGATCTCTCGAACCCCGCGGTCACCGACGTGCCGATCCTGATCACGGTGCAAGAAGACAAGCTGCGCAACCTGACGCTCGGCGGCGGCACGGTCATCGATTCTCTGAAGTTCGAAGCGCACATCCGCTCGGGCTGGGAGCACAAGAACTTCCTCGGCGGCGCACGGCGCTTCGCGATCGAAGGCGTCACCGGTCTGATCTTTTATCCGACGCGCCTCGAGACCTTCGAAACGCTCACCAAGGTCACGAACGTCTTCTTGACACTGGAGACGACCGCGACGCTCGAGCAGCCGGCGATCTTCGGTGGGCGCACGCGGGGCAGTCTCCAGATTGGGTACTCGCGACGACCGGTATTGTATTCACTGCCGGAGGGCACGGATCCCGCGGCAGAGCCCGTGATCGGCTACAACACGCCGAGCGCGAAGGTCGCGCTGATGCGTAATTACCTGCGCCAGCGCATGTACCTCGAGCCGTCGTACAACTTGCTGGCGCGCGCGCCCTTCGCCTACCAGAACGAGATCCCCAGCACGCTCGAGACCGTGTGGGTGTCGTACCCGCGCCTTTACGGGGTCGTGCAGAGCTTGCCGGGCGACCTCTTCAAGGATCGCAGCCGTCGCGACCTCACGCTGTCGCTCCGCAACTCGCTCGAAGTCGCGGGCCTGAACATCAAGGGCACGCGCTACCTGGGCGGTTCGATTTCCGACATCAAAATCGAGCCGGAGGTGCGCGTCGTGATGCCGCTGTGGGGCAAGCGCTGGCAAGATCGGCAGAAGGTCGGCAACCTCACGCTGGGCACGCGCGTCAAATTCGGGTTCATCCTGCGTCCCGACTACGGCGCCACGCTCCAAGGCGACCCGTCGACGCTCAACTACGACGACCCCGCCGTGCTGAGCGACCAGCAAAAGCTGCTCACCCGCGCCTTCTACTCGGGTGGCCCCAACTCCAACCGCGGCTATGCGCTGCGCGCGATCAGCCCCCATGGCCCGGTCGGCTTCTTGGTTCCAACCCGGGTGGACTGCACCGATCCGGCGTACAAGAACGAAGAGGTCTGCGTGCGCCCGCTGGGTGGCTTTTCGCTGTGGGAGGCGTCGCTCGAGCTGCGCTGGGCGGGCTTCTTTCCGCTCACGCTGGTCGCCTTCGCCGACGCGAGCGACGTGGACCGCGACGTCGGCGGCTTCAGCCTCCTCTACCCTCACGTTTCCGTAGGCCCGGGGCTGCGCTACGAGACACCGGTGGGCCCGATTCGCATCGACATCGGCATTCGCGTGCCGGGCCTCCAGGCCATCGGGCAAGACACGCTGCCGGTGAGCCACGGGCGTGAGGAGCCGACCGGTATCATCCCCGGCGCGTTCCACGTTGCCTTCGGAGATGCCTTCTGATGGCCGAGCCGCGCAAGAGCGCTCGGCAGCGTCTGCTCACCGGCCTCGGCACGGTGCTGTCCGCGATCGGCATCGTCGCGCTGTTCGGCCTCGGTGCTGCCGGTGCACTGCTGCTGCACCTGAACCTACCGGCGTCGCGCCGCGTGACCGCCGACGCGGTGAGTCAGCTCCTGGCCAATCTGCTGCAAGGCCATTTGAGCATCGGTTCGCTCAGCCGCGTGCGACCTTACGAAGTGGTCGCGGAGGACATCGTGGTGCGCGACGCGGCGCGGCGCATCGTGCTCAAGGTGACGCGCCTCACCGCGCGCGCCGACCTGCTCGACATCTTGAAGCGCGTGCTGCGCGGCGACGCCAAGCTCACCATCACGATCAATCACGTGCGCATCGAGCGAGCGGAAGCCAACATCATTCCGGACGCCGAAGGCATCCCGACGATCGCCGAAGCGTTCACGCCTCGGCCCAGCCCGCCCTCTCCTCCGACGCCGGACCGCGGCGAATACGTGCGGGTCTGGCTGCCCGCGATCGAGCTGGGTGAAGGCTTTGCGCGCGGCAACGTGGCCGGTAGCCCCACCCTGGAGGCCGACGTCAGCGGCGTGCACGGCTCGGTACTGGTCACGCCGAAGGGCGCTGCCATCGACATTTCGCGCTTTGCGCTGGTGACGAAAGGCGTCGGCGGCACCGATGCGCGGGGCATCGCCAGCCTGCACATCCGCGCCCCCGGCGCCGTGTGGGGCTCGCTCGACGGCTACCTGGGCGACGTGCAGTTCGGCGGCACCGTGCGCTACGACGACGAGCTCGACGTCAAGGTGAACGTCCCGCGCGCCGATCCGGGCGCCGTGCGAGCGCTCACGGGCACCTGGCCGCTACTGGTCCCGAGCGAGGCGCGCATTCGCCTCAAGGGCAAGCCGCCCGATCTGAACCTCGACCTCAACAGCACCATCGGTGAGAACGCCACTCTGGCGGGGAGCGGGGCGCTGCACCTCTCCGAGCCCATCTCGGCGAACCTCGACCTCGAGGGACGCCGACTCGACCTGCGAGCGCTGTGGCCGAGCGCGCCCGCCACCGCCATGGATGTGGACACCAGCTTGGCGCTGAACGTGCAAAACGGCCGCCCCGTGGTGTCGGTAGACGGCACGCTCCATCGCACGCGCGTCGAGCGCTACGACATCCCGACCGTCGACTTCTCGGGCAGCACCCAGACGGGGCCCTTCGTGGGCGAAGCGAAGTTGCACGACATCGGGATGCCGGTAGACGCCAATTTTTCGGTATTTCCCGATGGCAAGCTGGAGGTCGACGCCGAAGCCAAGCGCGTAAATCTGGCCAAAGCGGAGCGCTTGCAGCCCTACTTCGACGGCGAAGGCGACGCCGACGTGAAGGTGCACGCCGCGCTCGATCACGGCCGGCTCGACACCCGCCTCACGCTCGACGTCCGCGACTTCAACTACAAGAACGTGACGCTGCAAAGTGGTCACGTCGTCGCAGACGTGCGTGGTCCGGTCGATCGCGTCGAGCAGCTCGGCCTGAACGCCAAGCTCACCGGCAAGAGATTCAGAGGCGCAGGCCTGGGCTTCGAGGAAGTACAGGCCACGGCGCGCGGGCCGCTCGGTGCGCCTCTGGTCACCGGCCAATTGAACGAGCCCAACGGTCCTAGCGTCGACGCCCAGGCGACGCTCACGGTCGGCAAGCAAGTAGCCTTGCGACAACTTTCGCTCGGTGTCGCGCGCGATGGTGTCGAGATTCGCGGGGACGTCGCCGAGCTCGATCTCAGTGCAGAGCGCGTGCTGCTCCGCGACCTGCGACTGCGCGGCGCCGCCGGTGAGCTCGACGGCGACGCCGCGATCGATCGACGCGAGCTGTCGGTATCGGCGCACGGCAAGGACGTAGACCTGTCCGCTTTTTCGCGCGTTTTGGGGCTGCCGCGCGGCACGCTGGAGGGTCGCGTGGGCGTCGACCTCGACCTGGTGGCGGATGACCGCACGCAGCGCGGCAACCTGGAGCTCACCCTGCAAAAGGGCGCCATCGCCCAGCTATCCGGGATCTCGGGCCAGCTGAGCGCCAAGCTGGCCGATCGGCGCCTCACCGGTAGCTCGGCCGGCAAGGTCGAGGCGCTGGGCAATTTCGAAGCCGACTGGGATGGTGAGCTTGCGGGGCGTCCGGTCGAGCTGGCCTCCTACCAGCACGCGGTCGGCAGCGCCTCGCTGAAGTTGACCGACGTGGCGCTCGACTACTTGGGCCAGCTCTTGCCCGAAGCAGGCGTGGACGTCGGCGGGACCGCGTCGCTGTCGCTCCAGGTGTCGCGTCAAGACGGCCACTCCGTGCCGGACATCCAGGCTTCCGCCGAAACGCACAACCTGCTCGTCACGATCCCGCGCGACAAGCAAGAGCCGGCCATCGTGAGCCGCATCGAGCTCCTGGCTTCGCTCGGGCATGTCGGCGGAACCGGCAGCACCACGCTGTCGTTCGGCGCCACTCGCGACGACAAGCGTCTGCTCACGACCACCACGGAAATGCAGATCGATTTGGCTGCGGCGCTCGACGGCCGCGTGCCGCTGCTCGCTCAGCTCGAGCAGCACCCGCTCCAATCCAAGCTCATCGTGAGCGAAATCGACCTCGAAACGCTGCCGGACCCGCTGCGGCAGCCCGGCGTGCGCGGCACGGTCAGGCTGGAGGGCACGGTGCGAGGCACTGCGCTCGCGCCGGTCGTCTCGCTCGGCGTGCGCGCATCCAGCTTGTACTTCGGGATCGGCGATCGCGGTGACCCGATCGATGTGTGTGCCACGGCCGAGTACGCCAAGGCGAGCGGCGCGTTCAATGTCGGGGCGGAGGCGTTCCTCCCCTCTTCCGGCCATTTCGAGCTCAAGAGCGGCGCCTGCAGCGGCAAGCGCTTCGCCACCGCGCGCTGGGCTGGGCTCGCCCCGCTCGACCCCAAGCGCGGCTACGTCGGCTGGTCTGGCAGCCTGCTCGCCTCTCTGGAGGACATGCCCCTCACCGCCGTCCCGCAGCTGGCGCGAGCTAACGTGACGGGCGCGGTCAATGGGCGGCTGCTGCTCGATCGCGGCGAGGCCGAGCCCCGCGCCTCTGCGGAGCTGACGCTCAAAGACGTGAAGGTTGATCGACTCGCGGTCGGTGACGGCACGCTCGGGCTGAGGACCAGCGAAAAGCGGGCTCGAGCCGAATTTTCGCTCCAATCCGGCGGTTCATCGGTCGACGGCGAGCTGAATGCCGGCTTGCTCTGGTCAACCGATCTCCCCGAAGTCGACGCCGCACAACCGATCGACGTTGCGCTCCGCGCACGGCGCCTGCAGGCGTCGGTGCTCGAGCCATTTCTCGACGAGTACGTCGCGGAGCTCCGCGGCCTGGTGGACGGCAACTTGCGGGTGCGTCTCGATCCGCTCGCCAACGGCGCCACTGCGCGCGAGCTCAGCAACCTGGGCGGTCAAGTCGCCCTGAGCGACGGTTCGTTCCTCATCTCCGGGCTCGGGTTTCGGCTCCGCGAGGTGAGCTTCAACGCCACCGCCACGCGCGACGGCCAGCGCACGCAGATCGACATCCCGGCGTTCCTCGCTACCGCGAGCGCCAACGCCGATGCGCGCTCGCGCAACCTGAGCGCTTACGTCAGGCTGCAGCTACGCGGGTTCGCGCTGGACGGCGGGCAAGCTCGCGTCAGCCTGAAAGCGTTGCCGCTGGTGATGGACGGCGTGACGCGCGCCACCGCCGACGCCAATTTCCTGGTCGATTTGCAGCGCCGCCCCGAAAAGATGTTCGCGGCCATCACCTTCGAAGATTTGCACGCCAAGCTGCTCAAGCAGTCGACCCGCGAGCTGATCGAGCTCAAAGAACACCCGAACGTGACGGTGGTGCAGCCCCTGGTCGAGCCCAAGAATCGGCGCGACGAAGAAGACGTGCCCTGGCACTTCGTGATCCACCTCGGCGAAAACTCGAAGGTCGAGCGCAGCGGCATGCTCGACGTGCGCCTGACCGGCGATCCCAACGTCGTGCTCGCGCAGTCGCTGGGCGTCACCGGCACCGTCTTTTTGCGCCGCGGCGGCGCCGTGCAGATGCTCGGCAAGGTGTTCGTGATCGAAGGCGGCGGCGTGATCTTCGACAGCGCCGATCCGAAGGATCCGCGCCTCGACGTGCAGGCCAGCTGGCGCACGCCCGACGGCGACACACTGTTCGTTTACGTCGCCGGCACTGTCTCCAAGCCCAAGCTCCGCTTCGATCGCCCCGACGAGCAAGCCTGGGCAATGCTGCTCGGAGGCGACGCTTCCGACATCACCCTAACCGCGCTCGACACGCTGCTCGCCGATACCCCACTAGCCGGCGTTCAGGTGCGCAAAACTGCGTCTGAAAACGAGGACGACGAGGGCGCCATCTACACGGCCTCGTATCGCCTCGGCGAGCGCGTCATCGTCGAAGGCAACTACCAAGAAGCGCAAGCGACCGGCGTCGACTCGACTACCGCCGGTGGTGTCGGCGCCTCGGTCGATTGGCGCATGACCAAGAATTGGTCACTGCGCGGCCAGCTGGGCACCATTGGCACCGGTGTCGACCTCGTCTACCAGTACCGCTACTGACAGTACCGCTACTGAGCACCTGTACGCGGCGCAGCACGGCCGCTACGCGGCACATACGAAATCGCGCACCTCGCGAAAACCCATCTCGGCGAGCGCCGCGCGGATCTCGCTCCGCGCTTTGAGCCCCGCCACCGAGACCACCACGGGCTCGCGTGACAACGTCCTGAGCGCCTCCGGCGGCAGCACCTTCACTCGCCGAATCAACTGACCGAGGCGCCCCGGGTGCAGCTCGATGATCGCCGACGGATGCTTGTCGCGGCGGGCCAGCGCTGCTGCCAGCGCCTTGCCGGTGTCGCCGAAGCCCCACAAAATGTAGCGCTCTTGCGCGCGTAAAAAGCCGCGCGCCAGGTATTCGGCCTTGCACTCCACGAACGCCGCGACCGCATAGCGCGACGAGCTCCGCGACAAGCGCCCCACCCCGTCGCGCCAATGCAGCAAGCGCTGTGGCACCACGCCCAACCGCTCGCCCGCCTCGCGTAGCCGCAGCACCAAGTCGTAGTCTTCAGGCCACGCGCAGTCGCGGTAACCGTGCGCGCGCAGCACATCCGTTCGCACCATCAACGTGGGATGCGCGAGCGGGCACTCCACGAACGCCTCGCGCTCGATCTCACTCGGGCTGCGAACGGCGTTGAGCCACGCCTCGTAATCGCGCAAGCCTTGAGTCATCCGAGCGCGCGGAAAGAGCCGCACGTGGCAGCCGACTCCGCTCAGCTCCGGCTGCTCGTCGAGCGCGCGGAGCTGCAGCTCCAGGCGACGGCGCTGCATCAAGTCATCGGCGTCCATGCGCGCAACGACGTCGCCCCGGCACCGCTCGAGCCCGGCTGAAAGTGCCGCCACGATGCCGCCATGCGCGACCGGTAACACCACGAACCTGTCGTCGCGCAAGGCCGCGCGGCGCGCGAGCTCCAGGGTGCCGTCCGTCGATCCGTCGTCCACGATCAAGCATTCCCAGCGCTGCTCGCTCTGCCGCCGCACGCTTTCGAGCGCACTCTCGAGCGTGGCAGCCGCGTTGAACGCCGGCAGCAGGACCGAAACTCGCAGTCGCACCTTGGCGCATGTACCACGACATCCGCTCTTCATTTCCAGCGCTTGAGCCGATTCGGGCGCTATCCTCCATACTAGAGGGACCCATGACAGCGCCGAACTTCGCGTCGCCCCGCACCCAGCTCGGCCTTTTCGGCTTGGCGCTCTTGCTGTTCGGCTGCGGCAGCAACGGGGCCAACGGCAAGGGTGGCACTGGCGGCGATGACCAGGGCGGCACGCCGCCCATCGCCGCGCCGCTGGGCGGCTCTGGCACGCTAGGCAGCGCTGGCGGCTCGTCGGGCACGACAACGACCAGCGCCGGCACTCAGAACGGCGCGGGCGGCACGACGGCCGGCTCGGGCACCAGCGGGGGCACCTCATCCGGCGGTACCGGCCCCGGCACTGCCGGTACCGGCGGCACGCCCACCACGCCCCCCACCGGCGTCTCCGTCTCGAAGCATGACCTCACGGTACCGAGCGGCGTCGTCTTCAACGTCGCAGACAACTACTTCAACGACGGCCTCATTCCCCCCACGCCCGTCGCCAACTGCGGCCTCCACTCGCAAATCATCGCGGTGTCGAACGACGACGGCTCGGTCGACATCGCCTGGCTCGACTACACACAAGGCAAAGGCAAGCCCTGGGCAG
>JBEHXA010000245.1:0-10481 GCA_048498935.1 Myxococcota bacterium
CGGGCGCGCCGGAAACCACGCGCGGGCGCGTGCTCGTGCGATGCACACCTTTCCGTCCTCGAGCGGCTGTCGCAGCGCTTCGAGCGCGCCGCGACGAAACTCGGCGAGCTCGTCCAAGAAGAGCACTCCGTGATGCGCCAGGCTCACCTCACCGGGGCGCGGAATGTCACCGCCTCCGACGAGCCCGGCTTCGCTCACCGAATGATGCGGAGCCCGAAACGGCCGCTCGGTCACCACACCGGAGTCACCCGGAAGTGTTCCCGCGACCGAGTGAATCGCGGTGCATTCGATGGCTTCGTCGAGCTCCAGTGGTGGCAAAATGCTGGGTAAGAGCCGGGCTAGTAGCGTCTTGCCGCTGCCGGGCGGACCGATGAAAAGCAGATTGTGTCCGCCCGCCGCCGCCACCTCGAGCGAGCGGCGCGCGCTCGATTGGCCGCGCACCTCCGACAAGTCGCCGGCGCACGACGCGAGGCGCGGTGTGAATCGAGTAGGCGGAGCGACCCCGAGCGGACTCTTCCCGCGCAAGTGTTTGACGACCTGCTCGAGCGAGTCCGCGAGGAGCACCTTCACGCCGCGCGTGAGCCCCGCCTCCGCCGCGTTGCCGCGAGGCACTATCGCCGTTGCGATGCCGCGCTGCTCCGCGCCGTCGAGCCGCGGCAGCACGCCCGTGACCGCCCGCAGCGACCCATCGAGCGACAGCTCGCCAATCAACAGCAGTCGCTCGAGCGCGTGCGGCGAAAGCTCTCCGACGGCCGCCAGCACCGCCAGCGCGATCGCCAAATCGAGCGCAGCGCCGCTCTTTCTCAAATCGGCTGGCGCCAGATTGACGGTGACCGCGTACTCGTCGAGCAGCACTCCCAGCCCCGAAAGCGAGCCCGAAACCCGCACCCGCGACTCGCGCACCGCCGCTTCCGCCAGCCCCACCATCTGAAACATTGCCGGCCCCCGCGTGCAGCTCACCTCCACCCGAATCGGATGCGCCTCCAGCCCGATGAGCACGCAGGTTTGCGCAACCGCAATCCCGGTGGGCGTGCCCGCGATCACTTGCATGGCAGTGGAAGAGCCTTTCATGGCTGCTTACAGGTGCGAGGGGTGTGCCATTGCGGGGAAAGCTCTATTTGCCGGCGTGTGACGGAGTGAGGTGAGTGGCGGCCAGGTGGCGAGGTGGCGGCCCGTCGCGCCATTCCATCGAACGAATCCAGTTGCCTCGCACGGCGGGCTGAGGAACGACGTCGCGCATGCTTTTGGAATCGGCGCAGCGTGCGCTTGCGAGCTATCGACCTGTTGACCCGCGTGAGGCGGGGTTCAAGGAGCGGATTGAACGCTTGCTGCGGTCGCCGGCGCCGTTTTCGCGGTCGAGCTTCGAGCCGGGGCATTTGACGGCGAGCGCGTTCGTGGTTTCGCCGGGGCGCGATGCGGTGCTGCTGATCTTGCACAGGAAGCTCGGGCTTTGGCTGCAACCGGGCGGGCACATCGAGGTGGGGGACGAGAGCTTGGAGGCCGCGGCGCGGCGGGAGGTGCTCGAGGAGGTGAGGGTGTCGCTGGCCGATGGGGCGGCGGGGGCGATTTTTGACGTCGATGTGCACGCGATTCCGGCGCGGAAGGATGAGCCGGCGCATGAGCATTTCGATGTGAGGTTTTGTTTTCAGGCGGTAGCGGCCGAGATTGCGCCGAACGAGGAGGTGGCGGGGGCGCGCTGGGCGGAGCTGCGGGGGCTGGAGCAGGTGACCAGCGACGAGTCGGTGCTTCGCGCGGCGCGCAAGCTCATGCAAAGCTGATCGCTGTACGGCCCATGAACGAAAAGCAGCGACCGCAACCCCGATTTTTCGCGACGGCAGCCAAAGGCACCGAGCCGCTGCTGCGTGACGAGCTGGCTGAGCTTGGCCTGCCGCGTGTGCGCGCGGATCGCGGTGGCGTGCACTTTGGGGCGGAGCCCAAGGACGCCTATCGCGCATGTCTATGGTCGCGCATCGCGCAGCGGGTGCTCGAGCCGCTTTCGGAGTTCGCGTGTCCGAACGAGGATGCGCTGTATGCGGGCGTGAAAGGGATCGAGTGGCGTCGCGTGCTCGACCCGAGCCGCACCCTGGCAGTGCGGGCGGCGTGCCGCTCGAGCCGGCTCACGCACACGCAGTACATCGCGCAGCGCAGCAAGGATGCCGTGGTCGACCAGCTGCGAGAGTTGCACGGCGCGCGGCCGAGCGTGGACCGACGCGCGCCGGATGTGCAACTGTTCGTGCATCTCGTCAAAGATCGCGCCACCGTGTACCTCGACTATTCGGGTGATTCGCTGCACGAGCACGGCTTTCGGCAGCTGCAGGGCGCCGCTCCCATCAAAGAAACGCTGGCCGCGGCCCTGGTGCGCTACTCGGGCTGGGATCGCGAGTCGCCGATCGTGGACGTGATGTGCGGTTCGGGCACGCTTTTGCTGGAGGCAGGGCTGTGGGCGGCCCGGCGCGCTCCTGGGCTTGCGCGTGAGGATTTCGGCTTCGAACGCTGGGCGGACTTCGATGCTGACGCGCGTCGCTTGATGAGCGAGCTTCGCCAAGAAGCGCGCGAGGCGGCGTTGGAGCTGCAAGTGCAGCTGATCGGATCGGATCAGGATCCGAAGGCGCTCGAAGCGGCGCAGGCTAATGCGACCAGCGCTGGCTTGCGCTTGAGCTTGCGGCAGCAGCCGGTCACGAATGCGGTGCCGAGCGCGGATCGCGGCGGGCTCGTCATCAATCCGCCCTACGGCGAACGGCTCGGGCGCGGGGCGACCTTGAGTCAGGATTTGGGCGCTGCACTGCGCCGCTTTCGCGGCTACCAGCGAGGCGTGATCGTCCCGCGGCTCTTCGACCTTCCGCTCGCGGCCGACAAATTTTTGCTCGTTTTCAACGGTGCGATTGAGTGCGAGCTGCGCCGCTATGACGCCGTCAGCCTCTGAGTGCGACGCTGGTGGCCGCGGTTGCGGGATCGGCGCTCGCTTCGTGCCGGCTGGTGACGTACTGCGCGATCGCCTCGGCGCGCTCGGCGTCAGCGGCGCGCAGCGCGGCGAAACGGGCTGAAAGTAGGCGCGCTTCGGCGGCCAAATCGGCGGCTTGGGCGCGGGCAATCTGGCCGTTGTCGCGCACGATCAGGTTGCGGTCGCCGAGCGCGCTGAGCACGCGCTCGACGCTGCGGCGGCTGGTGCCGGCGCGGAGCGCCAGGGTGTCGGAGAAGAGCGGTCGATCCGTCGGGGCGCTGAGCAGGGCTTGCGCGACCGCTTCGATGGCGGCTGGCTTGACACGCTGCTGAGCCAAGAGGGCTTGGACCAGCGCAGCGTCGCTCGAGTCAGCCAGCACGAGCGAGTGCGCCCCGCGCGGAAGCCACGCCACGTCCTCGAACAACTGCTCGGGCGAGAGCGGAGCCTGGTAGTGCACGAGGAAGGTGAGATCGTCACGCGGCGCAGCGCTGGTGAGGCCCAGCTCTGCTTCCACCGAGCCGGCGAGCCCGGCTGCACTCGCATGCGGGCTCTGCGTGACCAGCACTAGGCGCTCGCGCGGACTTGCGAAGCGCTCGAGCGCTACTCCGCGCTCACCAGGAGCCATGGCGCTGTGCGCCCGCACGGCAGCGACGCCGCGCGCACCCAGCTCGGCGAAGATGGAGTCGACCTCTTGCGGGGTTGCTGCCAGCACGATGCCGGGCGCTCCGTGCGCCTGAATGCAGGAAAAAAGAGCTGATTTTCGCTCGGAAGGGCGCACCACGCGCGCCCGCTGCGTTACCTCGGGCTCCACGGCTCGGATCAAGCTCGTCTGGTCGCCGCCAATCGCTTCGACCACTTGCTCGACCACGCGCTCGCTGGTGCGCGTGCAGGTGGCGAGCACGCTGCCGCCCAGGGCGCGGCGCGCTTCACGCAAGCTGAGGTAGCCGGGCGACAGCTCGTGAGCGTGCTCGGAGCAGGCGTGAGCCGCCGCAAAGCCGAGCAAGGCGAGCGGTGCCTTGGCGATGAGCTCCCGCAGCTCGGTATCGAAGAGACGAGCCGGATCCACCACCAACAGGAGAGAGCCACCGCGCAGCAGGCTCTTCTTCACGGCCGCGCGCTCGGCTCCGCTGGACGACGCGGTGAGCAGCAGCACCTCGAGATTCGCGTGCTTGCGCGCCCCCGCAGCTAGCTGCGCCGCGAGCGGAGACGCTACCAGCACCGGACGCTGCGAGCTCAGGGCGGCGGCGGCGAACAATGCGGCGTCACGCGACCGCGGCGAGCCAGCCAGCAGCGTCGTTTTGCCCGAGAGTGCTCGTTGCAATGTGCGCTGCTCGTCCGCGGTGAGGCCCTGCAG
The DNA here is from genome assembly GCA_048498935.1 of Myxococcota bacterium. Taxonomy (GTDB): domain Bacteria; phylum Myxococcota_A; class Polyangia; order Polyangiales; family Polyangiaceae; genus PMG-095. The sequence continues at coordinate 4,296 of JBEHXA010000245.1, forward strand.
CATCGGCGTGGGCGACGCGGAGGGACGGGCGATACTGCGCACCGGCACAGCTTTTTTGGCGGGCTTGGTCGGCTTGGCGGGAGCCGTTTTAGCCTTCGGCTTGGCTTGCGCGCGGGCCTTCACGGCACTGGCCCGAGCGGGCTTGGATCGAGCTCTTGGCGCGGAACTTCGCGTAAGATTTGCTGATTTTGCCATGGGTTGTAGCCGGGCAAGCTGCAGGTCGCGCCGCCCTCTGCGCGGTTTCCTCGCTAGCATTCCTCGGAACAAAAGAACAGTGCACTCTCGAGCAGTAGTCGGCTCACCCCGAGTAGTAGGCTTCGAGCGAGGTTTGGCCGCCACTGCCCTGTTCGAACTGCTGCCCGCGCTAGCCCAGCGCACGGGCTGGGTGTCGCTGGCGGAGCTCCCGACCGTCGTGCAGCCGGCACCTGCAGTGGTGCAGCTGGCGAAATCCGCACCCGGCGCCGAGCTTTGGCTCAAGCGCGACGACGGCTCGTCGCCCGTATACGGCGGGACGAAGCTGCGCCTGCTCGAGCACCTGCTCGGTGCTGCGCTGCGTGACGGCGCCGACGAGGTATACGCGACGGGCGCGACTGGCTCGAACTTCACGCTCGCGACTGCGCTCCACGCGCCGCGTGTTGGTCTACGACCGGGCGCGATCTGCTTTCCTCAGCCGCTCACCGCGGACGGAGAGCGCAACCACCGCGCGCTGGTTGCTGCGGCGCGCGTCATCGAAATCCCACATTGGTCCTTGCTGCCCGTTGCGAGCGAGCGCGAGCGGTTGAGCGCCTTGACGCGCCGCCAGCGCGCCGTCGTGCTTTCGCAGGTGCGCTTCACTGCCGACGCTCTGCTCGGCTACGTATCGGCCGGTCTGGAGCTCGCGCAACAAGTTGCCGGTGGCCTGTGTCCGCCGCCTTCGGTCATCGTGGTGCCGATCGGTTCGGCCGCGACGACAGCAGGTATCGTCGCAGGCCTCTCGTTGGCTGGAAAAATGGGCCTTTGGCATGCTCCGCTGCCTCGGCTCGACGCGGTCAGGATCGCGGCTTGGCCGCTTTCGCGCCGCGCGCGCGTGCTGGCGCTCGCCCAGCGCGCGCTGGCGTGTGTGGCAGAGCTGGCGGGGCAACCCAACCTCGCGCTGCCCGCGCATGCGCTGCTGCCGGTATCACTCGTGACCGAGCAGCTCGGCGCCGGCTACCCACACGCGAGCCCTGCCGGAGAGGCTGCGCGTCAGCTCTTCGAGCGCGCGGAGCTGCCTATTCTCGACGACACCTATTCAGCCAAGGCCGCCGCGCACGTTCTCGAGCTCATGGAGCGCCGCGAGCCTGGACCAGTTCTGCTCTGGTGTACCAAATCGAGCACGCCGTAGCTCGAAGGTGCTTCCAAGTCGGGCGGCGTCTCGCGCCGCGAAAACGTGTCGCAAGTGCGACATGAAAAGCTCAATGAATTCGTGAAGCGCCGCCGAGTCTGACGGCGAGTCGCAGATGCGACACGCAACACCCCTACCGGCCAGGATAGTTGTCGCCTCGAGTAACTGTGAGCGGGGCGCAGGAGCAGGATGGCGGAACGGTATTTCGGTCATGCGCCTCGGGGGCTGAAGGCAGCTGCGGTCGAGCGGTATTTGACGTCGGATTTGATGCTGGAGGAGGTGGGGGCGCAGAACGACTCGGAGCAATATTTCGCGCTGGGTGAAAGCTGAGAGCGCCTCATTGGGCAAGAAGAGCAAACGACCCACCCCTGCAGGCCGGATGGGCGAAGCGCGCAAGAGAAGCTTCGCCTCTTGCTGCAAGCTTTTGAGCTGTCGGATGCGGAGCGCGGTGAGTTTCTGAGGCGAGAAGCTCGAAGAGCTTTGGGGGTAGCACCACGGCCGCTCCGAAATTCAACGCGGCCTAAGCGACAACTACCTTGACGAGTCCCGGTGGCGCAGATGTCGCATCTGCGACTTGCCGTCATTTCGCAAAAGGCGTCGCGATTTGATTGAGTTTTTTTGTCGCAAGTGCAACGTCGATTGTGCGCGCGCAGACCCTTTGAAGGGTGCCCACCCTCGGGACTTCGGCGGTTAGGTTTTGGGCTTTACGACCCCGGAGAGCGTTTGCATTAGGGCGCGGTCGACGCGCTGGTAGTAGCCGCGGAGTGCGGCCACGGCGCTCTCTTCGTCACCGCGCTCGATCGCGGAGGCGACGTCGCTCAGGTGCTGTGGAAAGCTCGGCTCGAGCACCCAGAGCGCTGGAAAGCGATCGAGCAGCTCGCGGTAGGCATCGACGAACGGGTTGGCAATCCAGCGCACCGCCACCGAATGCCCGGCCTCGATCAGCGCGTCGAGCCAGCGCTGGAAGCCGTGCGCGAGGACCACGGGATCGCCCCGTTCGAACGCCGCGATCAGCAGGTCGGTGATGTCGCGGATGCGTGAGACGTCTTGCGGATCGGCGCGCTGCGAGGCGAGCTTGGTCGCGAACTCCAGGACCAGCAAGCGAGCCGGCAAGATGTCTTCGAGCAAGTGCGCGATCTCGCCCAGGTCACCCGAGTTCTCGAGGAAGGGCGGCAAGAGCTCCATCGTGCCGGTCTTGCGAAAGTCGGCGACCGTGACGCCCTGGCCGTGCCGTACCGTGACCAGGCGTGCGTGCTCCAGGCGCCGCACTGCTTCGCGCAGCGTGTTGCGATTGGTCTGGTATTTTTGTGCCAGCTCGCGCTCGCCCGGTAGGCGCTCGCCCGATGCGAACTTGCCGCTGAGGATCGCCCGGCGCAGATCCTGAAAAACGGTGGCAGCGATGTTGCCGACGGCCGGAGCGCGTTCGTTCATGCCCGCCCCAGCCTAGTCGGCTCGCTCGGAGTTCGCGAGCCGGGCCCGCAGGGTGGCCAAAAGGACGGGCGCGGTGCCGCGGATCAGCGGCCGAATGAGCGCGACCCATGCGCCGAGCAGCGCTTCGCCCGCGTCATCGACGGCAAGGCGCGGGCGCCCCGCGAGGCTGCGGCGGATGCGCTGGGCAACGAGCTCGGGGGTCGGCGTCGTGTAGTGCTGCGCGCGCTCGAGCAGATTCTGGCGCAGCATTTCGAGTCGAGCTGGCGCTTGTTCGGTCGGGAACGTGAGCGCGCCTTCGAGTGAGGTGGCGAGCGCCGCCCGGTACGCGTCGCGGTTGCCGGCATCGTCGGCCAGTACCTCGTCGAGCAAGATCTCGACGCCGATGTGCGCGACCGCGCGGGCTGGGCCGCGCACCAGCCCACGCTCGGATAGCCAGGCGAAGCTTTGGCGCGAGAGCTCGTGAAAGCTGTCGAGCTCGTGGAACGCCTCGTCCGTGCGGTGATGGTACGCGACGCCTCGCGCCAGGCTCTCGTCGTGCACCTGTGGCCGACCCAGCCCCAACATCCCCACGAAGTCCGGGAGCATCGCGCCGACAGTTGCGCGCTCGAGCTCCCGCGCGGCGAGCTGCGGCTCTGCCCGCTCGAAATGGCTGGCTGCGAGCGCCGCGTGACCGAAGAAATTCATCGCCTGCTGTCGCGCCAGTGTCGCACGCGCCGACCGAGCGCTTCAAGGTTCTCGGCGGTGGTCGACCGGTGCTAGACCCAGCGCATGCCCAGTTTCTCGGCGCAGCTCGTGGAGCGAGCGCCGCTCAGCCCGCGCGTGGTCGGGATGTCGTTTTTGGCGTCGCAGCCCTTTGCGCGCGCCGCCGGTCAGTACGTCGCGCTCACGCTGGACGAAGGCACGACCCACGCCTTTTCGATCGCTTCGCCGTTCACCGAGCGAGAGCCCGAGCGTTTCGAGATTGCGGTAGCGCGCGGTACGACGGCGGCCGCTCTGCTCGAGCTACCGCTTGGCGCCTCAGTCGCGGCGACGGGGCCGAGCGGCTCGCTGGTTTGGAAGGGGGATGCGCCGGCGTTGCTCGTCGCCACCGGCACTGGTTTGTCGCCGCTGCGCGCGATGGTACTCGAGCAGCTCGAGAGCTCGGCGCGCGAGCCGCTGGCGTTGCTGTTCGGGTGTCGCGACGCGACCGAAGAGCTGTGGGGCGCGGAGCTCGGTGCGCTTCAGCGCCAGCACGCGCGGTTTCGCTTCTTGCCGACGCACTCACAGCCGGCGGTCGGCCACACCGGGCGAGTAGGGCGCGTGCAGAGCTACTTGCCGGAGGTGGTGCGCGAGCTTGGTCCCGGGCTGCGCGCCTACTTGTGCGGGCACACGCCGATGGTCAACGACTGCACGCTCCAGCTCTTGGAGCTCGGGATCGCGCCGGAGCGTGTGCACGGCGAAAGCTACTAGCTGGCGCGTTCCAGCGGCTCGTTGGCGCTGGCGACGTTCCCGAGCGGCCGAATCACGACCAAGCCTTGCTCTTCGCAGTCGTTCGCGAGTAGCGCCATGACGGGTACACTGTCGCCGAGCTGGGCGTGGAGCATCACGGCTGCGGCCTGCAGCTCGCGCAGCGTCGGGGTGGCACCGCCGTCTCCGTGCACGCGGCAGCGCGCGCTGGCGAGGCGGTAGGCGGCGCGGGCAAGGCCACCTGCTTGAGATGCGAGTTGTCGATAGCCGTCGGGCGATTCGGCCAGCCAGCGGAGCCACTCAGCCGGACGCTCTTGCTCGATGCGGTGAGGCAGCATGTCTTCGCTATCCAGCAAGCGTCGTGCCGACTCGCAAGTGCGCGTAGGAAAGGGAACGGGCGTTTGCTTTCGAGTACTTGCGGGTGGGTCAATTCGAGAAGGGAGGGTCCTGGTTGCCCCAGTATGGGACGACCCGGACGTCGCGGTCATACCTGCCCTCCCTCGAGGGTGATGCCGCGCGCGTGGCGCCTGCTGTAGGAAGGCGTGGTGAAAAGCGCTCAAGAGATCATCGATAGCCTCGGCCTCGTGCAGCACCCCGAGGGTGGGTACTACGCGGAGACGTTTCGCGCCGAGGCGCTGCCTTGGGAGCTCCCCGGGCGTGGACAGCGCAGCGCATCGACGGCGATCTATTTTCTGCTGCGCGCGGGCGACTTCTCGGCGTTCCACGTCGTGAGCTCGGACGAGGTTTGGCATCACTACGCGGGTGACGGCCTCGAACTGCATTGCTTCGATAGCGCCTGCGAGCATCGGCGGGTGCTGCTGGGGAGCGAGCTCACCAGCGGTCAGCGGCCGCAGCACGTCGTGCGGCGGGGTGAGCTGCAGGCCGCGCGCGTGCTGCCCGGGCCGCTCGGCTTCGCGCTGTGCGGCTGCACGGTAGCGCCCGGCTTCGATTTTGCGGATTTTCGCATGCCTGGGCGCCCGGAGCTGCTCGAGCGTCTGCCCGCGCACGCGCAGCTCGTGACCGAGCTCACGCGCACCGCGCCAGCGTAGATTAGAGCGTGGAAAGGAAGCGCAGCAGCTGCTGGCGCTCGCGTTCGTCGAGTGCCACGAACGCTGCCCGGCTGCCGTCGGCCTCGCCGCCATGCCACAGCACGGCTTCTTCGAGGTTGCGCGCGCGGCCGTCGTGCATGTAGCGCGTGTGCCGATTCACGTCTTGGAAGAGGCCGATGCCCCAGAGCGGCGGGGTGCGCCACTCATTGCCGTCGGCATCGTAGTCGGGACGACCATCGGCGAGCTCGTCACCCAAGTCGTGCAGCAGCAGGTCCGTGTACGGGTGGATGGTTTGCTGCGAGAGCTCCGGAAAGTCCTCACGCACACCCGTGTGCTGTGTTTCGACGTGGCAGCTCGCGCAGCCGACTTGCCGAAACAGCACCTCGCCGGCGCGCGCATCGGGGTCGCCCAGGTCGCGACGCGCCGGAACGCCCAAAAATCCGCTGTAATAGATGACCTCGTCCAGGCGCTCGTCGTCGAGCTCGGGCTGCCCGCCGCTCGGGGCGGCTTCGCAGTCCGGCTGCTCGGCGCTGCAGTTTTGCCCGTTGAACAGGTTCGTGGTGATGCCGATGTCGCCCAAGAACGCGCCCGCGGACTGCTGCGCCAGTGAAGGCTGGTTCGCCTTCCAGCCGAAGCGTCCGAGCAACATGCTCTCGCTGGCTTGGTCCCAAACGTAGTTGGGCCGACCCGAGATGCCGTCGCCGTCGGCGTCGGCGTCGACCCAGATGAGACCCGTGAGCTGGGCGGACGCCCCTACCTCCCGGCCCACGACTACGCCGACGCGACCCTCGCCGCGGCGCTCCTCCACGACGTGGTCGAGGACTCCGACACCACGGTCGCTCAGGTGCGGGCCGAGTTCGGCGACGAGATCGCCGACCTGGTCGCCGCGCTCTCCGA
>JBEHXA010000246.1:0-10473 GCA_048498935.1 Myxococcota bacterium
GTCTTGCAATCGGCACGCCCGTAATCGCCGGTACCCTGCCTGATGCACTGATCGAAGCACTCGGAGCCGATGTCGCGGCAGTCGGCTGCTGCGATGCGGGCGCAAGCGTCCGCACATTCTTCGGACGTCGGCCCCTGGGCGCCGATGCCGTCGGAAGTGCAGCCGTGAGCCAGCAGCAGGCACCAGCAGCCGAGCGCGATCGTGAAACGCATGCACGGATGCTAGCCCAAGAGCCGGGTCACGTCCGGCGGCGGGGCGCTTTGCTGGCCCGCTTCACGGCAGCAGGCTTTGGGGCGCCGGTCTTGGGCGCCTTCTTGGCGCTGCGCGCCTTCGCCACCTTGGGCGGCAGCGTGGCCACGAATTGAACGGCGCGTTCGCTCCACGCCAATAACTCTTCGGGGTCGTGCGCGAGCTCTTCCGAGAGCTCCAGCCAGCCTGCCATCGGCCGCCCCGGCATCGGCGCAAACGGTATGGCCTGCCCCGACTCGAGGAGCTTTTCTCGATCGCTCGGCGAGAGCTTGGCGACGCACGTGTTCTGCCACAACCCTACCGCCATGTTGCCGCTCACGAAAACGGCGTCGTAGCCGAACATTTTGCGCAGCTCGCCGCGCGACAATTGCCGCGCCATCGCCTTGAACTCCTCGATCAGCCCGGGGCTAGGCTTGATCAGCTTCATGGCGCGATTGTACGGCGGGAGCGCACCGGCAGCGCTAGAATGAGGCTTCGGAGGTAGCCGTGACCCGAGAACCTCGTTATTGGTTTGCTGCTAAGCGCTACGGTTGGGGCTGGGGCTTGCCGCTCACTTGGGAGGGGTGGGTGGTGCTCGGTGTGTTTGCCGCGCTGCTCATCGTTTTCGCGCTGATCCTGACCCCGGGCAAGGGCCCGGCGTTCTCGATCTTCGTGCTCGCTACGAGCGCGGCGCTGGTGCTGGTGTGCTACCTCAAGGGTGAGCCGCCGCGCTGGCGCTGGGGCAAATGAGGTGTGTCGTGAGCGCACGGCTTACTTGAGCAGCTCGTCGTTCCATTCGCGGATGACGAATGATTTGACGAGGCCCTGTTGGATGAAAGGGTCGCGACTCGCGAACTCTTCGGCCGCTTCGCGGCTACGGAAGATGCCCATGTTGCCGAAGTCGGTGAAGGGTCCGATGCCGATCACGAGGCCGCGCGAGACGAACTCGTCCACGAGCGCCTTGTGGTTCGGATAAGCCGCCATGATCTGGGGCATGATTTCTTCTCGGCTCTTGCCCGCGGGCTCACCTAACAACACGGCTTTCATGACGGCTCCTTGGGTGGGGGCGCAGCTTAGCGGAGCCGCATGGCGCCGCTGCGTGAAGTCAGTGATGCGTGATTTGATCGGGGCGCATGCCCGGTACGGTTTGGGTGCCGGTCGCTCGGTTGGGCTTCGCGGCGGTGCCGTGGTGCGGGTTCCCCGACGCCTTGGCGGGCGCCGTTCCGAAGCGCCAGCCAGCGCCTGGGGTCGGCACGCTGGCCGGATGCCGCGCGGCGCCTGGATGGTTGGGGGCCGGAGCGGCCGCCGCACTGGCGGTCCAGCTGGTGAGGGCCGCGAATGCGAGGGTCCGAAGGGTCGAGAATGAGCTGCTCATGGGAGCCTCCTCGGGGGTGTTTCAAAAGGAAACAGTTTGCGCGCGCCCCTGTTCCGAAGTCACCTTTCGTCAGGAAAACGCTCACGCGATTCGATCAAGGCGGCCATCCAGGGGAGGCCATGCGAAGCTTCACCATGCCTAGAATTTCTTATGTCCTGAGCGCGGCCGCCCTCTGCACGACCTGGGCAATGGTTGGCTGCAGTGACGATCCCGCCCCCGGTGGGACGGCGGGTTCTCCCGGCGCCAGCGGCACCTCCACGTCAGCCGCCGGTTCGGGTGGCAGCGTTGGTAGCGGCGGCAGCAGCGGTTCGACGGCAGCAAGCGGCAGCTCGAGTGGCGGCACCGGCGGCGGTGGTACGAGCGCGACCGGCGGAGCCGGAACCGGCGGCACCGGCGGCGCGACTGGTGGCAGCGGCGGTGCCGGCGGCAGCGCTGGGGTCGGCACCGGCGGGACCGGCGGTTCGGCAGGAAGCGACGTCGGCACGGCTGGCACCGGCGGGACGGACGGACCGCCCGTCAGCGAAGGCAATTTCACGTGCACCGAGGACGAGTGCGTCAACAAGTGCACGGCCGGCGGCTGCGAATCGAGCTGCACGGGCTCGAAGTGCCGCTCGCGCTGCGAGGGCACCGGCGACTGCAAGTTCACCTGCGGCATGGCTGACGGCGCGGACAACGCGGACTGCGCGTTCAACTGCGTCGGTGGTGGTTGCGAAGTGACCTGCCAAGGCAACGCGAACTGCACGGGCGATTGCCCCGGCGGCAACTGCGTCTACAACTGCCTCGACAACGCCAACTGCTCCTTTTCGTGCGTTGGCAACGGCTGCACCTACAACTGCATGACCGACCCGCTCGCCGGCACCTGCAACCACCCATAGCCGCTAGTTCAAGAGCGCTTCGCTGATCGCGTGGCAGGCGCTGCACTCTTCGGGCACCTCGGCGCACGAGTAGTTGCGATCGAGGCAGTCGGTGCATTGATCCAGCTGCTTGGCGAACTTATTTTCGTCGGCCTTGTCTTCGCAGCGATCGGAGCAACGCTCCACGTTGAGATCGCTGTCGACGCAGACCTCGAGCTGTTCGCACATTTGATGGCAGTCGATGGCTTCACCGATTTCGGAGCAGCCGCCAGTCGCCAGGCTGAGCGAGGCAGCAGTGAGCGCGAAGAACGCAAAGCGACGAACTAGCTGAGTCATTTGAGCTTCTCTCTGCCCGCTTCGAGGCGGGCCGTGGGGTGTTGCTCACCGACTCAGCAGGATTCGTTCCAGCGCTTCGATCGCGCGCAAGTCATCGGATCTGTTTGCGCGCAGCGTGAGCCTCGGTCGGGTGAGCGCGAGCTGCGGCCCAGCGCCGTTGTCAGTTGTCCGCTGCTGACCGGACGCGCGTCACGGTCGCGGCCGTCACTTCAGGACTTGGAACTCGTTGATGCTCCACCACTTGGTCTTGTCCTGGGTGAGCACTATCTTCACGTAGCGAGCGAGCTGCGCTGTGTCGAAGCTCGCGGTGCTGGCGGTCCCGTTGGCGCTGTTGCCGCCGTACACCGGTGACTTCACCGGTGCGCCATACTTGCCGTCCGCCGAGAGATACACGTCGAAGCGAGCGGGGTTGTCGGCTGGGGCCTCGTCGCAGGTGAGCACGATCGAGAAGAAGGTCTGGAGCTTGCCCATGTCGACTTCGATGAACATGCCCGGGTACTGCGGCTTGCCGGACGTCCAGCGCCCGCCCTCGCTATCCAGGAATTCGTTGAAGTCGTCGTCGGGGTAGGTATCGGAGCCGGTGGCTTCCCAACCTTCACGGGGCAGCGGCATGCCGGTCGGGGTCTTGGGAACGCACAGACCCGAGAGGCACAAGCCGCTGGCACAGTCGCCGCCCGCCATGCAGTGCTCGAGCTCGCCGCAGCCGTCGCAGTTCCGGCCGCCGCAATCGACGTCGGACTCTTCACCGTTGAGCACGTCGTCGTTACAGGAAAAGGCGGTGCAGCTCGCGCTCTGGCAGATTTGGCTGACGCAATCGCCGTCGACCGCGCAGGCTTGCCCGGCCTTGCACGGCCCGCACTCGTGACCGCCGCAATCCAGATCGGTCTCGCTGCCGTTGTGCACCATGTCCGTGCAGCCGGGCGCGACGCACGTGCCGTCCTCCGAGCAATGCTCGCTCTCGCAATCGAGGTTCACGTCGCAGCCCATACCGATCGGGCATGGTGAGCAGTTGCTGCCGCAGTCGACGCCGGTCTCGGTGCCGTTCCTGACTTCATCGTCGCACGTCGGCACCTGGCAAAAGGGGTTGCCCCCGGTTCCGGCGTTGGAGGCGCACACGCCTTCCTGACAATCCTTGGCCACCTTGCAGTCGCGACCGGCCGTGCAAGGGTCGCACTGACCGCCGCAGTCCACGTCGGTCTCGGATGCGTTCTTGACCTCGTCGTCGCAGGCCGGCAGCTGACACTCGCCGTTCACGCACGAGTGGCTCTGACAGTCGTCGTGGCTCAGGCACGTCTCGCCGACCGGGCAATCCGGGCAGCCGCCGCCGCAATCGATGCCCGTCTCGGCCACGCTCGGCAAGCCGTCCGTGCACACCGACGCCAGCGGATCGGGCGGTGGCTCGACCGTGTACTCTGGAAACGAACAAGCCGCGAAAGCGGCTGCTCCCAAGAAAGCGAAGGCGGCCCTCAAGGCCCCGAGCGGCTGCACGATACCTAGAAGGAGCCTAGCGTGACGGCACTGAGCCCGAAAGCAGGTCTCGCGCCTACATCCGCAAAAATCCCCGAGAACCACCACAGAACCGGCAGGCCGGTGGGGCAGGGAGCCACAAAAAGCAGCGAGCCCGCCGCGACTGCTCGCGACGGGCTCGTGGGCGACGGCTAGGCCGTCTCAGCTCGAGTTACTGCAGGATCTTGAACTCGATGCGGCGGTTCTTGTTTCGACCCACCGCGGTCTTGTTGTCGCCAATCGGCTCGTCCGAACCGGCACCGCGCGTGGTGATGCGATTCGGGTCGATGCCCTTCTCGACCAGCCAGGTCTTCACCGCGTCTGCGCGATCTTGCGAGAGCTTGGCGTTGACGTCCTTATTGCCTTCGCTGGAGGTGTGACCCGAGATCTCCATCTTCACGCTCGGATACTCTTGCAGGATCTTGACCGCGCCTTCCAGCGTGGCGTTGGACTGCTTGCGGATCGTGGCCTTGCCCTGATCGAACACGATGCCTTGCACGACGCCCGTGAACTTCTTGAACGAGTCGGGGATCTTGTCCGGGCAGCCGTCGCTGTCCTCGAAGCCGTTCTTGGTCTCGGGCTCCTTCGGGCACTTGTCCTTGTCGTCGAAGATGCCGTCCTTGTCCGTGTCCTTGATGGCGCAGCCATCTGGTTTCACGCCGACCTCGTCGGGGCACAGGTCGCAGGGCAGCGGCACGCCGTCCTTGTCGGGATCCGGATCCGGGCAGCCCTTCGGCGCGATGCCGGCTTCCTTCGGGCAGTAGTCGTCGCGATCCAGCACGCCGTCGGCGTCCGTATCGGCGGGGCAACCCGTGGGGGCAACGCCGGCTTCCGACGGGCACTTGTCGTCGCGATCCAGCACGCCGTCGTGGTCGGTGTCGGCCGGCGGGGGCGGCGGCTCCTTGCGCGCGCGCTCGATGACCGCGGTGAGACCCAGCATCACCTCGAAGCTGTGCGCTTGGCCCTCGCCCGTGGTCTTGGCGGTGAGGTTGTCGCGACCGTCGACGCGCAACGAGAGCAGGTGCGTGAGCGGGACCTTGGCGCCGACGCCGAAGTGCCAGGCGACGTCCGAGTCTTTGCCCATCTCGGTGCCGATGGCAGCGAGCTTGCCGGCACCGCCGAGGACGAACGGCGTTACGTAGCCGGTCGGGATCTGCAGCACCAAGCTGCCGCGACCCGAGTACAGCACCGCTTTGGTGGTGCTGTTGTGGTTGCGAACGCGCGACAGCGAGAGCATGCCTTCACCTTCGAGACCGAGGAAGGAGAGCGGGTAGTAGCCGATGCGACCGCCGAACTCGGGGCCGTACTTGTACTTGACCTGCTCGTGGTGCTCGTCGCGGAGGTTGTGGTTCTTGCTCGGGAAGAGCATGCCGCCGAAGACGCCGATCTCGAGCAGGTTGTTGTCCGGCGGATAGCCCGGCTCGTACGGCTCGAAGGGCGCGCCTTCTTCAGCGGGCGGAGGCGCGCTGGCGTTTGCGTCCGCATTCGCGTCCGCAGATGCCGTCGCCTCGGGCGGGCTCGCGCTCGCCTCGGTCGACACGCCCTTGCTCGTGTCGCCAGAGACCCCAACGGTTGCTTCTTGCGCCGCCGCCGGCACGGCCATCACCGCACCCACGCCGAGCGCCACCCATCCGACCAATTTTTTGGACATCGAGGTTCGGCTCTAGAAGAAACGCTGGCGTCTGGCAATCACTCTCGCACTCGTAGACTCATTTTTGGCCTGCGATCATGACCGGTTCACGAGCGTCAGCCGGCGTCTCGGTCGCTGTCTCGCTCGTGGTCAAGAGGAGGTTGGGGTGAAAGCCCCCAACCTCCTCCTGCTCTGGAGAGGCTGTTTTTTCGCGTGATCAGCGGTGGATCACGACCTCCAGATACTCACCGGGAACTGCCAGGCTGCGAGTCGATTTGCGAGTGCGAAAATGTTCCACCAGCGCGCGCAAATCATGGGCCAAAAATGCTTGTCGTTCGGTATCCAGCGCCCCAAATGCCTTGTGGGTAGGGCCGTAAAAGCGCCGAAAAACGTCCAAAAAGTGCTCGAATGACTCGTAGCGGAACATGAAGATGCGGCGCCGGACGGTGAGGTCGGAGACCTCGGGGAACAGCTCGCGCAGGCGTGCTTCATTGCCCCAGTAGACCGGTGATGCGACTCCCGGAGGCGGCGGCACATGCTTGCCGACCATGGCCAGCATGCGACCGACGAAACCCTCGGGCGTCCAGTTGGCCAGCGCGATCTTGCCGCCGGGGCGCACGACGCGCAGGAGCTCCCGCGCGGCGCGCGTTTGATCCGGCGCGAACATCACGCCAAACGTGGACAGCACGGCGTCGAACGAGTCGGCCGGGAACGGCAGCGCTTCGGCGTCGCCTTCCACGAACTCGATCGGCAATCGCTCTGCAGCGGCCCGCTCGCGACCGCGCGCGAGCAGCTCCGGAACGTAGTCGACCCCGACGACCTTGCAGAAGCGGTGAGCCGCGGCGAGTGTGGCGTTGCCGTTACCGCAGGCCACGTCCAGCACAGTTGCTCCAGCGTCCAGGTCGGCTGCTTCACACAGTGTTTCGCCGACAATCTGCAGCGTGTTGCCGATCACCGAAAAGTCACCGGATGCCCAGGTCAGCTGCTGGCGGGCCTTGACCGCTGCCAGGTCGACCCCAGCCAATTTGAGCGAACGCGAGCTGGGTGGCGGATTCAATTGCATGTTCATGGGTTGCCTCTCTCCTCTTCGCTCGATGAAAGGTGCGTCGAGCGCTCTGAAGTTGTAAGAAACTCAAAGGAACAACGGAATGACCGCGCATCGGCCAGTCATGACTCCGCGTCGGCGCAGCGAGCCACAGTTGACTCGGCGTCTGGGGCGCGTGACCCGGAGTCCGGAATGGCCGACGAGCGGCCCTGCTCAGCGAGGTGGGCGCTCGTGATCGACACCCTGTCCGACGTGCTGCGCGCGGTGCGGCTCAACGGCGCGATCTTCTTCGCCGTCGACGCCTCGCCGCCCTGGGTCGCAGAGACGCCCGAGAGCAGGCTGGTGGCTCCCCACATCATGCCGGGGGTAGAGCACGTCATCGAGTACCACGTCATCACCGCCGGCTCGTGCTGGGCCGGTCGTATCGACGAGCCCGCCGTCAAGCTCGAGGCCGGCGACGTGATCGTTTTTCCGCAGGGCGACTCGCACGTGCTGTCGAGCGCGCCGGGCATGCGCGGTGAGCCGTCGGTCGAGGCGTTTCGAGCGGTCAAGGACGCGCGCCTCCCCCTCGCGCTCGCCATCGACGGCGGCGGTGTCGAGCACACGCAGATGATCTGTGGCTTTTTGGGGTGCGACGCGCGTCCGTTCAATCCTCTGCTCGCCAGCTTGCCGCGCGTGATTCACCTGCCCGCCGCTGGCGCCGAGAGCACCGTATTTAGGCGCCTGGTAGAGCTCGCGGTGGACGAGTCGAAGGCGCGAGCCGCGGGCAGCGACTGCGCGCTGTCGAGGTTGAGCGAGCTGCTATTCGTGGAGGTGGTGAGGCGCTACGTGGGGACGCTTCCGCCCGATCACCGCGGCTGGTTCGCCGCGCTCAGGGACGACAACATCGGCCGCGCTCTGCAGCGCTTGCACGAGCGCCCTGCGCACGACTGGAGCCTCGAGGAGCTGGCCAAGCAGGTAGGGTTGTCGCGCTCCACGCTGGCCGAGCGCTTCGCGCATTTCGTCGGCATCCCGCCGATTCAGTACTTGGCGCAGTGGCGCATTCAGCTGGCCGCGAACCTGCTCCGCTCCGGCAAATCCGGCTTGGCCGAGATCGCCGACCGCGTCGGGTACGGCTCGGAGGCGGCGCTGAGCCGAGCTTTCAAGCGGCAGGTAGGGGTCGCGCCCGACCAGTATCGACGGGCCGGGGGTGACGTGAGCGCGACCTCGGCTAGCGGCTGAGCGCGTTAGTTACGCCGCGTCGCAGGAGTTCGGCTCAGCCTGCGTAGGCGTCGTCTTGCTCGATGCGCGACAGCACCCAGTCGAATTCGCCGGCCGTCACCTTGATGCGACAGTATTCGCAGGTGCCGGTCATGCCGATGCGGAGCGGCGCGCCGCAATTCGGGCAGCTCACGTTGCTCGCAGCCACCGCGGGGTTTCGCGGAGCGCGGCTCGTGCCGCGGATCCAGGTCCAATATTCTGAATAGGTGCGGGTCTTGCTGCGGCTACCGCTCAGCAGCTTGCCGTCGTCGCCGATGGTGTAGTCGATGCTGCTGGCGAACAGCCGCACCGTGATGGCGTCGTAGTGCCTGTCGCTCACGACGCGCGCCAAGTCGATTCGCAAGATACGCGCCTGCTCGGTGACGTTGCGACAGCGCTCCTGCAAGTATAGGTCGATCCAGTAGTAGAGGGATTGAAAGAGGTTGTCCGACACGTACGGGCGAATGCGCAGCGGATCCCGCCCCGACCAAGCGACCTGGAGCTCCCCGAAAACGTGCGCGATGCGCGCCGTGAAGGTCTGCCAATACAGGCTGGGGTCGCGCCGCTGCAGCTCTTGAAAGGCGTTGTGCGCGTGGGGGTCGACCACCGTCGCCAGGTCCGTGCCGGTCTCGGGGGCGTCGCTGGTGAGCAGCGGTCCGCGCGGCTCTCGATCGTGGTTGTTCAGCTCCACGATCATCCAGTCGAACTGGCCGTGCCCGACGTCTTGCCGGCAATAGCTGCATTGCGTGCCGCGCACGGCGTCGAGCGGCGCACCGCAGTTCGGGCAATCGAGCTTGCGCGCGCGCGCGAAAGGTCGGCTCTTGGCGCCGTTTTTGCGTGCCAGCACCAACTGATCCATCACGTAGTAGCGCTGCTGCTCGCCGGTCTTCGATAGCTCGACGAAGTTCGCCTCCACTTCGAGCTCGACGCGCTGTAGCGGCGACGACAAGTCCCAAACGTGATCGATGCGCAGCGCGCCGATCACGATGCCCTGCACGTCGGCGAGCCGGGGGTCGGTCAAGCTCTCGGCTAGCTCGGGCGCTAGATACGGAGCGAGCCAGCCCGTGCCCACGCCGCGCGCGCGCTGCACGGCGCCGTACAGCAGGTAGGCGAAATCCTCGAAGAGCACGAGCGAGAAGTCGGGGTCGACGGCGCGCAGCTGCTCGAGCTCTCGGCGCGGGGACTGGTCGGCGGTGGGCGCGACCGGAACCTCAGCGACCTCGACGCGATTCGTCGACCACGCCTTCATGCCGCGCTCCCAGATGGCGCGCAGCACCATGAACACGATCACCGCGCCGATTAGCGGAATACCGATGCTCGGATTCTGGATCAACAACCAAACCAAGACCTCGAGCAGAGCGCCTCCGTCGCCACCGCCACCGCCACTCGAGCGCGAGCCACTGGAATAGGAGTGGCTGCCGCTGGAGCGTGAGCCTCCCGAGTAAGAGTGGCCGCCACCGGGTCGCGCCATTGCCACGGCTGTCAGCAGCAAGATCGCAGCCGTGAGCGCGAGCGCGATCACGAGCCAGCGTTTGCGGCGCGAGCTGATCATCGCACCTCGTCCGCGAGCTCGTTGACGTCGTCGGCCGAGCGCGGGAGCCGCGCGCCCAGGATCGGTCCCAAGCTCTCGAGGGCTCGCTGAAAAGCGGCAAAGTCGCGCGCCGCCACCGCGCGCGTCAGCTCGGCGCACGCCTTCGGCCATTCGGCACCGAGCGCAGCGACGTCGACGCCCGTATCGGTCAGCACTGCGCAGCGCCGCTCGAAGGTGGAGACGAACACCAACACACCGTTGCGGCCGATGGTGCGCGAGATCCCGAGATCGAAGAAGGCAACCTTGGCCGCCTCTTGCACGCGCTGCTCGAGCACGCGCGCGCGGACCAGCAGGCGTAGCAGCGGCCGAAAGCCGAGCGCCAGCGCGAGCCCGAGAGCAAAGCTGAGCGCTGCCTCGAGCGCGATCGCCCCGATGCTGTAAATCTCGGGCGTGATGAGCAGGTACAGCACCACCACGGCGGTCACGCCGAACGCGAAGTGGTACGCCGCTGGCCGGTAGTCGCCGGACTTACGGCGTACCGTGACCACCACCTCAGCCGCGGTGCGAGCCTCCACGCTGCGCACGCTGCCGGCCGCTGCCTCCTGCGCCTGGGGCTTGAAGAAGTCGGCTTCGGCCACTCGGCTTCCACACTATCAAAAGAACGAGGCGGCCTGCAGGGTTGCTGGCCGCCTCGCTGGAACGCGCGCTGGCGCGGGGTTTTCGCTCAGT
>JBEHXA010000247.1:0-10412 GCA_048498935.1 Myxococcota bacterium
GGCGGGGCGAGAGGCCCGTGCGGGCTTCGAGCGCGTACTGGGTGAAGTCGGGCTATTGGTGCAGTCGACGAGCGCCGGCATGCACGGCGCGGAGTCCGGCGAGCCTCTGGCAGAGCTGGTGCCGTGGCAGAGCTTGCGGCGAGGAACGCTCGCCTACGACCTGATTTATGCCCCATTGGAGACGCCGTTCTTGCGAGCCGCGAAGCACGCGGGTTTGCGCACCGCGCATGGCTTGAACATGCTGATCGGTCAGGCCGCGTTGGCGGTGGAGATCTGGCTCGGCCGCCGACCGCCGCTCGAGCCGCTGCTGAATGCGGCACTCGCCGAGCTCGCGCTCCGGGGGCGGCGATGAGGAAGCCGCACAACTGGCTCGGCTCGCGCGACGGCGCCTGGCCTTACGTCGACGTCAGCGGCGCCATCGAGCGGGCTGAAGCCGAGTGGCTGCACACCAACGGCGCCGGCGCCTACGCCATGAGCACGGTCGCGCTCATGCACACACGTCGTCATCACGGCGTGCTCGTGGCCGATCTCCCTGCGCCACTCGGTCGTCACGTGATCATGAGCCACGCCGACTTGACGTTGACCGTCGAGATCGAGCGTCGCTCCTATCGGCTGGCGACGCACCAGTTTCCGGATGTGGCTCCAACGCCGGGCTACCGCAACCTGCTGACCTTTTCGCAAGACCCGATCCCGCGCTGGGTGTTCCGCTGCGGCAGCGGTATGCTCGAGCGCACGCTCTCGCTGGTGCGCGGCGAAAATGCAGTGATTATGGGGTACACGTGGTCGGGAGCGGGCTCGGCGCGCATCGCGTTGCGACCGCTGATGCCGCTCCGACCCGTCGAGTCGTTGATGCGCGAGCACGGCGGCATGGAACAACTGGTGGCGCTCCGACCCGGCGCGGTGGAGCTGCGCCCCGTCGAGCGTTTGCCGCCCGTGTTCTTCGCGCACGACGGCGTATTCATGGGTGGCCCCGATTGGTGGCGCCGCTTCGAGTACCTGGCCGATCGCGGCGAGCACGCGCAGTCACAGGAAGACATGTGGACGCCCGGGGTGTTCGAGCTCCCGCTCGAGCCCGGTCGCACGGCATACCTCGTCGTTTCCGTAGGCAAACTGCTCGATCGCCCGGCGAGCGAACTCGTCCTCGAAGCCTGCGAAGCCATCAGCCGTGAAGCGCTCGGCGATGGTCGACCGCCCGCCGTGCGCCTGTTGTCGGTCGCGGCCGAGCAGTTCTGTCTCGACCAGGCCAAGCCGCCGATGATCATCGCCGGCTATCCGTGGCATGCGCCTTACACCCGCGATTTTCTGCTGGCCTTGCCCGGCTTGACGCTGGCGCGCGGTCGCGTGGACCTCGCGGTGCGCGCTCTGCCGAGCTTGCTCGCGGCCCAACGCGGCGGATTTTTGCCCGAGTTTCTGGCGCCGCCCGGGCAGCCGCGACCCAAGCCGCTGCCCGACGCGACCCTCTGGCTCTTCGAAGTGGCTCGCCTGCTCTTGCCCGCGCTCGGGGCCGAGCACGCCGCGCTCAGGGCTCAGCTGTATGGCGCACTGGTGCGCGGCTTCGCGCGCCTGCGTGGCGGTATCAAGCGTTGGGGCTGGCTGTCCGCCGACGGGCTGCTCGTCAATGGCGCCGAGGACGCCGCGCTCACCTGGATGGATGCGCACATCGGGGCAAACCTGGTCACTCCGCGTCGCGGCATCGCGATCGAGCAGCAGGCACTGTTCACCCAAGCGTGCGGAACGCTGGCGCTCTTGGCCGACGAGAACGAAAATCCCAGGCTCGCCGAGGCGTGTCGCGCCGCTGGGGAGCGCGCGCGCGCCGCCTTCCGTGCGCGCTTCTGGTGCCTGGATACCGACTTTCCCTACGACTGCGTGAGTGAGTCGCGCGACGCACAGGACGCGTGGGTAGACGCGAGCATTCGGCCCAATGCGCTGATCGCGCTGGCCGTGGATCCCAGCCTGTTCGAGGACTGGCAGGCCCGCGCGATCGTGTCACGTGTGAAGAGCGAGCTGCTCACGCCGCGCGGTGTGCGAAGCCTTTCACCGCACGACCCGCGTTACGTCTCGCAGTTCGCCGGCACGCTCGAGGAGCAAGAGCTGGCTTACCACCAGGGCACCGCTTGGACGCATTTGCTCGGTTTCTACGTCCGCGCGGCCATTCGGCTCTCGCCGGACGACGAGGAGCTGCGCGACGAGCTGCGACAGGTGATCGAAGGCGCGTTGGACGGCTCGATCATCCTGAGCCAGGTCGCCCAGCTGGCCGACGGCGACATGCCCCATCGTCCGCGCGGCTGTCCCGCGCAGGCCACGAGCGTGGCCGAGCTGATCCGCGCGCTCGTGGTAGATTTGGGGGTGTAGACATGGCCTCGCGCGACCTCGCGGATCTCGGCTACCGCCGTATCGTGATTCTGCTCGTGTCGCTGGTCGTGGTGCCGACCTTTCTGCTCGTTTCGCTCGGCGTGATTCTGCTTTTTCTCGGCGAAGCGCAGCTGAACCTGCTGATGGGCATCCTGGTCATGGCGCTGTCGGGCGCGGCCGTGACCGGTGTGATCCTGGTCTGGGTGTTCGTGCGGCGCGAAGCCAGCTTGTCGCGCCTGCAGAGCGACTTCGTGTCCAAGGTGTCGCACGAGCTGAAGACCCCGCTCACGTCGATTCGCCTGTTCTCGGAGACGTTGGCGCTGCGCCGCGGTGACGCCTCGGCCGAAGACAAATGCATTCAAGGCTTGGAGCGTGAGACCACGCGCTTGCAGGAGCTGATCGATCGCCTGCTCGACTGGGGGCGCATGGAGAGCGGGCGCCGCGAGTTCGTGATCCGCGAGACGGACCTCAAGTCGATCCTCGACAACGCGCTCGACGCATTCGAAACCTTTCGCCAGAACCGCAGCGTCGAGCTGCAGGTGGACATGCCGCGCGACAGCTTGCGAGTGCACGCCGATCGCGGCGCGGTGTCCGATGCGCTGCTCAACCTACTGACGAACGCGTACAAGTACGGTGGCGATCCGGTCAAGGTGACGGTCGGCGTCGAAGAGAGCGACCGCTACGTGCGCGTCAAGGTGACCGACAACGGCGCCGGCATCCCGGTGGCCGAGCACAAGCGGATTTTTCAGAAGTTTTACCGGGTCGACGATCGCTTGTCGCGCGAGCGCGAAGGCTCTGGGCTGGGGCTGGCCATCGTCAAACACGTGATGAAGGCTCACCGCGGCAGGGTGGAGCTCGAGAGCCACCCTGGGCGCGGCAGCACCTTCTGCCTGGTGATCCCTCGTGCCCAATAGCAGTTACGGCACGCCGCAGTTGCACGGTTCGAAGCGAGAGCCGTCGACTGCGCACGCCTGACCGCCGCGGCAACCGCCCGGACCGATGCAAGCCTGTGTCGCGCCGGGCACGCAAGCTCGCGCATTCCGCGCAGGCTCCGCGTGAGCGTCCGCTTCGTCCGTCTGGAGCGACTTGACTGGTTCTTGCCGGGTCTCGATCACAGGTCGGCTGAAAGACGGGTCGGCGTTGCCGCAGAAGATGACGGCCTCGCTCTTGCGTACCTCGACCTGCGACTGCCCCTGGTCGTGACCGAGCAGCTCGTTGATGTCGCGAGCGCTGGCGACCACGTAACCGCCTTCGCGCTGACACAACTTCTCGGCGCGGAGCAGGCACTCGGGGAGCGGCCCCTGGCAGGCGAGGTGATAGCTGCCATCTGGCTCACGCGGCGGTGGAGCTGGCGATGACGAGCAAGCGCACAGCGCCACGAGCGCCACCCACGACCCGACGTAGCGTCCCATGGCCTCCGTTTTACCAGCCGCGGCACCTCGGCGCAGCGCCCCTGGGGTGGTGTCGGCCGTTTGGCCAGTGTTAAGTGTTGGATTATTAAAGGAATTTTAGGGACTTATCTCACCCTGAGACGCGGCCGTATAGTTCCGAGGCTCTTTCCTATGCAGCTTCGCTTCGCTCTGGCCTCCTTGGCATTGCTGTTGGTCCCCGCCGCCGCCTTGGCGGAGCCGCTTCGAGCACACGCAGGCGTTGGCGCAGGCCACGCGCTCAGCGGTCATCAAAAAGACGAATACGCGTGGGGAACGGGAGCCTGGGTAGGCCTCGAATATCCTTTCATGCGAGAGCTCGGCCTCGAGCTCTCCGTCAATTGGCTCGGCTTGAGCGATGGCGACCCGCCGACGGATAGGCTCGTGCAACCGGAGGACGGCGCGTCCGGGATTTCGCCTGAGCTGGGGCTGCGCCTGATCCCGTTTGCGTCTCATCACAACGGCTTGCTCTTCAGCCCCGCGGGGTTGTGGGCCAAGGCTGCGGGCGGGGTCACCTTCACCAACGGACTTACGCGACCGATGGTCGACGCTCAAGCTGGCTTCGACCTGCTGAACCGTTCGGGCCGCATCGGGGCTGGGCCGATGGTTGCGTACGTGCACGTCTTTCAGCCGGACGACGAGTTTCGTCCGTCGGATGCCAACGTGCTGCTGTTCGGCCTGCACGCCATGTACGACTTCGGCAGCGCTCCGCCCGTGCGAGGCGATCGCGATCACGACGGCATCTTGGACGATGTCGATCGTTGTCCCGATACGCCGGAGGACAAGGACGGCTTTCAAGATCAGGATGGCTGTCCCGACCTCGACAACGACGCCGACGGCATCCCGGACGTCACCGACAAGTGTCCGATGGATCCGGAGGACAAGGACGGCTTCGAAGACGCCGACGGCTGTCCCGAAAAGGACAACGACAAGGACGGCATCCTCGATCGCGTCGACAAGTGCCCCAACGAGCCCGAGGACCCGGACGGCTGGGACAGCCTCGACGGCTGTCCGGATCCGGACAATGACGCCGACGGCATTCTCGACGTGAACGACCTGTGCCCGTTCGAGCCGGAGACGGTGAACGGCTACGCCGACAACGACGGCTGCCCCGACGAGGAGCAGGTGCGCGTCGTCGGCGACAAGATCGTGCTCGACGATCGCGTCCACTTCTTCGTGAACAGCGCGGTGATTCGCCAGGTGAGCTACCCGCTCTTGCAGCGCCTCGTGAAGCTCGTAGCCGAGCACCCCGAGTACACGCACATCTCGGTCGAAGGTCACGCCGACGAGCGCGGCCCCGAAGACTTCAACCGCAAGCTGAGTGAGGACCGCGCCCGCTCGGTGCTCGAGTTCATGGTCAAGCAAGGCATCGCGCGCGATCGCCTGAGCTCGCAGGGCTTCGGTGCTTCTCGTCCGCTGGTGGACAAGAAGAACGAGTACGCCTGGCTGCTCAACCGTCGCGTCGAGTTCACCGTCACTCGCCAGATGAAGCAGGGCGGCACCTCGACGACCGCAACCGGCGTCAACGTGCCTACCGAAGCCAACCTACCTTCCAAGGCCGCGCCACCTCCGGCGGCCGCTCCCGCGGCTGGTGAGCGCGAGTCGGCCACACCACCCCCTGAAGCCGGGCATCCCGAGCTCGCACCCAAGTCCAAGCCCGAAGGCGGCCAGAAGTCTGGAGGCCAAACCAAATGAGCTACAAGCGAGCGCTCCGCTGGATCGCCCTGGGTTTGGGCCTGGCCTACGCATTTCCGGCCGCGTGCGGTAGCGGTGGCTTGGTCGGCGGCAAGTGCAAGAGCGGTTACACCAACTGCGACGGCAAGTGCGTCGACTTGCAGAGTGACTACCGCAGCTGCGGGTCGTGCAAGAACGAATGTCCCGGCGAGCTGGCCTGCCTGGACGGCTTGTGTGGTGGTGAGGACGGCGGCGTGGTGCGCCCCGAAGGCGGCGCGTCCAACATCGGCACCGCCGGCAACGGCAATACGACCGCGGGCATGGGTCAGGCGGGCGAGGGTGAGCTGCCCGACGGCGGCTTCTTCGACTCGCCGGTCGACGGCCAAGGCGACGCCGATGTGCCGCCGATCGAGTGCCTGCCGCCTCACGATGTGCCGTCGCACTGCGGCGACTGTGATACGCAGTGTGCTCCTCCGCGTCCCCTGTGCGCGCCCGACGGCAACGGCAGCTTCGAGTGCGTTCCGAAATGCGAGCCGCCGCTCGTCGAATGCGATGGGCGCTGCATGCTCGATCCGGACGACTTCCAGCGCGATCCCGAGAATTGCGGCCGCTGTGGCAACAAGTGCCCGTCGGACATCTGCGAGGCGGGCATTTGCCGTGGCGCGAAGTACGGCAACGTGGCGCTGTTGTGCAGCGACTTCAACTCCGCCACGTCGGACTCAGCCCCCACGGTGCTGCTCGGTAACGCGGTGTTCATGCCCGCCACCAATCCGGTGAACGTTCTGGCTTACACGCGCGGCGCCAGCGCTGCGGCCGTGACTAGGGTGAACCAGGTCATCGCTTGGGCCGGCACGGCGCGCGGCCGCACCGCCAAGATCACCGAAGCCAAGACGCCCGACCAAGTCACCAAGACGCTCTCCAACGACGACTACCAAGTGCTCCTGATTCACGACTTGGATCGAGCCGCATCCGGCGAGCCCGGTATGGTGGCTGCCGAGTGGGAGAACGACGCCGTTCTCAGCACGTTCACCAAGGCGGGCGGCGTGATCGTGGTGCTCGACGGAGCCGACGGCACCGGCGAGATGCACGAGCTGATTACGGCCGGCAACCTGTTCGACGTGGATGGCCAGCGCGACGTAACCGGCAATCAGATGTCGAATCAGGCGCCGTTCGACGTGCTCGGCGTGAACGTGATTTCGCCTTACCTCGGCACGTCGCACACCTGCGTGTTCGACACGACCGTGAGTGAAGACGATCGCAACATCTTCGTCGTGACCGACGAGTCCGAAGGTGACGCGCCCGCCGCGATCCACCGTGTGATCGCGCCGTAGAGCCCATCCCATGCGGGGATGGGTTCTCTACCTCCTGCCCATCGGGAGCACGGCTCCCGCCCCCGGAAGTGAATTCCTGGGGCCCCACCCTCAGGTTTTGGGCCCCATCCCCAAAACTAATCAGGTCAGGCTTGTAGCTTGGGACTGAGCCGCTCAGTCCCATGTTCGGATCTTCTCGCGACCGGCCCGGGGGGTGATCGGCGAGCTAGATAGATCGGCATGCGCGGACGGTCGCTACTGCCGGTGCTCGGGTGTTTGGTGACGGGGATGCTGCTGGCCGCGGGCTGCTCCGCGTCGAAGCAGGGCTCGGGCATTCCGGGTAAGGGCCGCGGTGGCTCCTCCAACGGAGGCACCGCCCCGGTCGACCTGGACCTCGGCGGGAAGGGTGGCAAGGGCCTAGGGCTCGGGGCAACGGACGGGGGGGGCGGCGCGCCCCCGGTCCAGCACACCGCCTGCACCGGTGATACGCCGTGCGCTGAGAAAGAAATCTGCGTCAAGGGAGGCACTGAAGCCGACCACTGCGCTCCGGCCGGAGGTGCCTGCACCACCGACGAGGAGTGCGGAGGAGATCGCTACTGCTGTGCCGAAGGCTGTCTGGCGAGCTCCAGCCCCGGTGTGTGCATTCCCTATGGCTACGGCCCTCGCGCCAACGTGAACGACGACTGCAAGGGCGCCGGTGAAGCACCGGGTGTGTTCGCGCCTTCGGTGCAATGTGAATGGAAGGTACAGCCGACCGACGCTCACCCGGCGTCGGGCTTGGTGATGTCCACGCCGATGGTTGCTGACTTGCCCAACGACTCGGGCGCGTCAGCCGAGATCGCGTTCGTATCCTTTGCCGCTGCCGACAGCGCCAACTCCTCGACTACCACGCCGGGCGTGATCCGCATCATCAGCGGCCAAACCTGTCAGCTCGTCGAAACGGTAGAAGCATCCTCAGGGATCGTGCGCGCGGCGTCTCCGCTGGCGCTCGCCGACTTGAACGGCGACGGCACGATCGAGATCGTGGCGCGCAAGGACGCGGGAGGCCTGATCGCGTTTTCGTGGGACGGCGCCAAGTACGCGAAGTTCTGGGAGAGCGCGGGCCCGGCGCTCATCCAGCAGTGGGACGGTCCTTCCATCCACGACATCAACGACGACGGGGTCCCCGAGGTGCTGCTCTGGGGTGCTGCGTACAACGGTCTCACCGGCGCACCGGTGGGTACGGAGACGACGCTGAGCTTGCCTTTCAACGGCTACTTTCCGGTCGCCGGCGACTTCAACGGCGATGGTAAGGTAGATCTGGCCGCAACCTTCGGGTACGAGGTCACGTTCCTCAGCTGGGGCGCGACGGGCTGGGTAGACCAGGCATTTCAAGGCGACCGTTGGAACAATTTCGGCAGCCACTTCGCGCTCGCCGACTTCGGCACGCCGGGCGCTACGGCCGCCGATTTCGACCCCACCAAGCTCGACGGCATCGCCGAGATTGCAGCCACCAACGCCGAGGCGGGCGGTGGCCGCGTCAGCATCTACACGCTGACGGGTCAAGAAGTGATGATGGTGCAGACGGCGGTCGAGCCCGGGGTGCCGGTCGAAGCTGCCAACGAGAGCGGCGGACCGCCGACCATTGGCGACTTCGATCACGACGGCTTTCCGGAGCTGGCAGTGGCCGGCGCGACGCGCTTCCGCGTGTTCGACTTCGATTGCAAAAACGGTGGAGCAGGTTGCGAGGGGCCGTTCGTGCGCTGGTCGCAGCGTTCGCAGGACGCCTCGTCGCGCCAAACCGGCGCGTCGATTTTCGACTTCGACGGCGATGGGCAGGCCGAGGCCGTGTACGCCGACGAATGCTTCTTGCGCGTCTACGACGGCAAGACCGGCGACGTGCTGTTCTCCTCTTACCGCACGTCGGGTACCTGGCTGGAAAACCCGGTGATTGCCGACGTGGACAAGGACGACAATACCGAAATCGTCGTCAATTCGGCGAACAGCGTGGTGTGTCCGGCCGGCGGTACCTTGGGCGTGCCGTACGTGGATCCGCTGCACAAGGGTGTGCGCTGCGACGACGACATGGGCTGCGTGGGCGGTGCTACCTGTGGTGACGGCTACTGTCGCTGCGCGATGAACGAGCAGTGCGATCCCGGTACCACCTGTACCGCGCCGCTCGCGGGTACGCCTGGCGCGGGCAACGTCTGTCGCGCGACGCATCCGAACACTGCCGACACCGCCGGTGGCATTCGCGTGCTGCGCGATCGCCTGGATCGCTGGGCGTCCTCACGCCCGCTCTGGAATCAGCACGCCTACTCGATCACCAACGTGCTCGACGACGGCAAGATCCCCAAAACCTCCGAGTGGAAGCAGAACTGGAAAGAAGCGGGACTCAACAACTACCGCGCCAACGTCCAGGGCGCGACCGGCTTTGCCGACTATCCGGACATCACCGGCGCGCTGACGGACGACAAGGTGTGCGGCGCGACTGCCAACGGTTTTTCGCTCACGGCCACGGTCTGCAATCGCGGCAAGAAAGCGGTGGGCGCCGACATGCCGGCCACGTTCTATCAAGGCGATCCGGCGGACAAGAAGGTGCTGTGCGTTTCGTACACGAAGGGCCCCGTTCCCGTCGGCGGCTGCATGGAAGTATCCTGTGACGTGACCAGCATGGTGACCGGTAAGGTCACGATGAAGGTCAACGACGACGGCAACGGCGGCATGACCACCGTCGAGTGCAACACCGCGAACAACACGGACGACGCGATGGTTGCCCGCTGCGGCCCGAAGTAGCGCTCACTTCAGCTTGGGCGGGACCGGTCGCGGCGCTGGGACGGGCGCGACCGGCTCGGCTGGCGGCGGGGGTGACGCCTGTGCAGTGGCGAGCTCGACCACGCGTGTCCGCAGCGTCAGGACAGCGCCGGTCACGTCCTTGAGTGCCGCCTGGGCCGCGGGCGTGCTGAATATGGCGCGGGCATGCTCGAAGCCGGTGTGCTCGCCGAGGGGCACGTACAAAAAGCCGAGGACCGCGAACAGGCTGACCGTGCCTTCCAGCATGCGTCTGCCCAAGGTACCGATTCCGAACACGGCGCCATCGTATCGAGCCCCGCCAGCAAACGAGAAGTCTTCGGCGGGTTTGGCCGGGGCCTGGCCTTCCTCCTGCCAAAAATCCCGCGATCGTGTAGCTCCTTCCAGGGCTCAGTCCAAACCGGTAGTCTGATTCGGCCCCGTTACGGGCTCTCACCCGGGAGACTCACATGCGGCTCTACGTTGGGAACCTCGCGTACTCGACGACCGAGGATGGCTTGCGCGCGCGGTTCGCCGAGTTCGGCAATGTCGTCGGCGCGACCGTCGTCATCGACCGCATGAGCGGGCGTTCACGAGGCTTCGGCTTCGTCGAGCTCTCGACCCCCGAGGAGGGACAGCGAGCTATCGAGGGTATGAACGGTGTCGACCTCGACGGTCGAGCCATCGTCGTCAATGCCGCTCGCGAGCGCGAGGCTGGTGGTGGCGGTGGCGGTGGCGGACGTCGTGGCGGGTTTGGTGGTGGTGGCGGTGGCGGTGGCGGACGTGGCGGCGGCCGAGGGCGGGAGAGCTACGACTCCGGTTTTGAAGGTGGCGGTGGCTACGAAGGCGGTGGGCGCCGTGGTGGCGGTGGACACGGTGG
>JBEHXA010000248.1:0-10403 GCA_048498935.1 Myxococcota bacterium
CCCATCCCCCCGCCTTGTGCGCCGGATCACTCTCCAACAGCCGCAACACCACCACGCTCACCCCAAACCGCGCCTCAGCCGCCGCCACCACGTCCGCACTTTCGGGCCAATACGGAACCTCCAGC
Source organism: Myxococcota bacterium (assembly GCA_048498935.1). Lineage (GTDB taxonomy): Bacteria > Myxococcota_A > Polyangia > Polyangiales > Polyangiaceae > PMG-095. Next base: position 126 of record JBEHXA010000248.1, read on the forward strand.
TCGGTCGCCGGCAACATCCCCAAGAGCTCCCCCGCCCGCGAAACCAAAACCAAACTAGCAACGCGACCCATCGGCTCTCCCGCGAAACCTTACCTGAGCCAAGCCCCGTCGTCTCGCGCTCCCCCCATCCATGCTCCGTGAAACCAGCGCCACACCACCCCAACCGTCACGTTCAGACTTCATTCATCAGCGCGCGACTCCCGATACGCCTTCACCATCTCATCCGTCACATCCTTCGCGTAGCAGAGCGGCGCCTCGCCGCCTTCACGGCTGTACGCACTGCGCTTCCCACACCGCGACCCATTGCGCGCCGTACTGTACGGACACGGACAATTCCCCGAGTACGCCGCAATCGACTCATCGATCAAAATCTGCCGCACCTGCCCATCACTCGGCCCCTTCTTCTTCCCCTCCGCCCCCGCCGACACCACCAGGCCCTGCATCACTCCAAACGCCAAAATGCCAGCGACAAAATGCTTCATCGTCAACTCCTTCGACAGCGCCGCAACCTCCAATCAGGCCACACCCTCGCGCTGTCACACAAGCCGCGCACCCGTTCAGCTCACCTCCTGAGCGCCGCTAAACAAACTCACAAGCCCACTCCACTCCAACCATCGCAAACCCGCGTATCGCCACGACACGGCATCGCATGTTTGGGTGACCCCCTCACGCGTCACTAGGAGCAAACCTTTCCACCCTCTTGCGCTCAAGCCCTCCGGTCGACCACCATGAAAGCTTCGCGAAATCCCAACTTCGCGACTACTGGCCCGGGGAGAGCCCATGGACTTCGAAAAAGCAGCCGCGCTGCACTCCACTGCAACGAGACCGCGCAGCATCGCCAACGTCCAGGTTATCAATCAGAACGTCAGGCCCAAGAGTGCAACGCGACTCGCGTTCACCCTTGATCGTGGTCAAGGTACCACCCCAGAGTCGGGCAGACGACGCGAGATCATGAGGAGACCGGTCTGATGGGATGGTCATTCAAGCGGTCGCCCAGCTTCGGACCTCTGCACCGCACTTCGGGCGAGGTCGGAACTAACGTCGGAGTAAAAGGTGCGCGCGTTGGCATCGGCCAGCGGGGGACTTACGTCAATTTCGCTGCAGGCACCTTTCGGTACCAGAAGCTGACTGAGACTCCTCGTTCGAACCAGCGAATAGTGGAGCACGCCGAGGGCAACATAGTCTCCGCGTCGGCCCATCACTTGGCCGCGTGCTCACCTGAATGGGTCCTCGCTGACTCACAGCAACGGCTTCTACGTTGGCGGTGGTTCCTGGGCTACTGCTGGATAGCGGGGGTCCTACTCTTGCTCCTGTGGGCGAGTTCTTCGGCGTCGACGGCATTGCTCTTCGCACTGGTTGTGGGGGCGGTCGGAATACCAATTCGCAATTGGGACTTGGAGCGACGCACTGCGCGCATCATCTATGATGTGGACGATCCGGAAGTTCTTGAGCGTTTGGCCATGGCCAATGGCGCGGCCCAATGGCTAGCGAGCTGCCATACGCTATGGCATGTCTTTCACGCCGTCTCGACCTCAGATTGGAAGAACAACGCTGGAGCCGGCACACTAATCCGTAGAACGGCAACGCGCTGCGGAGTGGGTACCCTCCCCCAATTTGAGCTAAACGTCGAAGTCTGGTGCGTGCCCATCGGGCCACAACAGCTCATGTTCTTGCCTGATCGGCTGCTGGTCTGGGACGGCCAGTCGCTTGCCGCTCTGCCCTACGAAGGCATTTCGGCCCGAGCGTCGTCGACGCGCTTCATCGAAGACGGGGGTGTGCTTCCCCGAGACGGTCACCAGGTGGACTCAACTTGGCGCTTTGTCAGGCGCGATGGCGGTCCGGACCTTCGCTACAACAACAACGCACAGCTTCCCATCATGCGGTACGGCGAACTTGAGCTTGCGTCCGCCAGCGGCATGCAAATAGTACTTCAAACCTCGACATTGGAAGCATCCGAAGGTGCGGCCAAGGCGATCTCTGCTCTGAGCACCCGCGAGGCAAGCCGACAGCTCAATGCAGCTACTTCGCAAGACGTTGAGCCAAACATTCATCTGTCGACTTCGTCGACCGTTTCGCCAAACGAACCTGGCGAGCAACGAGCGTTAGCCCTAGCGAACAGCGTCGCGACGCTACTGCGTTACATGGCCTGCGCTGACCGAAGGCTCGACAGCCACGAAGTTCAGTTGGCTGACGAGGTACTCCGTCTGCTTCTACCTCATCAACACCCAGCCCTGGTCCGCTTGAGCACCGGCTTTCGGTCGCTGCCCGTCGATCAAGGTTCGGTCGCCCAAGCGCTCGCGACGCTCGGCGCGACCGAACTGCAGTATCGACGGTGGGTCGTCGATTCGCTCAGCAAGCTCGCGAACGCAGACGGCAAAGTAACGCCCAAAGAAGTGGAGCGCCTCATCGAAGTGCGCCACGCACTCGGCGTCTAGCAGGAGATCAAAACCATGAACTCGACCATGACATTAGCACTTGGGGGACTATTCGCCGTACTGGGTCTAAGCTTGGTCGCCACCTTGCTCCTTATTCTGAAGCTCAGCCAAGTGAGCAGGCAGCGAAGGGAGCAAGATGAGGCGAGGAGCCACGCCGAAGCCCGGGCAGCCAACGCGGATGCGCGAGCAGTCGCTGCGGAGCAGGAGAACCACTCACTCGGTCGATTTCGGCAGATTGCGGATGCCGAACAGGAAGCGTTTCGTATCCGCGCCGCGGCCCACTCGGAGATCGAAGCTGCCCGCCAGCACGCGAACTCGCTCGTGTCTGCAGCCAATCAACACGCGCAATCAACGACGACGCAAGCTGAACACCACGCACAGCAGCTCGCTTCCCGTGCCCAAACGGACGCGCAGCAAGTGGCGACGGCTGCCGAACGGCATAGTGCCCAACTGGTTGCAGATGCAAGAGCGCAAGCGGCACGAACACTCTCGGAAGCAAGCCGGCAAGCGGCCACGACGCTGACGACCGCCCAGCAACAAGCTGAGGCCACGGCGGGCGACGCTCTGCGTGCACTGCGCAACCTCGAAGCAATAAAGCGCGAGGCAAGAGCCTTAGAAAATGTGGTCGAAGGGTACGGCGATCGCTACTTGGTTCCCACACAAAGCGTCCTCGATGACCTTGCCGAAGAATTTGGCTTCGCCGAGGCAGGGATCAGGCTTAAGGCTAGCCGCGAACGCACACGCGAGCTGCTAAGGGAAGGGCGCGCCGCCGACTGCGAGTATGTGGAAGCGAGTCGGCGCGAGACAGCTATCGCATTTGTGGCCGACGCCTTCAACGGCAAGGTTGATTCCATTCTCTCTCGGGTGAAGGAGGACAATGTCGGCACGCTCCGCGAGAAAATCATGGATTCCTTCGCTCTTGTGAACATGAACGGCCGCGCATTTCGAGATGCAAGGATTACTGACGAGTACCTAAAGAGCAGGCTTGACGAGTTGCGCTGGGCAACCGCAGCCCAAGAGCTAAAGAACCGCGAGCGCGAAGAACAGCGACGCATCAAGGAACAAATTCGCGAAGAGGAAAAGGCGCGAAAGGAATTCGAACGAGCCATTCGTGACGCAGAGAAGGAGGAGGAAGCGATCAAGAAGGCTATGGAAAAGATGCAGCTAAATGTCGCCAAAGCTAGCGACGAGCAGCGGGCACGCTACGAGGCTCAGCTCACCGAACTGCAGCAAAAGTTGCAAGCTGCCGAAGAGAAGAACCGTCGCGCCCTGTCCATGGCTCAGCAAACGAAGACGGGGCACGTATACGTCATCTCCAATGTCGGCTCCTTCGGGGAGGAGGTATTCAAGATTGGGCTAACGCGACGACTTGAGCCACTTGACCGAATCCGCGAACTTGGCGACGCGAGCGTCCCATTCGAGTTCGATGTTCATGCAATGATCTTGAGCGAGGATGCGCCGGCGCTCGAACACGCCCTGCATCGGCACTTCCTCGCTTCTCAGGTAAATAAGGTCAATCCTCGGAAGGAATTCTTCCGGGTCCCGATTGCGACCATTCGCAGCGAGATCGAGAAACTCGGCATCCAGGCATCGTGGACGATGACCGCCGCAGCTGCCGAGTACAGGCAATCCGCATCGATTGATAAAGCCATCCGCGAGAACCCGGCCCAATACCAAGCTTGGCTCAACAAGCAACTCGTACTCGATGCGCAAATTAAGTCTACGGACGAGCGCGACCTCGCCGAAGCGTCGTAGTTTAGGCGTGGATGCACGACAACCGCAATAGGGCTGACCGGCGCAGCTTACCCTCGCGTCATCCGCCACAGCACCGCGAGAATCCGGTCGAGCAACGCTGCGCTCGCGTTGCCGTCGTTCGCGCCGATGTACTTCCATTTTACGGCGAGGCGTACGGCCATCAGGGTTTCGCTGGCGCTGCCGGCGGCGGAGAAGAGGCGGGCGCGCCGGTTGCCCGGGTCCGAGTGTTGGGCCTCGGCGATGTTGAGGCAAACGCTGCTAGCTGCGCGCATTAGCTGATCGGCGAGCGATTTGTCGCGCGCCCGAATGCGGCCGATGAGGGGCTGAAGCGTCTCGACCATCTGCAGGCTCATCTCTGCGACTTGAAATGCCATGATTGCTCCTTCAGGCGCTGCCTCGCTTGCAGGCCTAATCGCCCTCACCGCAGCGCGCGCAGCCGCGCTCCAGGCTGCCCGCGCAGCGGGCACCGCCGCAGGCGGCCCCGGCCTGGAACGCGGCGAGCACGCTGCTACCCTGAGCCCAGCCAGCAAAGAAGCCCTCACGCTTCCGTTTCTCTCTCGCTCGCCACCGTCACTGTCACTGTCACGGTCACCGCCACTGCCACCGATCGCCCGGCGAAGCCGGCGCCCACCCCCACCGAGACTCACACCACCGCTCAGCGGGCTTGATGAGCGCCGCTCGCCTCACGGTGAAACAGCGCTGCCCGGCACCGGCACGTTGGCTTCTGCAATCGGGCTGCGTTTTGGCAGCCCCGCGTTCAACGGGGCGGGACGACGAGGTCGTCGTCTGGCGTATCGTCGAGGTTTGCGTCGCCGAGGAAGAGCCGGGCGGTGCTGCCCCACTCTTCGGCTACGACGACGTCGTCGTAGCCGTCTCCGTTCACGTCGCCGGCGGCGCTGGCCAGGCCTGGTAGCACGAACAGAATGACGTCGGTTTTGAACGAGTAGACCGCGTCTGGAGTGGTGCGGGAACCCTTGCCGCCGAGGTAGAGGTTCGCCTGCGCGATGTCTGAAGTGTGAAGCTGGATGCTGGTGATTGAGTCCTCGAAGCCGTCTCCGTTGACGTCACCTGCCGCGATGGTGTCGCCGAACTCTGCGTAGGACCCGCTGAGCCCTCCCGCCCACGTGACGGGATTTGCGTCGAGCAGCGGCGCTTCCGCGCCCCAGGTGACGTCAATGCGGTGCGCGTCCGGATCGGACGGTTCGTTCACCGCGTTGGCCATGTCCGAGAAGCCGTCGCCGTTGACGTCTGCAGCAACGCTCCAATACGGGGTTGGGTACGTCGTTGTCGCGTGCAGAAGGGCAGCGTCGGCGAGACCCGTGGCAGTGCCGCGAAGCAAGTCGTACCTGGCGGCGGAAGGACTGGTCGTGATGCCCACCACCAGCAGGTCGGAGTAACCGTCGCCTGTCACGTCACCCAGCGATGTTTGCTGGTACATTCCGGACTTGCCGACGGCGAGCGGGACTGCTTCGACGGTTCTGCCCAAGCTTCGGAAGAACCTCGACCCATCGGGCTGCGAGTCGATGACGAGGTCCTGCCGACCGTCTGCATCCACGTCGCCGGCGGCAGCCGCAATGCCAGAAAGACTGGCGCCTGGCTCCGCCTGCAAGACCAAACGCGCTCGGCTCGATGCATCCGCGAACGTGGCACTACCGAAGTACACGTAGGCAATCCCCGGATGTTCTTCCTGCTCGCGAGGAGCAGTGACGAGCAAGTCGGCAAAACCGTCGGCATCCACATCACCGATGGCCTTGGCGACCTGTCCAAAGTGATCTCCGGTTTCGGGTGGAACCTCGTCTTGAATCACGATGGTTCGAGTCGAAGGCTTCGGGCCGAAGCCCACGAGGACGCGCCCTTGGTTCTGAATGGTGCCAATGTCGGCCACGACCACGTCACCAAAGCCGTCGCCGTCGAAGTCGCTTGGTTGGCGCCCGACGTCCAGGTAGCGAACGAACGACCACGGCGAGCAAGCCCCGCTGTTGCACGAGCGAACACGCCAGTAGTAACGACGCCCGACCGGCGCTTCTTTGCTGACTGGGAGCGCCATCGGCGGCGTGGCTTCGCTGTCGGTCAGGTTGGTCGCGGTCCACTCCGGGCTCGCGAAATCGCAGTCTTGGATGGCGCCCACTTCGCAGCTGTCGTCCACTTGCAGCTCGAACGTGGACGCAGGCTGGGCGTCCCACACGAACCGCGGACGGAGCGCGCGCTCCGCCCAAACACTGCCGGTGGTGCGCCCATTCTGGGGCAGCCGAAGGCTAGGTGACGGAAGCGTCGGATCGATGGGAAGGGCTCCACCCGCCGCCGAGCCACCCATCGCGACGCCACCCGTTGTCGCTCCGCCCATGGCGTCTCCGCCTGCAGCCGCAACTTCGCCCGCAGTTGCGCCGTTCGCTGCAGAGCCGCCACTCACGACTCCGCTGCCGCCCGCGCCAGCGTTCGTCGACCCACCACTGCCCCCGGAAGTCGCGTCGTCACGATCGTCCCCGGAGTCTCGATGGGTCCGACCACACCCCACCAGTGCCACCACCAATACCCAAGCTATCGCCCTCATCGCTGCCTCCACGCGACTAGCTTAGCTCCATTCGGCGAACGCAAAACGCCGAATGCCGCAACCCACGCGCGAGCGCGGCCGAGCAGGCTGGTGCTATGCTCGAAGCCGCCTTTTCGGTGAACCATGAGCGCTAAAAATCCAACGCTCCAGGATGTGTGGCGATCCCTTCAGGACATGTGGAGCCTACTCGGCACCATGAACCGGCGATTTGACGGGCTGGAAAGGCAGATCGTGCAACTCCACGACGATCTCGGCGGTCGTATTCACGAGCTGGATGCACGGGTCTCGACTCGAATCGATGCGCTCGATTCGCGCATGACGGCAGGCTTCGGTGCACTGAAGGAGTCGCTCGAGGCACGCGACTTTCGACTCGACGAGCACGGTCGACGCCTCAGTGAGCTCGAGCGCTCCGGTCCAGGTTGAAATTTACCAGCAAGAAACGTGAAGCCGCCGCGGGCTAGCTAGAGCGGAGCGGCGGGGTTCGTGGTTGAGTTGCGGCAACGCCATGCAGAAGCAGTTGGATGATGCTGCCGCGCTAGCTTTCACGCCCACTGCCAAGCTTGGGCTGCCGCTCGATCGCTTCGTCGGTTCGTGGGAGGGCGAAGTAACCGCCGAGGTCATCGGTCAGGAGCCGGTTCGTTACCTCCAGTCGATTCAGTTCCTTTGGGCGCTCGACGGCTGGTTCCTCGAAGAGCGGGGGTGCGGCGCGAACGGCACCTCGTTCATCGGACATCGGTCGCTCGACCCGATGGACGGTGTCTATCGCTCGGTCTATTTCCTGGCCCCGGGCGCGCACGTCGCAGGCGTGGAGCATCGCTGGAACGAGGACGAGCAAGAGTTCCTCGGCAAGGGCAGCATGTCTGGCCGATGGGAAGTGCGCATTCGAGAGCGCTTCGACGGGGCCGACGCCTACTTCTGGGAGTTCGTCTTGGAGGACGGGTTCGGGCACGTCCTGGCCTGCACGCGCGGCGAGTTACGGCGAGTGACGCCGTCAGAAAACATCGCGTTATCCAGCACCTAGAACGATTTTTGGAATACCTGAACACGCGGAGAGCTATACTTCCGCTCAGATGTCGGTCGCGTCGCGCGTTCAAGTGGATCTCGAAGTGTCGAGCTGGGTCGAGGGTCGCGGTGTGCGTCACACGAATTGGAGCGTGCGGGTCAACGACGCCTGGATCCCGATCGCCGAGCTGCGCGATGTAGGTCGCACGGCAACTGATCCCGAGCTCTCGTTCGACGACGACGAGGTCGAAGAGCTGCGCGTTCTACCGCCTGGGTGTCAGTACCGCATCACCTACCATCCGCGCCTGGCCGTCGGCACGCGCGTGCAGAAGCGCGTCTCGGTTCCGCTCGCGCAGCCTCCCTCGCACCAGCATGCGCCTGTCGATGCCGATGCGGCATTTGCGCGCCTATTGGCGATGGGCTCGGGTCCGAAGTTGCCGCTGAAGACGACGTTCACCGAGCTTCGCGTCACGCCGCGAGGCTTGATCAGCGAAGACCTTTGGCAACGCGCGGAGCGGAAGGTGCCGACCGCAACGCCACGACAAGGCAAGTCCATCGTCGTGTCTGAGGTGGTGGGCGCGACCGAGCTGCATGCTTTCGCGCAAGGGCTCGGCAAAGCCGGTTAGCGCAAACGCGCAGGCGAGCGCTAGCGGGCGTACCGTTGGCGGACCTAGCGGCTCGCGCGGACGATGCGCTCCGACACTTCCCACAACCGCTCTGCCAGCTGCGCGTCGTCAGTGTCGTGGCGCGCTCGCGCGACGTTGCAGTTTGCAAAGAATTGCCCGCTGGTGTCGGCGAGTTCGGGGCGCGTGGCGACGTAGACTTCCGTAGCGGCGCCTTCTTCGACGCTCTTGAAAGCGATGGGCGCGATCGCGCTCATCGCCTTCGCGACGAAGCCGGGCATGTGGCGCTGCAGCTCAGTCCGGATGACGCCGGGATGAAGGGCGTTGGCGGTGCGGGCAGTGCCGGCAAAGCGCCTGGCTAGCTGCTTGGCAAAGAGCACGTTCGCAAACTTGGAGCGGCCGTAGGCTTCCCAGGCGTTGTAGCGCAGCTCGCCGCGGAGGTTGTCGAAGTCGATACCGACGGCAGGGGCGCGACGATGCAGCTCGCTGCTCACGATCACGATGCGGGCGTTCGGCGAGAGTGCATCGAGCAAGCTCGTTACGAGCAGAAAGTGGCCGATGTGGTTGGTGAAGAACTGAAGCTCGTAGCCGTGGGCCAGCTCCAAGCGCGGCACCGCCATGATGCCGGCGTTGCAAATGATTCCGCTCAGCTCCAAGCCCTGGCTGTTCACACTTTCGGCGCAGGCGCGCACACTGCTGGGCTCGCCGAGCTCGCAAGCGACAGGCAAGGGGTTGCCAGCGAAGCCGGCGCACGCCTGCCGAGCCCTTTCGAGGGTGCGTCCGGTACCGACCACGCGCGCCCCACGCAGCGCGAGCACGCGCGCCGCTTCGCGGCCGATGCCCGAGCCACACCCGGTAACGAGGAACGCCTTGCCCTCGAGGGACAGCCCCTCGGTCACCTGCTCCGCAGTGGAGCCGTAACCGAACCCACTGGGGCCGCGACGCGCGAGCTTTGAATAGAGCGACACGCTGCTCTTCTAGACGCCAAACCCAGCATCCGGAAGCCGTCGACCAGCTGACTTAACGGTTCTTCGCACGGGTTTGTCGGCGGCTGCCTACTCGAGGCAACCCACGCGCGCTTCCGCGATGGCGAAGTCGTCGACCCATGCGGTGAAGCCGGGGGGAGAGAGCTGGTAGTTGTTCCAACCGAGCCGCACCTCCATGAAGCTCATGGGCAGCTTGGCACCTTCGTAGTTTTCGCCCGGGTTCAGGGTCACTTTCGTGCCTTCGTAGAAGAACTCGACCGCTTGGGCGACGGCGTCGACGTGCCACTCCGCGCAGTGCCATTCGCCGTCGAACGTGTAGTCGTAGTCACTGCCTGCACCGAACTCGGGACCGTCCGGCTGCACGTTGTACAAGAATTGATGTTTGCCGCCCGCGAAGCCGCCGGTCGCCGCGTCCTTCACGGTGTCGACGACGCGGAACTCTGCGTTGCCGATGCCCGGCCCATCGCCAAAGAACGTGACGATGGTCGAGTGCACGAACGCGGCTGGCGGCGGCGCTTGCACTCGATAGTGCACACGGCCCCAGTGTGCAGCGCCGATCATGGTGGTGGGGTGGTAGATGCGCCGCTCGCCGTTGTCCGCGGGGCTCACCTTGAGCGAATGCTTGCCTGCGTTGGCCTGGTCCTCGGCCACCTCAACCATGCCGTGCGCGGTCCAGCCGTTCGGAACGTTGCCCACCGCGGTCGCTTCGAAGTCTTCGCACAGCAAGTACTGAGGTAAACAGCTTGAGGAGGCACCGGCTTGTCCCGCACCCGCAGTTCCGGTTCCGCCCGCTCCGCCACTCGTCCCAGCTCCGCCCGCGTTGCCCCCAACGCCGCCGCTCGCGGTGGTGCCAGCTGCCGTCGAGCTCGTGCCGCCTGTACTGTTTCCCCCCGGCGTTCGCGCCGGCCGCACCGGCTACCGTCGAG
>JBEHXA010000249.1:0-10370 GCA_048498935.1 Myxococcota bacterium
ACTGGACAAGGCTATTCGGTTGTTGCCTGGCGCTGTTTGGAAACGCCGCGCTGAAAGCCGTGACGTACTCCGGCATCGACCGGAGCACCCGCACCGCGTGCTCGCCGCTCGGCAGCGCCATTTCTATGGGATTGAGGATCGGGCCCTCAGCCTGCGCCTCCACGTCGGGAGCGCGGCCATCCCAAAACTCCGCGAAGAAACCAGCCGAGTTGTAGACGGTGGGCGAATTACGTCGCCCTTTGGCGCCAGCGTTCCCGGTCGAAGTGGGAGTGTGGTCGACCCCGTAGAGTCGAAGGTCGTGGCAACTGTTGCACGACAGGTCCTGCCCCCGCGACAGCCGCTTCTCGAAGAACAGCATCCGGCCGAGGTCCACTTTGGCCTTGGTGATGGGGTGGGTCGGAGATTCGAACTGGCTGCGCAGCGGCTCGAACCGGCGCAATAGTCGCGGATTGATCGCGGCACGGTGGGGAAGCTCTTGCGCCTTGGCCGGCTTCACCGCGGCGGCTTGCAGCATCTCGAGCAGCCGCGGCGAGTCGTCGGCCTCCTTACAACCGGTGCTGACACCGAGGCATAGCGCGAAGACCATCCAACCCAACTTCATGGCGCCCCTCTTCCCTCCAGTTGAACCAGGCTCTTGAACTGCTTGGTCGGCCAAGAAAAGCGAAAGCTCGTACCCCGTCCAGCGCGCGTATCGACGTGAACGTCACCGCGCTGTTTGCGACAAGCCGCGCGGACCGCGCTCAAACCCACTCCACGCCCGGAGACGTCGGAGACGGACTCTCCCGTAGACATCCCGTCCGCGAACAAAGCCTCTTCCAGGTCGGCCGGCGTGGCGTGCGGGATGCCACGCGCGGTGGCGCGCGACTTGACCCCCTCCCAATCGATGCCAGGGCCGCGATCCGCCAGTTCGACGTAAAGCCGGTCGCGCTCGATACCGGCGCGCAAATCGAAGTCGGGTTGCCCGTCGTGCGAGCGAGCTTGTGCCGGCGCGTGCAAGCCATGCACGGCCGCGTTGCGGACCACGTGCGCGAAAGCAGCCCAGAACTCGCTCAGCTCATCGCGACCGATGTAGACGTCTGCAGCCGTCACCTGTACCGCTACTTGCCCTTTACCGAGCCTGCTGGCGACACCGGACAACTGCTCGGCGACACGATCGAGTCGCTCGCGCAGCGACTCGAGTCGCCAGGTGCGAAGCATGAGCGCAATCTCGGCCTTGGGGACACCGTGCGCGATGGCTTCGGTCAAGGCGCTGTACTGTCGCTCGTCGATCTCGATGCGCGCCTCTGCCTTTTCCCCCAGGAGGCCCTGCACCGTCGCGATGCTGCGCTGCCACTGCAGCGCGAGCGCCGAGCGATCGAAGCTTTCCAGCGAGTCGCGCTCCAGCTCCGTTTCGAGTTGGTGGCAGACCGCCGAGACGGCCGTGAGCCCGTAGAGCCCGGTATTGCCCTTCAGCGTGTGCAAGTCTCGCCTGAGCTCTGCGAGATCGGTGCGATTCTCGAGAATGCGCTGCAGTAGCCGCTGGCTCTCGGCGAAAAACTCCAGAAAGGCTTCACGACTCTTGAGCAGCCGCGCGGTCAGGCTCACCAGGTCTCGCCCTTCGCGCTCGCTCAGCTCGCGCTCCACACTCGCGCTCACGTCGCTGATCACTACCAGCAAGCGCTCGAAGTCTTCGCCGCCGAGCGGCCGATACTCCAAGTTCAAGTAACGCCCGCGAAGCCTCAGCTGGCACGGCATTTGATCCAGCGCCACCTCGAGCGGGAGCAAGCCGTCCGTCACCTGCTGCCAGCCCATCTCGAACCCGAGCATCGAACGCGGCGCTTCGGCAGCGAGCCGCTGCCAGAGTAGCTCGCCGCCGCTGAGCCCGCCCAGCCAAGCTTCAATCGCTCGCGACCATTCACCGACGATACGAGCGCTGCGGTCGATCGTCACGAAGCCCTGCTCGACGTTGTCGAGCACGAGCCGCAAGTCACGGTTCTTGCGGTTGAGCTGCGATGTTCGCCAGTCCACCAGGCGCTCCAGCCGCTCGCTTTCTTGGCGGGCGTTGTCCTGAATCTGGCTGACGAGCTCGCTCACTTTGCGGCTCATCGCGTTGAAGCCACGCGCGAGCACGCCCAGCTCGTCACGCGGCCCCGCGACGTCGACCACGCGCGCAAGATTTCCGCGCGCCATTGCCGCGGCTCCCTCCGCGATGAGCTCGATACGCCGCACCATCGAGCGCGCGATTAGCCACGCCAGCACCGTACCGAAGCACAGCGCGCCGGCTCCAACCCCGACAGCGACGAGCGTCAAGCTCTGCTGCATCTGCTTGAGCGAGCGCGTCGACAGCTCGAGTACGGCGTTGCCTCGCGCGCCCTCCAAGCTGCGCACGGGCGCGACCGCGAGGACGCGGCCGGGTAGGGTAAACACCTCCTTTGTCCCACTGTTCAGGCGACCAGCACGAGCGGCAACATCGGTCAGGCGGCCGCGGCTGTGCAGGAGGCGACCTTCGGCCGTGTAGACGGCGACCCCATCGACCAAAGGATCCTTGGCGATCGCGTCGAGGACCTCACGAGCCGTCTCGCGGTCGTCGAAGGCGACGGCGGAGCGCAGCTGCTGGCTAGCCAGGTCGACGTACACCCGCGCCCTGTCCCGAGAGGCTGCGCGAAGGTCCTGAAGCTGATAGGTCAAGAAATAGGCCGCAAGAGGGCACACCACCACCAGCGCCATCGCCACGATCAGGCCGATGAGTTTGATGCGAATACCCACCCCCGGGGCGACTGGACCGGCTGAGATGGGCGACCAAACTGCCCCGCTCCCATCACCCGGGGTCGGCGCCGCCGCTTTCGCCGCCGCGGACGGCGGATCCACAGGGCTCGAGTCCCGCTCGCTCATCTTCTTCCGAAACTAGCGAACGGCGGGCGCCCGCGACTCATTAGCGCCATCGCCCTGCGCGCCCTGGCCGGAGCCGGCTCGTCCGGACTTTCTCGTTGCCAATTGCCCACAGGAGAGTCTAGACGTGAGTCGGACTGAGCTGGTGTATCCAGGCCTTGGCGCCTCGCGTCAGCGGCCATTTGTCCCAGCGGTGGGCGCTACCGACTCGCGATGGATTCCCCCTTATTGGGCGAGCGATGTGTCCGCTCTGTGTCTCGAGGGAACACGAAGAGTGGACAAGAAAATCCTAATCATCGACGACTCGGCTACCGTGAGGCAGCAGGTCAGAGAGGCGCTCGCTGGCCACGGCTTCGAGATCGTCGAGGCGGCCGACGGCCTCGAAGGCCTCGACGTCATCACCAACCAAACCGACATCGCTGCGGTGTTCTGTGACGTGAATATGCCGCGCATGACTGGCCTGCAGATGCTCGAGGTCGTCAAGGAACGCGGACGGATGGCGACGCTCGCGGTCGTCATGCTCACCACCGAAGGGCAACCAGCCCTGGTGCAGCAAGCCAAAGCGCTCGGCGCCAAGGGCTGGATCGTGAAACCGTTCAAACCGGCCAACCTGGTCGCGACGGCCCGCAAGCTCGCCGGCTAGCCATGGGCAGAGGCGCGCCGCGCAACCCCGGCAATAGCCCCATCGACGATCTGGTCTTCGACTGCGCGAGCCAGCTATTCGGTGCCTACAACGTCGAGGTACAGCCCCGCTCGCGCGAGGATTTTCCCGCCCCGGAGCGACTGGCGCTCTGCGGAGTGCTCGGCTTTCGCGGCAAGCATTTGAGCGGAGCCATCGTGCTCGCCTGCACGCCCGAGCCGCTCGAATTGAGCAACCAGACCGACTGCCGACGTCAGCGCGATTGGATTTGCGAGCTTACCAATCAGCTGATGGGGCGCGTCAAGAATCGCCTCTTCAAGACCGGCGTCGAAATCACGCTGGGCACCCCCGCCGCGCTCAGCGGCGAGCAACTCTACCCGGTCCCTTCCCGCCTGCGCGCGCCTCAAGTCCTCGCGGCGGGCGCTGGCACCGTCTGCGCCTGGATCGACTACGAGCTTACCGAAGGTTACGAACTCCCGTCCGTGCCGCCCCCCGACGCGGACGCGATGATGCCCGAAGGCGGCATGATCTTGTTCTAAACCGGCGACTGCGTGGGGCGCCGACTGTCGAGCAATTGGCGTACGGTGCGCGCAAACGCTTCGGGTGTGATTGGCTTCTGAACGTAAGCCACACCAGCCTCGAGCACGCCGTGGTGCACGATGGCGTTTTCGGTGTATCCCGAGACGAACAGCACCGCCATGTTCGGCCGCAGCGGCGCCAGGCGCTCGGCTAGCTCACGACCACTCATCCGCGGCATCACCACGTCGGTGATCAGTAGGTGAATGGTGGCGCTGAAGCGCTCGCAGATCAGGAGTGCCTCGCCGCCGTTCGGCGCTTCCAGCACGTTGTAGCCGTTGCGCCGCAAGATCACGCGCATCAGCGTGCGCACTTGCTCCTGATCCTCGACGATCAGCACTGTTTCGCTGCCACGCGTCGTCCCCGTTGGCGCGACTCGCGGCGCCTCTTCCAGCTCGCCCTCGGCTTTAGGAAAATAGACGCGGAAAGTCGTGCCCCTCCCTACCTCGCTGTACACCCAAATATGCCCGCCACTCTGCTTTACGATCCCGAACACCGTGGAGAGGCCCAAACCGGTGCCGCCATCTTGACCCTTGGTCGTAAAGAAGGGCTCGAAAATGCGCTCTTGCGTGGCGGCGTCCATGCCCGCGCCAGTGTCACTCACCGCCAGCATCACGTATCGACCGGCCGTTACCCCGTGATGCGCCGCCGCATATTCCACGCTGAGCTCGGCGTTGGCAGTCTCGAGCGCGATTTTTCCGCTGTCGGATATGGCGTCGCGCGCGTTCACGAGCAGGTTCATGACGATCTGCTCGACCTGCCCCACGTCCGCAAAGACGTGATCGAGCCCTGAAGCGGTCAGCAGTGACAGCTCGATGTCTTCGCGCAGCACGCGCCGCAACATAGGTTCGAGCCCGCGCAAAACCTGGTTCAAGTCGAGCACACGTGGCTCGAGCACCTGCCGACGGCTGAAAGCGAGGAGCTGCTTGGTCAGATCACGCGCGCGCGAACCGGCGATGGTCACCTGTTCCATATCGGCGCGCAACGGATCGCCCGGCCTGAGCTCGTTGAAGATCAGCTCGGCGTAGCCCATGATGACCGAGAGCAAGTTGTTGAAATCGTGTGCGACGCCGCCGGCCAGGCTGCCTACCGCTTCCATCTTTTGCGATTGACGCAGCTGCTCCTCGAGGCGCTTGCGTTGGCTGATATCCATGATCATCGCCAGCGCGCCGCCCGCGCCTGGCTCGGTAGGCGGTGTCGTATCCATCAACACCCAGAGCTCCTTCCCGTCCACACGCACGAGCTGGGCTTCGACTTGCCGGCTCGGTCCGCCGGCCTCCGCATGCACCCCCTCGCTAACGGTCTGGCGCGACCCCTCATGCACGAAATCGAGCAGCGGTTGCCCCTGCAGGTCCGCGGCGGTGTAGCCCAGCATATCGCACATGCGCTGGTTCACGAAGTTGGTGCGACCTGCCGCGTCGAGCAACCACACACCTTCGTTGGTCGTCTCGATGATGCGCCGATAGCGCGCGTCGCTCTCGCGTAGCGCTTGCTCGGCAGCATGCCGAGCCAAGCGCGTGCTGCGTTCGCGCAGCGCGCGCTCCACCGCCGATCTCAAGCGCCCGAGCTTGCCCTTGATCAGAAAGTCGTCGGCGCCTGCCTGCAGGGCCGCCACCGCCGTTTCTTCACCGATCGTGCCGGACACGATCAAAAACGGCACATCAATCCCCTGCTCTCGCACCAGGCGCAGCGCTTCGAGCCCGTCGAACCCGGGCATCGAGTAGTCGGAGAGGATCACGTCCCAGCTCTGGGCAAGCGCTTCCCGCAAACCGACGGCAGTCTGCACGCGAACGTGCGAGACCTCATAGCCGCTGCGCTTCAACGCAATTACCACCAACTCGGCGTCGAGCTCGTTGTCTTCGACAGTCAAAACCCGCAGCGCGTCGGCCATCGCTCCCTCCCCGATCCCGCTTCAGCCCGCGCGCGGCGGCGGTTGATTCACCACCAGCCAGAACATGCCCAGCTGGCGCACCGATTCGGCAAACTGGGTAAAATCGACAGGCTTTACCACGTAACTGTTTGCTCCCGTGGCATAGCCGCCAAGCAAATCCTTGTCTTCTTTCGATGACGTGAGGATGACGACGGGTAGCAGCTTGGTGCGTTGGTCGGCCCGAATGCGTCTGAGCACTTCCAAGCCACCGATTTTCGGTAGATTCAGGTCGAGCAGCACCACCTGCGGAAGCTCCTTCGGTTCGCGATTCGCATGAGCTCCCTCTGCGAACAAGTAATCGAGCGCTTCCGAGCCATCTCGAGCTACCACGACGCGATTCGCTATCCCGCTCTTCTTGAGCGAGCGCAAGGTGAGAAGCTCGTCGCTCGCGTTGTCTTCGACCAATAGAATGAACGGCTCAGCCATGGTCGCTCTCGGCCTTCCCCAAGGTGAAGGAAAAGGTCGCGCCGCAGCCTACCTTACCTTCTGCCCAAATACGTCCACCGTGGCGATGGATGATGCGCTGGACCGTCGCGAGCCCGATCCCGGTGCCCTCGAACTCAGTGGGAGCATGGAGACGCTGAAACACTCCGAAAAGTTTGGAGGAAAATCGCATATCGAAGCCGGCTCCATTGTCCGCAACCGAGAACACCACCTCGGGGCCGCTCCCGTCGCAGGCGAGCTCGATCCGCGGCCGAGCCTGATCGCGCGTGAATTTGACGGCATTGCTGAACAAGTTCTGCAGCACGACCGTCAGCAGTCTGGGGTCAGCCTCGGCCTCTAGCCCCTCGGCAATCACGAAGTCTAGTTCTCGCCCGGGATTGGCCGCACGCAGCGGCTCGACGACGCCTTGTGCCAAGACGCTGAGATCGACGACTTCGCGCCGCAACTCGTTACGTGTGACTCGCGCCAAATCGAGCAGACTGTCAATCAATTGCGCCATGCGCTGCGCCGACTCGCGGACCCGCCCGAGGTAGCCGCGTCCCTCGTCGTCGAGACGCTCGGCGTAGTCTTCGAGCAGCACTTGGCTGAAGCCGTCGATCCCGCGCAGCGGCGCTCGCAGGTCGTGCGCCACCGAATAGCTGAACGCCTCGAGCTCGCGATTGGCAACCTCCGTCGCGTCTCGGGCACGCGCCAGCGCCTCCTCGGCGCGTTTGCGCTGGCTGATGTCGCGAGCGACCCGTGAAGCGCCGACGATATTTCCGTGCGCATCGTGAATCGCCGAGATGGTCACGGACACGTCCAGATGGCGTCCGTCCTTACGTCGGCGCACGGTCTCGAATGGCTGAACCCGTTCACCTTGGCGAATCTTGGAGACGGCGTCGGGTTCTTCCCCCTCTCGTCCCGGCGGCAACAGCAGCGCAATGGACCGACCGATCGCTTCCGCCGCCGTGTAACCGAACAGGGCAGTGGCGCCGCGGTTCCAGCTCAGGATCACGCCATCCAAACGGTTGCCGATGATGGCGTCCTCCGAGGAGTCGACGATGGCCGCTAGCTGAAACCTCTGCTCGTCCGCCTTTCGCCGCTCCGTTACGTCGCGAATCGTACTGGAGACCAGCACACCGCTCTCGGTCTGCAGCGGACTCAGGCTGATTTCGACTGGAAACTCCGTACCGTCTTTGCGCAGGCCGAAGAGCTCCAGCCCAGATCCCATCGAGCGGACCTTCGGCGAGGCAAAGAAGCCCGCGCGGTGGTCGGGGTGATGGCCTCGAAATCGCTCGGGCACCAGCTTTTCGAGCGGTTGCCCGAGGAGCTCCTGGCGCGGATAGCCGAACACCTTCTCGGTCTGAGCGTTGACGAGCACTATTTCTCCACGTCGATCGACGATCACGACGGCATCGGGAGCGGCCTCGAGCAGGGCGCGAAACTTGTCCTCGGCACGGCGACGCTCG
This sequence comes from Myxococcota bacterium, assembly GCA_048498935.1. GTDB lineage: Bacteria > Myxococcota_A > Polyangia > Polyangiales > Polyangiaceae > PMG-095. The sequence continues at coordinate 7,907 of JBEHXA010000249.1, forward strand.
CTGGCGTCGCGGATGGCCGCGGTGACCAACCTGCCGTGGGTCGTCTCGACGGGCGCGAGGCTGATTTCCGCCGGAAATTCCGTGCCGTCCTTGCGCAGACCAAACAGCTCCATGTCGCCGCCCATGGGACGTGGCTTGGGGTCGGCGAAGTAGCCGCCGCGATGCGAGGGATGCTGAGGGCGATAACGCGCCGGGACCAAGATATCGATCGCTTTGCCGATCAGCTCCGCCCGTTCGTAGCCGAACAGCCTCTCGGCTTGGCGATTCATCAGCTGAATCGCTCCGTCCGGTCCCACCGTCACCATCGCGTCAGGTGCGGCGTCCAGGAATCCCTGAAACGTCGCTTCTAGCGGATCGGAAATAGGGCGATGGTCCGGCATGTGACGGCGGCTCGGCGAAGTCCCCTGATGGACTGCCGACAGCTTACTCGACCACGAGCGAGCTTGTCCCCACTCGATAGTGGGACCACCTCGATATCGACCGCTCGGTCCAACGAATGCTGATCCGACGCTCGAATGAGCGGTTTCAGCGCAGGAGCGGCGGCTCGGAAAAGCTCTGCATGCCGAGGGTCTTGAACAGCAGGCGATCCATGGTCTTGTCGGGCAGGAGGCGCGGCAAGGTCCAGTTGGCGAATTTTTGTGCCACCGGCTCGTAGCGCGTCTTCGGATTCTTGCTGTCGAGAATGCCCACGAGCAGGCGCGCGATTTCCTCGGCCTCCATGCCCGTCTTCTCACCTTCTCGCATGTAGCGGAGGAAGTTGCCGTAAACGCGTCCGAAAGGTCCGCTCGCGTAAGGAGCCTCGTCGCCTGCCTTGTTCCAGATCGGCGTCTTCACGTTGCCGGGCCCTACGACGACGACTCGAATGCCCCACGGCATGAGCTCACGACGCAGGCTCTGCGAAAACCCTTCGAGCGCGTGCTTGCTCGCGACGTAGCCGCCGAGGAACGGAATCCCGAGCTTACCCGCGCCAGAGCTCACGTTTACCACCGTGCCGGGCCGCGCTGCCCGACGCTCGGCGCCCACTCCGAGCAGGGGCAAGCAGGCGCGCGTGAGCGCGACGAGGCCGAAGAAGTTGACCTCGAACATCCCGCGGATTTCACTCAGCGGCTGCTCCGCGAGCGGACCTGGTAGCGCGACACCCGCGTTGTTCACGAGCCCGTGCAGTGGTGCGCCCGCCAGCAGCTGGGTGAGCTCCTGCACACCTCGTTCGATCGATTCGCCCCCTGCCAAGTCGAGCACGAGCGGGCGGAAGCGCTCGCCGTACGCTGCCTGCAGCGCCGCACCGTCGCTCACGCGCCGCAGCGTGCCGAAGACCGTGTCGCCGCGCTCGAGCAGGGCGCGCGTCGTAGCCAGGCCGATGCCGGATGACGCGCCGCTAACCACAATATTCAATGATGTTGGCACTTTGACTCACTTTCACGGGTCGCGCTTGCCCACCGGCGACCCAGCATGTAAACAGTGATCACATTTAATGTAAGCGCTGACAACATCAAAACGCTTGCCGACGCCGTCGCGCTCACCCGATGTTGAGCCCCGGCTCGGCTCGCCCTCATGCTCAAGAAGGCATCCCACAGCAAGAAGCAGCCGGCGGCGTACCACCACGGCGACCTGCGGCGCGCGCTGCTCGATCACGCCGCGCGCTTGCTCGACCAGCACGGCGCCGATCAGGTCTCGCTGCGCGATCTGGCCAAGCACGCCCGCGTGAGCCCGGCCGCACCCTACCGACACTTCGCCAGCAAAGAGGCGCTCCTGGCCGAGCTCGCGGAGCAAGGCTTCGAAGAGCTCGAGAGCAAGCTGCTCGCCGCGACGGCACAGAGCCCCACCGATGCGCGGCAGCAACTGCACGCAGTCGCTCGCGCCTACCTGGACTTGGCGGCGCGCCGTCCGCACTTCTTTCGCATGATGTTCAGCGTGAATCTCGGCCCCTCACGCGCCGATCAAGGCATCTTCCGCGCGTGCGACCGTGTCTACGTCGCCCTGGTGGGGGCGTTCGCCTCGGGGCAAAACGCCGGTTGGCTGAAGGCGAGCGACCCGAACCAGCAAGCCATCACCTTCTGGGCGTTACTCCACGGCTACGCCATGCTGCTCATCGATCGCCGCTTGGACGACATGGATCTCGGTACCGCAGCGCGCCGCACCGAGCTGCTCGACCAGCTGATTTCCGGCCTATTTTCTGGTCTAGAGCGGGACTGAAGGAGCTATGCTGTCCGAGTCCGCCCGCAGCCGCGCGGCGCGACTTCCGCCATGCACCGTCGCTATCTCACTTCATTGTTGGCTTTCGGTAGTTGCGCGCTCGTCGGTTGCTCGGAGAGCAAGTCGCCGCACGACGACAGCGCCGGGAGCGGCGGAGCCGCCGGTAGCGCGCCCACCACCGGCGGCGCGGGGAGCGGCGGAACGAATGGCGACGCTGGCGAGGCCGCTCGTGGCGGGAAGGCAGGAGAGGCCTCACAACCGCCCATCGCCC
>JBEHXA010000250.1:0-10335 GCA_048498935.1 Myxococcota bacterium
TCGCCGCAGGGTTGGGAGAGTGCCGCGACGGCGCCGTCGTTCTCACGGTAGCCAGCTCCCGGCCACGCCCAATCCCGATAGAGGTAGCCGATGTGCTCGACCACGCCGCGCGGCAGCCCCGTCGCGCCCGAAGCGGAGGCGCCGCGCAGCGCCGGGCTCATGAAGCGCGTCACGTCGTCGACCTGCGCTTTCACGGCGGCACCCAGCGCCAAGAGGCGCTGCTGCGTAGCTGCACTGAGCCCGGCGGCCCCCGCGGCACTCGTCAGCGCCTCGAGCGTCTTTTCGCCGCGCTCGAGCAGCAACCCGAGCTGCCCGCGCCAAAGCGCCACGTGCGCCTCCGGTTGAGGCAGCAGCACCGGGATGCCACCGACCCGCGGGTACGCCTGCCCGCAAGCGCCGCACGCGATCGCCTCGGCGCTCCAGCCGAGCTCTCCGCCACACGCCGGACAGCGCGCGTCAGCGCAAGCCTTCATGGTCGAGCCGAGCTTAGTACGACCCGGCTCCCCGGTGTTAGGGCGCCCCGCCGTGCACCGTGAAGGAGCAATGGCCAGCCGCGCACGTGGCGCCCTCCCCCTTGCACCAGCAGTCACCGTCTTGAGCGCAAGTGCCGAGATCTTCGGTGACGGCCAGCACGCAGACCTTCTTTTCCGAGCTGCACACGTCGCCGCCGCAAGCCTTCCCGGATTCCTTGCAGTCGCTGTCCTTGGCGCAGGCAGTGTCACCCCCGAGCTCGCCGCCGCCCATCATGCCGGGGGCGCGCGCCATGACTTGCCCCCCGCCCATCAGGTTACTGATGCGCGCCACCTTGTTCGACGAAATCTCGGTAAAATAGAGGTTACCGTCGGGCCCGGCGACGATGTCGTACGGGTCACTGTTCGCGGTGGGCACCTCGTACTCCGACACCTGGCCGAGCGGCGTGATGCGGCCGATCGAATTGGCACTGCCGCTCTGCGTGAACCACAGGTTCCCATCGGAGCCTGCCGCGATGCGGCCAGGGCTATTGCCCGACGGCACGAAGAACTCCGTGATCACACCCTCAGGCGTTATTTTTCCAATCTTGCGCGCGTCATGCTCGGTGAACCACACGTTGCCGTCGGGGCCGAGCGTGATACCGGTCGGGTTGGAGGCCGCGGTCGGGATCGGGAACTCCTTGAACTCGCCAGCAGGCGTGAGCCGACCGATCTTGTTGGCGCCGACGGCCGACTCGGTGAACCACAAGTTGTTGTCTTTGCCGGTCGTGATCGCGAGCGGGCCGGAGCTCGGCGTCGGCACCGTAAAGTCTTTGAATTCCTTGTTCGCAGTGACGCGCGAAACCTTGTTGTGAATCTGCTGCGTGAACCAAATAGCGTTGTCCGGTCCCAGGCAAATTCCGGCTGAATCCCCGCCGTTCGGCACGCCCATCTCGTCGAACTGCCCCGAGGGCTGGATACGCCCGATGCCGCCTTGCTTGGCGTACCACACGTTGCCGTCGGGGCCCGGCGCGATGCCACGCGGCCCGATGTTGGTGACGTTCACCTTGTACATGCTGAACGGCATGCCGTCCTTGCTGAACTTGCTCACGGCGCTCGGCGCGGTGCTCTGGTGCGTGAACCAGAGCATGCCGTCGGGTCCGGCCGCGATCCATCCCGGCTGACTTGCGGTCGGGATGTTGAACTCCGTGATCGTGATCGCGGGCGGCGGCGGGCCATCGATGATTGGAATCATCCCGCCCATGCCGCCCCCGGGCGCTGCACTCCCGCCCGAACCGCCGGTGCTCGAAGTGCCACCGCTCCCGCCACCAGTCACGGCGCTACCCCCGGTCGTCGCGGCACCACCGCCCATCCCGTTGCCGCTCACACTTCCGCTAGCGCTTCCGCCCGGTCCCACGTTCCCGCTCGTCCCGGCCGTACCGGTCGAGTCAGCGCCGCCACCGGGCTGATTTCCGCCGTTATTTGGGGCAGGGTCGCTACCGCAAGCGGCTACGAGCAACACCCCGACCGCAGCCGCTGCCCTCATGTGAGCAGCTCCGCCACGCCGCTCGTCACCTTGCCTTCAGCGTCACCGAAGGAGGCGGCGTCGCTGCCGAGCGCGGTGAGCAACGTGAACGGCACCTTGCTGACGTTCTCGTCGAGCAAGCGCACGTGCTGATCGCTCTTCAGCTTGCCCCCCGCCTTACCGGCGACGAGCAGCGGGAAGTCGACGCCACTGTGCGTTTGCGATTCGGAGACGCACGACGTCGCGTACACCGCCGAATTGTCGAGCAAGTTCCCGGCGCCGTCCGGCGTATCTCTCATGCGCGTGAGCAGGTCCGCGAAGTTCGACATCGCGAACTTCACGCCGGTGTTGAAGCCCTTGGTGGCGACGCTCACACCCTTGCCGCTCAAGCGGTGACCGTAATCTTCATGAAAGCTCGAGGCATCGAGCCCGCAGTCGGCGTAGTTGCCGTGGCACGCCGGGCACGTGAACATGTACGAAAACACACGCGTGAGGTCGCTCGCCATCGCGAACACGAGCAGGTCAGCAAAGGCCTGACCGCGCGCACGAGAAATGCTCCCGTCATTGCCGCGCATCGGGTACACCTCGTCCGGATCGGCGAGCGGCCCAGTCGCGACCGGCATGGCCTGCTTTTCGATCTGGCTCTGGAGTTGACCGAGCCCTTCCAGGTGGTGATCCAGCCGCTGCTGATCCTCCACGCCGAGCCGCATCTTGAGCGCTTTGGCATCCTCCGACACCGCATCGAGCACCTTCCCGCGCCGAAGCAGCTCCGGATCGGGCGGTTTGGGCATGCCGCCCCCACCACCCTGGTTCGTGAACCCCAACAGCTTCGTGAAGAGCGCGGCCGGGCTGTACTCGGGTGGGTTCGGCGCGTCGGGTCCGCGATACGAGATGTTGAGCGCGAGCGATGTGGCGCCCGACGTGTTCGAAATACCGACGTGCAGACCGTTGGGAAACGCAGCACCCGCGCTGATGGCAGGCGCCACGATCTGATCGACGCTCGGCAGCTTGACGAAATGGCTGTCGGTCTGCGCACCCGTGAGCGCGGCGCATGGCATGCTGGCGTGGGGCGAGTTGTTCGGGATCTTGATGGTGAAGCCGGTGAGCACGTTCAGCCACGGCTTGACGGCGATCAGCGGCGCGAGCTGCTCGCTCAGCTGCCACTCTTCGCCGCTACCGGCGAGCTTCGGCACCCAGCGATCGGGGATGATGCCGTTACCGAAGAACCACGTACCGAAACGCAGCGGCAGCGCGGCGCCGTCTGCGTAAGCGGTGCCATTGCCGTTCAGCATACCGCCGAGGCGGGGCAGCGGCACCGCAATGGCGACGCCGCCGACCAACATGCCGCGCAGCAAAGTCCGACGTTTGAGAGAATGCCTGCTAGCCATGATCAACCCTTGGGCTCCACGAAGCGAAAGCCGTCGCTCGCGACCAGCGCGAGCAGCAGCTGATCGAGCCGATTTTGGCTACCGGTGAAGCCCGCGGTCAGCTCGTTCAGCTGACCGCGATCGAGCTCGATCGAAGGCCGCCCCTGCGCTTCGGCGAAGAGCTGGCTCACCAGGCACGGCGCCAGAATCGGCTGCTTACGCAGCGCCGCGCCGAGCTCGGCCAGGCCGTTGAAGGTCGAGCCGTCGAGCCCATCACCCGTCAGGTCGCCGGTCGCGTCGATCGGCTTGTCGTTGTCTTGCGTGCGGTAGAGGCCGACTGCGTCGAAGTCCTCCATGCCGAAGCCCATCGGATCCATCAGGGCGTGGCAGCCGCGGCACGCCGCTGCTTCGCGATGCAAGGTCAGGCGCTCGCGCAGCGTGGCGTCGGAGCCGGCTTGAGGCGGCAAGGGTGGCACCATGTTCGGTGGCGGCGGCACGATCGTGCACAGCAGCGACTCGGCCACGAACTTGCCGCGCGACGTGGGAGACGTGCGCTGCGGCAAGGCATGTCCGGCCAAAATCGCTCCGGCGCCGAGCAACCCGGCGCGGTGCGACTCGGGCGGAAACTCCGCCTTGAAGAAGCCGTTGGCCGAACCTTCCGGCAAGCCGTAAAACCGCGCCAAATCGTTGTTCACGAAGGTGGTGCGGCTGTCGTACAGCGCCAAAAAGTCACTCTTTTGAGTGAAGACGACGTCCTCGAGCCGCAGCGCCAATTCCTCGCGCATCGCCTCCTTGAGCGAGTCGTTCCAGGTGGTGAACAGGGTGGTGTCCTTGGTGGCTTCTTCCAAATGGCGGACGCCGAACAGCTCGTCCCCGAAAGCGCGCAGCGCGCGGTGCGCCTTCGGATCTGCGAGCAGGCGCTCGGCTTGCGCCTTCACGCCTTCTGGGGTGGCGAGCGAGCCAGCAGCGGCTGCGTCGAGCAAGCCGTCGTCGGGCACTGAGTTCCAAAGTGTGGCCGCCAAGCGCGAGGCCATCTCGAAGTCGGAGTACTTGAGCCTGCCGCCGTCGGCCGCGCTCGGCGCCCCCAGCTCCACGCGGTAGAGAAAAGTCGGCGATTGCAGGATGGCGTTGAGTGCGTGGCGCACACCCGTGAGCGCGTCGCTACCCGCCTCACCGGCAATGCCGGTCGCCAGCGCGGTGAAGCGCTGCGTCTCGGCGTCGGTGAGGGGCCGACGAAACGCGCGCCGCCCGAAGCTCGTCACGATCTTGCCGATGCACGCGGCGTCGGTGGCGCTCGCGGGTGAGCAGCCGAGCTGCGCAGTGATGCGAGCCGGGTCGGCAAAAACGAAGGTCGTGGCGGCACGCGCGGCGTCTTCGTACTGCCCCACCCCAGAGGGTGAAACCGAGACCGCACTGGCACCGATGCTGGCAAAACCGCTCACCACGCTGTCCGGATCTGTCGGGCCGAGCGGCACGCCCTCGCCCAACAGATCCTGCAAGCTGTGTTGGAATTCGGCGGTGGTGAGTCGGTGCAAGCGCGCGATCGGCTTGGCGCCGTTCGGCAGTGCCAGCACCGCAGCGGCGCCGCCAGTACCGACGCTGACGGACCCCGCCGTTCCGGGCGCGACGTTGTCCGTCCCGCCAGTCGTCCCGGTTGGGCCCTGACCTCCGGCTGTGCTGCTCGCACCGCCGCCGCTCGGCTGCCCGGCTGGGTGCTCCGCCCCGCACGCCACGCACGCAGCAAGCGCCGCCACCAGAATTGTCGTGCGAAGCTGAAAATCCACGCGCGGCATGTTCCAGCTATGTGGAGAGAGCCTGCTTTCCGGATCACCGGGAGCGCGCGCAGCTGATCGCCTGGGCACTCCATCCCCACAGATGATGGAATGAGCTACGCCCAGCGCGCCGCCTCGGTCGGCGCGATCGCCGTTACAACGCTCGCTTGCGCTTTCGGCTGCTCCAGCGATGAAGCTCCTTCGTCACCGCCAGCTGTCGGCGGCAGTCACCTGGCCGGTTCTTCGGGTAGTGCAGGCGCCGGCGGTTCGACTGCAACGACTGGCGGGCTAGCCACGGCCGGCGGCTCCGCACCCAACGCGGCCGGTAGTGCCAGCGGCGGCACCAGCGCTGCAGGCGGGAGTGGCAACGCCACGGGCGGAGCGAGCGGCAGCAGCGCGGGCACGAGCGGCAGCGCCACCGGCGGAGCGAGCGGCTCCGGAGGAACGAGCGGCTCCGGAGGAACGAGCGGCGCGACGAACGGTGGCAGCGCTGGCGCAGGCGGGAGCGCACCGTGCGTCACCGCTGGCAGCGAGCTCTGCGACGACTTCGAAAGCGGACAAATCGATCCCGCCCGCTGGAAGCTCACCAAGCCGACCAACTCAGCGACCATCAGCGTCGATGGCGAGCACGTGCGCAGCGGCCAGCATGCCGTGCACATCAAAGTCGTCGCAGGCCAGCAGAGCACCGCCATGCTCACCGAACAGGTCACCTTCCCTGCCCCGCAAAACTCCTTCTACGCTCGGGCCTATTTCTACTTCTCGCCCGACTTGCCCGAGTCGCCCGGTGGCGACTTTCACATGGGCTTCATCTTCGGCATCGGCAAAAACGACGCTGGAGACGTGCAAGCCGGCATGGGCATGATCGGCGGCGAGCGCCAATACCTCGGCTACTCCATCTTCTTCGGACCACCCAAATACGAATTCGGCCCGTGGTCGCAAGCCAAAGTCCAACCCGGCCAATGGCAATGCATCGAGCTGTTCGAAGACGGCTCGAACCCCAGCGAAGAAAAGCGCCGCGTCTGGCTCGACGGCACCGAGCTCACCGATCTCCGCAGCACCTCCGCCAACCAAGGCGCACCGGCCAACCACAAGCCCCCCGCCTTCGACGGAGTCTCCTTCGGCCTCTGGGAATACCACCCCAGCCCCCTCCTCAGCGACATCTGGCTCGACGACATCCGCGTCAGCAGCTCACCCATCGGCTGCCTGTAGAGCGCGCAGGGCTGCCAAAACGCAGCTCGAATTGCAGAAGCTCACGTAGCGAAGCCAGGTCCTAACGAGCGAGCAACGGTGAACGTGACGGGTGAAACCCTGCACGTCACCGACGTCGTGAAGGTGAAGGTGAAGGTGAACGCCGCGCTCTTCCCGATCTCCCAATTTTACTCAGGCCCTTCCCAGAAAGGGGCCACCCGTTGCGTAGAATTGGGAGACCACCTTCGAAAGGCGAAAACGGCTCCGATCGGAACGCGACGCGCTTCGACGAAGGGAGCGAAACGGCTTCGCAGGAAAGTGACGCCTTGGTTGGCGCGCAACTAATCGGCCAAGGTGCACACGTCAGCAATTTTGCCAGGGCGGGGCGTCTATTTCGCGACGAGGACGAAAACGTCGGTGCGGAGCTTGGTGGGGTCGTCGGTCGGGTGGTCGTAGTCTTCCCAGGTTGGGCCGGCGATGGGGTGATCGTGTTCTTTGCAGAAGGCGTGCAGGGCGGAGCTGGCATCGCCGAGCTTTTGGTAAGGACCGATGTGCACGGTGGTCGCGACTTTGCCGCCGGGGATCGTCACGGGCACGACCGTGCCGTCGCCCGGTAACGGCGCGTCGACCAGTACTCCGGATTCGATGTCCATGCCGTCAGCACCGAAATGCCGATACACGACCACGTTGTGGCCGCCTTTTACGCCCTGACTCTTCAGGTACGCCCACACCTTGTCGAGCCCCGCGTGGATGGCATCCGAAAGCTGCGGCCCTCCGTTCACGCGCGCGCGAACAGCCATCAAGTTGCTCGCGGGCACTTCAGCGAGTCGAAATTCGTAGCCCATGGTCGCCTCCTCGGAAGGCGCAGCAGGTGCAGCCACATGTTGTTCGGCGTTCGCCCCTCCACACGCGCACAGAAGCACCGCCGCAAGCAACCCACCGATGCGCTCGTTCATACGCCGGGAGGCTAGGGCGACGGGCTCGCCGCTGCAACGCTCGGCGCTGGCGCGGACGGAGCGACGGCCGCGCGAGCTGCGAGCGCAAGGCCGCCACCGCGCGGATCGGCGAAACCGTACGACTCTTGCTCACCGATGAGCAGGTCGTTGGAGTCGCCCATCGAGAGGTGCGAGCCGGTGAGCTGATGGCCGAGCGCCTTGAGCGCCCGGACGGTGGCGGGCGGGATGGGTCGCTTGGTTTCGAAGCGCGCGCGATCCGGCAAGAAGGATTGGTGGAGCCGCGGAGCCGACACGGCTTGGTCGAGCGGCAGCGCGTGATCGACGATGTTGCGCAGCACCTGGACGATGGTGCTCGGGATGGTATCGCCGCCGGGGGTTCCGAGTACGAGCACGACGCGGTCGCCATCGAGCACCAGCGTGGGCGCCATGGAGCTGGTGGTGCGGCGGCCGGGTCCCGGCTGGTTGGCGCCAGTGCGGCTGAACGAAGCGACCGAGTTATTGAGGATGATGCCGGTCCCGGGCGCCGTAACTTTCGCACCGAACGAGTCGGAGAGCGTGGTCGTGAGGCTCACCACCATGCCGTCGCGATCGACGACCGAGAGGTGCGTGGTCTGCTCGGATTCTGCGGTCGCGCCCGGGTAGAGCGGCGCGAGCTTGCTCGACGGGGTGGCGTACTCGGGGTCGATCGGCGCGCGTGCCAAGAGCGCCTGCGGATCGAGGAACCGCGCCAAGGCTGCTTGCTGAGCTTCGATGCCGAGCGCATCGGGATCGGTGACGCCGAAGCGACGTTCGGCTTGCGCGCGCCGCGAGGCTTCGAGAAAAAGGTGAAGCTCTTTCGCGCTGCCGGCCTCGAGCTGGTGCGCCCCGAGCACTTCGAGCACCCCCAACGTCTCGGTCAACGCGACGCCACCCGCAGACGGCGGCGGCATGGTCTCGACCGTGAGCCCGCGGTAGCTCGAGCGGAGCACGACCCGCTCGACGGCGTGGTAGCCCTCCAAGTCGGCCGCGCGAATGAGCGAGCCGGGAGCGCGCCCGAGCGCGGCGGCAGTTGCGCCGGTGTAAAACCCCGCAGCACCTTCCCGCTGGATGCGCTCGAGCGCGCCGGCCAGCTCGGGTTGTACGAGGCGCGAACCCGCTGGTGCAGCCTTGCCGCCGACGCCGAATCGCTTGGCGAGCGTGGGGTCTTTGGCGACCGCGGAGTAGCTAGCAGCGAGCAGCAAGGCCTGGCGCTGCCCCAACGTGAAGCCCTTCTTCGCTAGCTCGATCGCGGGCGCGAGCACCTGCTCGCGCGTCAATTTTCCGAAGCGTTCGTGAGCCATCAGCAGGCCCGCCACGCTGCCCGGCACGCCCGCGGCAGCCCCAGGCTTGGCTTTTCCCAACTGCATGCGCTCGAACGCCTCACGGGTCAGCGCCTGCGGGGCGGTCTCTCGAAAATCGAACGCCGTGGTCACCGCCCCCAGCTGCGGCGCCCGCACCAACATGAAGCCGCCGCCACCGATATTGCCAGCACTGGGGTGCGTGACCGCGAGCGCAAAGGCCGTCGCGACGGCCGCGTCGACCGCATTGCCGCCCGCCTCCAGCGCGGCCACGCCGACGCGCGTCGCCTGCGCTTCGCTCGACGTGACGATGCCGTAGGAGCCACTCACGCTGCCGCTACCCCCACCGGCGAAAGCGCGGCGCGGCGCCAAAGCAGCCAGCGGCGCGTCGATCCCGCCTACCGTAATCGCGGTAGCGCTTGCCGCGGCCGACGGCGGCAGCGACGGCGCTGCTACTGCACGCGCGGGCGCCGTGGCGCTGCCGAGAGAGAGCGCGCGCGGCGGAGCGGCGGTCGGCGCTTCGGACGCGCCCGGAGCGCAGGCACCAGACCAAGCGCAAAGCGCCGAAAGGAGCGAGACTCGTAGCCCTGGCCGCGACACGGCGCAAAAATGCTAGCGTTCGCGCCGCTTGTCCACGCCTTCTCCGCTGAGCATCGCCGTTTTGACCGTGAGCGACACCCGAACACTCGAAACCGACACGAGCGGCGCGCTGATCGCCGACAGCGTCGTCGAAGCAGGCCACACGCTGAAGGTACGGCACATCGTGCCCGACGAGCTTTCCGTGCTTCAGAGCACGTTCTCACTCTTGATCGAGGACCCGGCGGTAGACGTGGTGATCGCCACCGGCGGCACCGGCATCACGCGCCGCGACATCACGCCCGAAGCGCTCACGCCGCTCGTCACCAAGTGGATCCCCGGCTTCGGCGAGCTGTTCCGTCACTTGTCGTACGCCGACATCGGCGCAGCCACGATTCAGTCTCGCGCGGAGGCGGCGCTCTGCGGCGGCACACTGGTATTCGCGCTGCCCGGCTCGAGGGGAGCAGTCAAGCTCGCGCTCGAAAGGATTATTTTGCCGCAGCTCGACAGCCGCACCAAACCCTGCAACTTCGCCGAGCTGTTGCCGCGCGTTCGCGGTGAAGCGCGCGGCTGATCAAGAGCAGCGATTCATCGCGACGGCGGGGGCGCAGAAGTCGCGCACGACACCGCGTTCGTTGTGCGCAAGCACGTGCCGCACGCCGCTGAGCTCGTCGTGAGGCGGCTCGGAGGGTTCGCTAGCAGGCGCGAGCGACGACTCGGCCGCGGGCATGCTCGACACTTCGGCGTTTGGTGGGTTCGACTCCTCGCCGGCCGGTGCGCTCGGCGTCACCACCACGGGCGCGCTTGCCCCTAGGACGACGGGCGCGCTCGGAGCCTCGGCGTTTGGAGTCTCGATGCTGGGAGCCACCACCACTGGCGTGCGGGGCGCAACGACCACCGGCGCGCTCGGAGCCTCGGCAGCTGGCGGACTCGAGCGCCGCGCGATGGGCATGCTCGAAGATTCCGCGACCGTCGGGCTCGGCTGCTCGCTCGCCGCCGCGATCAGCGACGGGGTGATCGACGTATCGCCGCGCAGGTGCGGCATCGACAGCACGCCGACGGAAATTTCGGGGCCCTCGCTCGGCATTCGAGCAACTTGCTCGCCCTGTTCGCTCGGCGCGTCGCTCGTCTCGTCGCGTTCCTCGTCGCGCGACGCAACGCAGGCTCGTCCAGATTGGGGATGATC
>JBEHXA010000251.1:0-10331 GCA_048498935.1 Myxococcota bacterium
CGGCGCGTCGCCGAACATCATCGAGGCCTCGATGATGGCCCTGGTCGACTCCATCGAATACGGCCTGGTCAAGAGCGGGGTGGCGCTTGCCACCGCTCCCAGCAGCCGATCAGCCGTGGATCGGCCCGCCTCCGGCCCCCTCCCGGCTCGTTCCAACAACTAAATCCCCTTCCGATCTGCCGAGCTTGCTGTAAAGAGTCCGGCTGGAGCACCTGCCAATCATGAAAGCGAAAATTGTCGTACTCGCCGGCGACGGCGTCGGACCCGAGGTCGTCGCCGAAGCGCGCAAGGTGCTCGAGGCAGTCGCGGGCAAAAAGGGCCACGAATTCTCGTTCGAGAATCACCTGATCGGCGGCATCGCCATCGACGAGACCGGCGAGCCGCTGCCGGCGGCGACGCTGGCCGCATGCCGCCATTCCGATGCGGTGCTGCTCGGCGCAGTGGGCGGCCCGAAGTGGGACGACCCGAACGCCAAGACGCGCCCCGAAAAGGGGCTGCTGGCGATCCGCAAGGGCTTGGGCCTGTACGCCAACCTGCGACCGGTGAAGAGCTACCCGGAGCTGATCGGTTCCTCGCCGCTCAAGCCCGAGCGCGTGTCGGGCGTGAACATGATGCTCGTGCGCGAGCTCACTGGCGGCCTGTACTTCGGCAAGCAGTATCGCGAGAAGCTCGAGGACGGCAGCACCAAGGTTGTCGACACCCTCGAGTACACCGACCGCGAGATCGAGCGCGTCTGCCGGCTCGCCTTCAACCTGGCGCGCGGCAGGAGCAAGAAGCTCACGTCGGTCGACAAGGCGAACGTGCTCGAGTCGTCGCGCGTGTGGCGCCAGGTCGCCGTCGAGCTGGGCAAGGAATTCAGCGACATCACGCTCGAGCACCAGCTGGTCGACAGCTGCGCCATGCGGCTCGTCACGGCGCCCGGTAGCTTCGACGTGATCGTCACGGAAAACATGTTCGGTGACATCCTCTCCGACGAGGCCGCGGTGCTGACCGGCTCGCTCGGCATGCTGCCCAGCGCTTCGCTCGGCGAAGGCAAGCTGGGTCTATACGAGCCAATCCACGGCTCGGCGCCCGACATCGCAGGCAAGGGCATCTGCAACCCGCTCGGCACCATCCTGAGCGCGGCGATGCTGCTCCGTCACAGCCTCGGTCTCGAGGCGGAAGCCGCTCAGGTCGAGCGCGCTGTCGAAGCGGCGCTCGCTTCGGGCGCGCGCACCAAGGACCTGGCGCCGGGCGCCGAAAAGCCGCTTTCGACGTCGGCTATGGGCGACGCGGTCGTCGCAGCGCTCTAAGTTCCTGGAGCCCGGACCTGACGGGCATCATTGACGCTCGCTTCGGGGCGAGAGACCCTCGCCCCGTGGGACCTAAGTACGACGTCATCGTGATTGGTGGCGGGCCGGCTGGCTCGACCGTGGCGACTCGCTTGGCTCAGCGCGGACGGCGCGTAGTGCTCCTGGAAAAGGAGCACTTTCCGCGCTTTCACATCGGTGAATCGCTGCTGCCCTGCTCGATGCCGCTGTTCGAGCAGCTCGGCGTGCTGCCGGCGCTACAGCAGCACGGCTTCATGCCCAAGTATGCGGCTGAATTCGTCACCGCCGACGGTAGCCTCACGCGCCGCTACGCCTTCGCAGACGGGCTGATCCCCGGCGCGCCTTCGGCGTTCGAGGTCGACCGCTCGGAGTTCGACCAGCTGCTGTTGCGCAACGCCGGCAAGCACGGCGTGGAGGTGCGCGAGGGCTCGCAGGTCACCAAGTTCGACATCGGCCTCGACCAGGTCGAGGTCCAGGTGCGCGACGAGGCGCGCGGCGAAAGCAAGCTGACCGCCCCGCTGCTGTTGGACGCCACTGGGCAGAGCTCGTTCTTGGCCGGCAAGCTGGGCCTCCGTGAGATGGACACGACGCTGAAAAACTTCGCCGTGTTCTCGCATTTCGAAGGCGCCGAGCGCCACGAAGGCAAGCGCGAGGGCGACATCACCGTGGTGCTCGTGCCCGGTGGCTGGTGGTGGGTGATCCCACTTTCGGGCGGCCGCACCAGCGTCGGTCAGGTCGGGCCTTCCAGCATGCTGAACGGCCGCAAGCCGGACGAAGCCTACTTTCAGGAACAGATCGCCAAAAACCCGTACTTGGCCAAACGCCTCGGCAAGGCGACGCGCGTAGCGCCGGTCCGCACCATCTCGGACTACAGCTACGTGAGCAAGCAGCTGGCTGGGGATCGCTTCGTGCTCGTCGGCGACGCGGGTGCCTTCATCGATCCGGTGTTTTCGACCGGCGTGTACCTGGGCATGGTCGGGGCTTTCAAGGCTGCCGAAGCCGTCGACGCCGCGCTCACGGCGGGTCGCTTTTCGCGCCGTGAATTCATCGCTTACGAAGCCTGGATGAAGAAGCACGTCGACACCTACCGACGCTTCGTCAAAGGCTTTTACCAGCCCGAGTTCGTGGAGCTGCTCATGGCGCCGAGCGATTTCCTCGACCTGCGCGCGGCGATCACGTCGCTGCTCGCGGGCTTTGGTGTCGACTCGCCGTCGGTCAATGCTCGGGTCGCGGTGTTCATGGGCCTGGCGAAGCTGAACAAGCGCCTGAACATCGCGCCGCGCATCAACGATCGCCGCAACAACGCGCAGCTCTAGGCGCGGCGCTCAGCCTTTGGCGGTGGGTCGCGAAGGGTCCGTGATCCATTCGCTCCACGAACCAGCGTACAGGCGTGGCAGCGGTAAGCCTGCGTGAGCGAACGCCAGCACGTCATGGCAAGCGGTCACGCCGCTGCCGCAGTACACGACCGCGTGCTCGGGCGGAGTGCCAGCCAGCGCGGCGTCGAAGCGCGCTCGCAGCTCGGCTGAGCTCAAGAAGCGACCGTCGCGCAAATTGCCAGCAAACGGCAGGTTTTCGGCTCCGAGGATGTGACCCGCCACGGGATCGATCGGCTCGACATCGCCACGAAAGCGCTCCGGAGCTCGCGCGTCGAATAGCTTGCTGTCCGCCGATCCGAGCAGCTCACCGGCGCCGACGAGCAGCTCACGATGCGGCTGTGCGGTGAAGTCGCCCGCCGTCACGAGGCCGAGCTCGGTGGTCACCGGCAAGCCCGCTGCTTGCCAAGCAGCGAACCCTCCGTCGAGCAGCGCAACGCGCTCGTGACCGAGCCAGCGCAGCATCCACCAGAGCCGCGCTGCGAAAGCGCCCGCCGCGTCGTCGTACACGACCACCTGGCTGGACTGACTGATGCCCCAGCTCCGTAGGCGTCCTACGAACGTGTCCAGGTCGGGTAGCGGGTGACGCCCGGTCTTGCCAGCCACGATGGGACCCGACAGATCGCTCGACAGATCGGCGAAGGAGGCGCCGGGCAGGTGCGCAAGCCGGTAGCTTTCGCGCCCCGCAGCGGGATCTTGCAGAGAGGCACGGCAATCCACGATGCGGAGCTCGGGCGCGCCGAGCGCCGCTGAAAGCTCTACCGGAGCGATGAGAGTCGAGTACGCCTGCACGCCGACCAATCGAGCACGCCCGGCCGCGCCTGACCACTTCTTACGAAAACGGGGCGATCAAGCGACGGCTCTTGGCGTCGAGCCGGTCGGGGTGGGGCACCAAGTAGCGCATGCCGTGGCCGTCGGTGATCAGGTGGCGGCCGTCCGCCAGACGCCGAATGTGGTCCTCCTGTTCGACTACGAACTGCCGCTCGCCCCGATCGGTGACCACGTACCAGGTCGATGACGTGGCTCGTTCGTCGACGCGCTCGATGCGCTCGACCATCGGCAAGAGCTCGCTCGCGCCGAGCGCGCTCTCGAGCGCCTCACGACTCGCGGGCGCGAGGCGCGACGGCGCCTCGATGCAGCAAAGCTCGTGACCTTGCGCGTCGACCAAGCTGATGAAGCGCTCCGGATCGCTCAGCGGAAAGCAGCGGCGCGGCGAAACGACCACGTTCGAGGCGTCGCTGGCGCGTGCGCTCAACGTGTCCGTGTCAGCCGACCAGCTCAGCACCAGCTCGGCCGGGAGCGCGACGCGCGACGGTGACTCCAGCTCGGGCTCCGGCTCCGCGGCAGCTTCCAGCTCCTGACTGGCGCCTAGCTGCTGTTGGGCGCGCTGCAGTCGCGCGTATTCGCCACCTCGTGCCAAGAGCTCGGCGTGCGTGCCGGACTCGACCAATTTGCCGTCTCTTAGCACCAATAAGCGATCGGCCTTGGCGAGCGTGCTCAGGCGATGTGCGATCGCGATGGTGGTGCGGCCGGCGACCACGTTGTCGAGCGCGCGCTGGATTTCGCGTTCGGTCTGGACGTCGACCGCGCTGGTCGCCTCGTCGAGCACCAGGATTTGCGGGTCGACCAGGATGGCGCGCGCAATGGCGACGCGCTGGCGCTCGCCACCTGATAGCGATTGCCCACGCTCGCCGACGAGCGCGTCGTACGCTTCAGGCAGCTTGAGCACGAATTCGTGAGCGCGCGCCGCGCGGGACGCAGCCAACACTGCGGAGGGCTCCGCCTCCGGCAAGCCGTAAGCCACGTTCTCACCGATAGTGCCGAAGAACAGGAACGAATCCTGGAGCACGATGCCGATGTGGCGCCGATACTCCTCGACCGAAAGCGTGCGCACGTCGACGCCGTCGAGCCGCACCACGCCCCCGGAAGCGTCGTAGAAGCGGCACACCAAGTTGGCGACAGTGCTCTTGCCCGAACCGGTGTGGCCGACGATGCCCAGCATCTGGCCCGGCTCCACTCGAAAGCTCACGTCGTCCAGCACCAGGCGGCTGCCGTAGCGAAACGAAACGCGGTCGAACTCGAGCGTGCCCTTCACGGTGCCGAGCGGCACGCTGGCGCGGTTTTCCGGCTCGTCCGGCACCCGATCCAAAATCTCGAACAGGCGCTGAGCTGCGGCCGAAGCCCGCTGCGTGAGCGTGAGCATACGGCTCATGCTCTCGACGCGCGCATAGAAGCGACCGATGTACGCGATGAACGCCGTGAGCACGCCGACCGTGATCTGGTGGTGCAGCACCTGGTAGGCGCCGACGGCCCACACCACCAGCAAGCCCAGTTGGTTCAGCAGCGCCACCAGCGGCCAAAACGACGTCCACAGTGCGTTGACGCGGTTGTTCACGTCCACGATGCGCTGGTTGGCCTGCTCGAAGCGACGGATCTCGCGGCGCTCTTGCGAAAAGGCTTTGACGACGCGAATGCCGGGGATGGTGTCGGCCAGGATGTTGGTCATCTGGGACCAGACGCGACCGCCGCGCAAAAAGCCGTGCGTGAGGGAGCCGCGCACTCGCACCATGAACCAGGCGATGGGCGGGAACGAAACCAGCGCCGCGAGCGCCAGCAGCGGGTCGAGCGAAAACAGGACCGCCGACGTGCCGACGATCATCAGCACGTCGGTGATGAAGTCGATCAGCGTGTCCGACAAGAACGAGCACAGCCGGTCGGTCTCCGAGCTGATGCGCGCGATCAAATCGCCGGTTCGCTTGCCGCCGAAATAGTGAATGCTGAGCCGCGTGAGGTGCGAAAACGCGCGATTTCTCAGGTCTGCGCTGATGAGCTCGCTCACCCAAGCCAGCACTGCGCCCTGCGCCCAAGCCAAGAGCCAGGCGACCAGCGCCGCCAACCCGAGGCCGCCGAGATAGAAGAGCAGCGTGCGCTGCACGACGTCGAGCCCCGGAGCCGCGCGCGACTGCCACGGCACCAGCACCTCGTCGACGAGCGGCATCGTGAGGTAAGGCGGGATCAACCCGACGCCGGTGGTCGCGAGCGTGAGCCCGAAGCCGAGCAGCACCTTGCTCATCCGAGGCTTGGCGAATCCGAACAGGCGCAGCAGCGGCGCCGAATCGAGCCGCTCGGGAGCCGCGTCGTTATCGGGATCGGACGAGAGCTCGGCGCGACCCGATGCATCGAGGTTCGCCTGCGCATCACCTGGCAGCGCAGCGCTCACCCCCGAAGGCGCAACACCGAGCCGCGCGAGCGCTTCGGCAAGCTCGGCCGCTTGCGTGGCGCGCGCCAACGTGTAGCGAAAGCGCGTGCTCGCGGTCGGTGTTCTCAAGAACAGCTCGCACACGCCAGCGCGCTCGCGACGCTCGACCTCGACACCGGCGCCGAGTGAGAGCTCTCGCGGCTGCTCTCCCTGTTCGCGCCACCAGACGCGACGTCCGGTCGCCACCACGACCCCCTCGGAAAAGCGCAGCTGGGCGCTCAAGTCGGGACGGAATATGGCCAGGATCGCTTCGCCCTCGGCCAGTTGGGGGCCTTCCAGGGAGGGCTTTTCGACGACGACGGCGGAGTTTTTCATGAGACCGGCCCGCCACCCAGTCGAGGGCGCAGCCGAATTGGCGCCGAAACGTGGCCCAGCAGGGCTACCGCCGTCAACGCCGGTATCGGCTGGCGCGATCGCCTTTCCGCGAATAAAGGGAGGCCACCCCAGGTTGGGCCAGCGCGATACAGATGGAGATCCGTAAAGTTTTCGGCCTCGACGGCCCCAACATCTGGGCCAACTCCCCAGTGCTGGAGGCTTGGGTCGACCTCGGTCATTTCGAGGAGCTACCGACCGACAAGCTGCCGGGCTTCACCGATCGCCTGATGGGCGTGTTGCCGTCGCTCATCGAGCATCGCTGCAGCATCGGCGAGCGCGGTGGCTTCTTGCAGCGCCTGCAGACCGGCACATGGCTCGGTCACGTGCTCGAGCACGTCACGCTCGAGCTTCAGAGCCTCACGCACGTGCCGATCGGTTGGGGTCGCGCGCGCGAGACGCCGGAGCGCGGCGTGTACAAGGTGGTCGTGAAGTGCGACGACACGCGCTTCGCCGAGCACTGCATGCGCGCAGCGCGCGAGCTCATCATGGCGACGGTCGAGAGCCGACCGTTCGACCTCGAGCCGGAGCTAGCGCGGCTGCGGCAGTTGGCCGACCAGCTGTGCCTCGGCCCGAGCACGCGCGCGATCGTCCAGGCGGCGAAAGAGCGCGGGATTCCGTGCATCCGGCTCACGGCCGGTAATTTGATGCAGCTCGGCTACGGCCAGGCGCAGCGCCGCATTTGGACCGCGGAGACCGATCGCACCTCCGCGGTCGCGGAAGGCATCGCGCAGGACAAAGAGCTCACGCGCAAGCTACTCGCGTCGTCGGGCGTGCCGGTTCCAACCGGTCGCATCGTCAAAGACGCCGACGATGCTTGGCAAGCGACGCGTGACCTCGGCGAACCCGTCGTGGTCAAGCCGGTGGACGCCAACCACGGCCGCGGCGTTTCGATTCGCCTCGACGAAGAAGCCGAGGTGCGCGCCGCCTATGAGCGCGCCGCCCTGGAAGGAAGCAGCGTGGTCGTCGAGCGCTTCATCCCCGGTTCGCAGCACCGCGTCCTGGTAGTGGGCGAGCAAGCGATCGCGGCGGCTGGGGGTGAGGCCGATGAAGTCATCGGTGATGGCAGCTCGACCATTCGTCAGCTCGTCGACCAGGCCAACCGCGACCCGCGCCGCGGCGAAGAGTCGGCACAGCTGCTGACGTTACTCGAGCTCAACGACACCGCGCTGGATCTGCTGCGCCGCCAAGACTTCACCCCCGACTCGGTGCCGCGCGCGGGGGAGCCCGTGCTCATCCAATACCACGGCGACCTCACGGTCGACGAAACGGACCAGCTGCACCCGGAGGTCGCTGCGGCGTGCGTGCTGGCAGCGCAGGCGGTGGGGCTCGACATCGCAGGCATCGACATCGTGGCCGGTGATATCGGTCAGCCGCTTTCCCAGCAGGGGGGCGCGGTGATCGAGGTGAACGCGAGCCCAGGTCTGGTCGCGCACCTGAAGCCCCTATCGGGCAAACCGCGCCCGGTCGGTCAGGCGATCGTGGGCCAGCTGTTCGCGCAGGGCAGCCCCGCCCGTGTCCCGTTGGTCGCGGTCTCGGGCACCGCTGGTTCCGATACCGTGACCCAGCTCATCGCCCAATGCCTGGAGCAGGCCGGTCAGCGTGTGGCGCGCGCAGACGCACAAGGGCTGTTTCTCGGGAACAGGCAGCTCGACCGAGGTAGCGCGGCCGGTGCCGACGGGGTCAGGCGGGCCCTCATGAACCCGGCCGCAAGCTCCGTGGTTGCCGAAGCCCCCGCGCGCTCGACCCTCGAGCAAGGCCTGGGCTTTGACCGCTGTCAGATCGCGGTGGTGATCGGCTGCGCTGGCGCCGAAGCGCTCGTCCGACCCGGCGTCGACGAGGTCGAGACGATCGAAAAGGCGCTGCGAGCTCCCCTCGATGTCGTCCTTCCGACCGGCTTTGCCGTGCTCAACGCTGACGACCCGGCCGTCCGGGCTATGGCGGAGCGCTGCCCGGGCAAAGTCGTGTGGTTCGGAGGCGAGCGCCAGGTTTCGCCACTCAAGGAGCACATCGACGCGGGTGGCGCGGCACTCATTCGTCGCGGCGACGAGCTGATTTGGTGGTCCGGAGGGCAGCAAGCGACCCCGCTCCACGTACGAAAATGGGTTGAATCGAAAAGACACACGAGCGTCGAACTCACGATGGCCGCGGCCGCCGCAGTCCTGGCACTCGGGATCCCAGGCCAGACGCTCGAGGAATTGCTGAATAATTCCAACAACTAAGCGACCCCACTGCGGGCCTACCGCGGGATCTGCTATGGGTCCGCGCAGTTTCGCCCTGATTGCAAGCGATGAAAATCGAATCTGTTCGCTCACTTCGTGGCCCCAACCTCTGGTCAGACCAAACCGTCCTCGAGGTGATTGCCTGCGCTGAAGCAATGGACGTGACTCACGCCCGACGAGTTGCAGAGCGCGCCGTCGAGCTTCAGCGCGCCGTCGGTTACGCCGTGTCGTACTTCGACGCACGCCCCGTGTCGTCGCAGCAGTGCCGGCTGCTCGTCCAATTCGGCGACGAGGAAGTGGGAAAGCGCGCCCTCGAGCTAGCCGTGAGCCAATCCCTCGAGCAGGCCGCTACGGAGCATCCCGAGCTGTCGGCGTTGCGGGGGCTCGCTGAGGAGATCCGGCTCGGTCCGAGCACCGGCTCGATCGTGCGGGCGGCCGAGCGCCGACGCATTCCGTCGCGCCGGCTGACCGATGGCAGCCTCGTGCAGCTCGGCTTTGGCTCGCGCCAGCGCCGTATCTGGGCGGCCGAGACCGACCGCACGAGCGCGATTGGCGAAGCGATCGCCCAGGACAAGGAGCTCACGAAGAGCCTGCTCGCGACCATCGGGGTTCCGGTCCCGGAAGGTCGCGTGGCCAAAACGGTCGAAGAAGCATTGGCGGCGGCTCGGGAGATCGGTGGCCCGGTAGTGGTCAAACCTCGCAAGGGTAACCAGGGCAAAGGTGTTTCGACGGCCCTAGAGTCGTCCGACGCTATCGCAACGGCCTTCCAGATCGCCGTCGCTTACGACGGTGAGACTATCGTCGAGCGACATCTCTACGGGTCGGACCACCGCCTGCTGGTCATCGGCGACCGCCTGGTCGCAGCCGCCCGGCGGGAGCCGCCAAGTGTGCTGGGCGACGGCCACTCGACCATCGCCGACTTGGTAGCCCGCGAGAACCTCAACCCGCTGCGGGGCGACGACCACTCCACCAGCCTCAGCAAGTTGCGGCTGGACGCGATCGGCCTGGAGCACCTGGCCGAGCAGGGCCTGAACGCCGAGAGCGTCCCGGCGGCCGGCGTACGGGTGTCGCTGCGCAAAAACGCCAACCTGAGCACGGGCGGCAGCGCGACCGATGTGACGGACACAGTGCATCCCGAGGTGGCTGCACGCGCCATCGAGGCCGCCCGGATGGTGGGCCTCGACGTGGCCGGCATCGACGTCGTCGCCACCAGCGTCGATCGCCCGCTCGAAGAGACGCGCGGCGCCATCGTCGAAGTGAACGCGGCGCCGGGGCTCCGCATGCACCTCGAGCCGTCAGCAGGCAAAGGCCGCGACGTCGGCGAAGCCGTCATCGCCTCCATGTTCCAGCCAGGCGACGACGCCCGCATCCCGATCGTCGCCGTCACGGGCACCAACGGCAAGACCACGACTACGCGCTGCGTCGCGCACCTGCTCGCCTCGACGGGCCTGCGCGTCGGCATGACTTGCACGGACGGCATCTACGTCGAAGGCAGGCGCATCGACACCGGCGATTGCAGCGGCCCCAAGAGCGCGCGCGCCGTATTGGCTCACCCGCGCGTGGACGCGGCCGTGCTCGAGACGGCGCGGGGCGGCATGCTGCGCGAAGGTCTGGGCTTCGACCTGTGCGACGTCGCGATCGTAACTAATGTCGGTGAGGGCGACCACTTGGGCCTGAACGGCATCAACGAGATTCGCGATCTCGCTCACGTCAAAGCGATCCCGGTGCGGGCGGTTTCGGCGCGCGGCGCCGCAGTGTTTAACGCCGACGACCCGTTGGTCGTCGAGATGGCCAA
>JBEHXA010000252.1:0-10319 GCA_048498935.1 Myxococcota bacterium
CCACGAGCGTGGTTTACGACGGTCCGCTGCTGCTCATGTCGAGCAGCAGCGGCAGCGTCACCGGCACGCTCAGCTACGCCTACGACGCTGCGTGGCAGGTCAGCAGCACCACCGTCAACACCGAAGCGCCCATTACGCTCGGCTACGACGACGACGGACTCTTGCTCAGTGCCGGGCCGATCTCGATTGCTCGAGACACAGCGAGCGGCGACGCCAAGTCGCTGAGCGTTGGCAAGGTAACCAGCGCCTTCACCTACGACTCTTTCGGAGCACGCGCGAGCCTCGCAGCGTCATTTCAAGGTACGGCGCTGCTCAGCCAAAGCTACGAGCGCGATGCGCTCGGGCGCGTCACGAGTCTGAGCGAAACCATCGCCGGAGAAACGACCAACACCGCTTACGGCTACGACGCCGCGGGTCGGCTGGTCTCCGTCGAGCGTGGTGGCTCGGCCATCGCGTTCGATTACGACGAAAACGGCAACCGCCTCGGCGTCGATGTGAACGGCACCGTCGCGAACGGCGCGTACGACGCACACGACCGGATCGTCAGCTTTGGCTCGCGCAGCTACGAGCACGACGCGCTGGGAAACCTGGTGCGGGTCCAGGACGGCGCGACCACGACCCGCTACACCTACGACGATTTGGGGTCGCTCGTGAAGGTCACGCTACCGAACGGTAGCGTGGTCGACTACGTCGTCGACGGGGCTGGCCGGCGCAGCGCTCGAAAGGTCGACGGCGTGCTCACGGCCGCGTACCTCTACGACGGCGCGCTACAGCCGCGCGCACAGCTCGACGCGAACGGCGCCGTCGTGGCCGAGTTCGTGTACGCGGGAGCGAGCAATGCCCCCGAGGCGTTCAAGCGCGGTGCCGACACCTACGCGCTGGTGCGTGATCAGCTCGGCAGCGTGCGACTGGTCGTGGACGTCGCAACCGGCACCATCGCGCAGCGCCTCGACTACGACGCTTTCGGCGCCGTCACGCTCGACACCAACCCCGGCTTTCAACCCTTCGGCTTCGCCGGTGGCCTCTACGACCCCGCCACCAACCTCGTCCACTTCGGCGCTCGCGACTACGACGCCACCATCGGTCGCTGGATCAGCAAGGATCCGATTCGCTTCGAGGGCGGGCAAGCGAACCTGTACGTTTACGTCGGTGACGACCCGGTAAATTTCAACGACCCGACCGGCAAATGGGTCAACTTCGCGGTGGGCTTTGCGGTGGGAGCGGCTACCGACGCAGCTTTCCAGCTCGCGCAAGGTGGCTGCTTTCAGTGGGGGGAATTCTTCATCGCCGGGGGTTATGGAGCACTTACCGGCGGATTTTCCGGAGCCACTTGGTACGCAAACGCAGCGATCGGCGCCGCGAGCTCTGCAGCGCAATACGGAACGATGCAAGTTTGGTACGGTCGTCCCATCTCTGGACAAGGCATCTATGCTGCAGCGCTGCTAGGAGGCCTTGGAGGTGCGGCCGGAACTTGGTTGAGCACTGGACCGCGCACGTCGGGGCCTCTCTTCAAGGAAGGCTCAGCCATCACTGGCGCTGTGGGCCGCGACCTAGCCCAATTACTCAATCAAAATAGTACGTCGGCCACCACCGCCTTCTTGCAAGACCTGGCTGCAAATTTCGCCGACAACATCATCAGCAACTTCCCGGGCTCACCCGATTGAAGCTGAGCGATATGGCCTACGACTAGCGATGGCAAACCTGGAGCGAACGAAGCGCTACTTGCTGCTACGCGCGCTGATGCCCCTGATCGCAGCATGGCTGAGCTGGCATATCTTTACCCAGCCAGGCCCTCCACAATATGGAGCGCTCGTGCTCCTTTGGTTCTTGAACCTCGGGCTCGTCGCGTACTGGGTGGACCAGGTCAGCTGGTTTTTCGACGAACGCGGAATCTACAGTCGCTTGAGGCGCACTCGCATCAGTTGGGACGAAATCAGCAAGGCCCAAACGAACGGCGTTTTCTTACGCATCTGCGCCTCACGGCGACGCCTGCATCTCGAGCTTTCCCAATTTCAAGCTCCGTCACAGTTCGCGAAATGGATCGAGGAGCGTCTCGCCACGCGAGGGATCTCGATCGAGCGCATTTGAGAACGCTCGTGGGTCGTCACTACCGATACACGCCAAGTGACCCTAGTTGAGCTGCTCCGAACCCTTGCGACTCCAGATGGAGTCCCAATTGGCGCGGTAGCTCGCGGTCGCGATCTGCGCAGGGCCCTTGCGCGGCGCCGTCGGCGCATCGCTCGCAGCGGCGGGCTGCGCGGGGGGTTGGTACAGCACCTCGACGTCGCACAGGGCGGGGAAGCTCTTGCGCGGTTTGAGGGCGACGACTTCGCCGCGGATGGGCGCGCCTTCGCGAATGGGCTGGAGGGCTCCAGCTTCGAGGCGGTCGCCTCGGCGACGGATGACGTGAACCGAGCCGTCGGGATCCACCTGGTGCACGAGTGCCACGTCGGCCACTTTGGCGGAATCAGAGGCGGAATCGCCAGGCGCGGGGGCTTGGTCTTTCGGGCTCTTCATGCGCTTACCCCGTAGGTTTAACACGTGTCGCCGAAACGCGCCGCCCCCGTCACATCCCGATAGCCGTGCGGTAGACCCAGCCCTGGCTGCCTTTGGCGTCGTATTTCACGCGAAACCAGTCGCCGCTCTTGCCCGTCACAATCACGCGCGTGCCGGACAACACCCGGGCCCGTACCTCGCCGTCGCGCGCCGGCGTCGCACGCACGAGGGCAACATCCCAGCTCACCGTCGCGCGACCGCTCGCTGGTGTAGCCCCCTGCTCGCTCGCGGCGCTGCCGGCGGTGGCGGGCTCCGTCTTCTTGACCGAGTCTGGCGGAGGCAAGAGCTCGAGGCGGTAGAACAACGTGTAGGCCTGCTGCTCGTGCGGGATGCCGACCAGCGACACGTTGGAGAAGCGTTCGCGCGCGCAACCGAGGAGCTTGTCGACGTAGTCCTGCTCGAGCGACGTGCTCTTGCCGCTCTGGATGCTGCGAATCTTGTCGGCCTCGAAATCGAGCTCGAACCCGAGCGAGAGCACGCCGGTCGCGTCTTCGGTGCCCGAGCATGCAGATAGCTCACGCAGGTGCTCGCGCGCGACGCGATCGAAGTCGACGCGATCGCAAGTAGCGGCGCGCTTGCCGTGGACGCTACGGCAGCTGGCCACCTGTACTTCACTCACCAACACACGCTCGGCCGGCGGCTTGACCGGCTCTGCCGCCGAAGGTGCGGGGGGAACGGGCACAGCCGGCTTCTCTTCAGGCGGGGTCGGCGCACCGGTCAGCTCGCGAGCCGACGCCTCCGCGGCAGCCGGAACGGGCGCGCTCGGCACCAGCTTGACCCCTGCTAGACGCGGCCAGGCTACACCGATCGCGAAGCCGACCACCGCGATGATGCCGACGCGCGCGAACTTCACGCCGTCGTCCTGAGCTCCAGGGACTTCGACCTTCACGGCCTCTCGCTTCTCGGTCGACGCTGCCAAAAATAGCCTCTGACGAGACCTAGCACGGAGCCAAGCCGCCAAAAAGGCGAGGGTTTTGGTCGCCTCTGGAAACTGCGCTTGGATTTGAGGAGTATGGTGGGCTCGAGGGTCATGAAGGTCTGCCCGCCGTGCAAGCTGAAGTATCCCAACGACAGCACGGCCTGCTTCCTCTGCGGCGGTCCGCTCTCTGCCATTCAAGATCCGCTGATCGGCACGACCATCGCCGGTCGCTACTTGATTGAAGAGGCCATCGGCGAAGGCGGCATGGCCACGGTGTACGCCGCGCGCCATCGCCTGGTCGACCGGCCCTGCGCCGTGAAGGTGATGAACCCCTCGCTCGCGAAGAACGAGGTCATCCGCGAGCGCTTCCGACGCGAAGCGAAAGCAGCGCAGAAGCTCGCTCACCCGAACATCATCGAAATCTTCGATCAAGGTGAGACGCCCGAGGGCAGCCTGTACCTGGTGATGGAGATCCTGGAGGGTCAAACCGTCGCCGACCTGCTGGAGAAGCAGCGCTCGGTGCCGCTCGATCGCACCCTCTCGATCGGCATTCAGATCGCCCGCGCCCTGGCTCGCGCGCACGACCTCGAGGTGATCCACCGGGATCTAAAGCCGGAAAACATCTTCCTGGCCGAAGGCTCCGGCGGTTTCGATCGCGTCAAGCTGCTCGATTTCGGCATCGCCCGCTCGATGCAGGACACGCGCCTGACCGGCGCCGGTGAGGTGTTCGGTACGCCGCAATACATGGCGCCCGAGCGCATCACCAGCATCGACGCCGGTCCGAGCGCGGACCTGTACGCGCTCGGCGTGATTCTGTACGAGATGCTGTGCGGGTCGCTGCCGTTCGATGCCGCCGACGTCACGACCTATTTCATCAAGCATCTGAAGGAGATGCCCCCGCCGCCCCGGCAGCGCGACCCATCGATTCCGGAGCGAGTCGACGCGCTGATCATGGAGCTTTTGGCGAAGGATGCCAAAGATCGGCCGGTCGACGCGCACCGCGTCCACGCGGACTTGCTCGCGATCGCGGGCGCGATTGGCGTGCGCATTCCGGCCGAAGCATTCAGCGAGGAGGCCACTTCGCGTGGTCCGGCTCGCACGCTGCCGCCGGTGGCGATCGATCAATGGGTCAAGCGCACGGCGGTGTTCGAGCGCATGCTGGCGACGGCTTTTTTGGGGCCGCGACCAGCCGACATCGAGCACCTGTTCAACGAGGTGAAGCGCTTGGTGCGCGAAATCGGCGAGCTGCGCGCGAAGGCGATGGCCGATCAGCGCACGCTGGAGACCATCGAGGCGCGCGGGCGAGAGACGCGCGAGCGCTTCGGGCACGCGGTCGACGCGCTCGGCATCGACGCGAGCCACGCTCGCGACGAGCTCAAGGCGGCGCTGGCGCGCGCCTCCGCCAGCCAGCAAACGCTCGCCGAGCCGCGCGAGGCGATGAAGAGCGCGCTGGCAGAAATCCTGCGCTGGGAGGGCCGCTCCGCGCTGCAAGAGCCGTATCGTGAGCTGGCCGCCGCCTACCGCGCGGCCGCCGATATCACCGACGCCTGGCTCGTCGCCAAGGTGCAGGTGCAAGCTGCCGAGCGCGAAGTCGCGCAGCGCCGCACCGAGGTCGACGATCTCGAGTTTCAGATCAAGGAGCTGCGCGCCGCGCTCGCCACTCAGAGCGAGGGTCAGGAGCGCGAAGAAGAGAAGTTTCAGGGCGGGGTCAGCGAAGCTGGCAAGCGCGCCGATGAACTCGATCGCGAGCTGCTGGAGATGGCAACCCGGTTCTGTGCTCCGCTGCGGCTCCGGCCCGAGCTGACAGCGCTCTTTCACGAGCTCGAGGCTGACGCGGCGGCATAACCCATGGCGACCTTCCCCTCACCTGCTCGAGGTGCTCTGGCGCTGACCTTGCTGGTCGGCCCGGCCCTCGTCAGCGGTGGGTGTGGCGGCGATGCACCTGGGTTTAGCGCGATTGGCGGCGCCCCCACAGCGAAAGAACTCGGGACCAGCGGCGAGGGTGGCGCCGACTCAGCTGCAGGCACCAGCGCAGCGGGCACCTTGAACGACGCGGGTAAGGGCGGTGTTGCGGCGGCTGGCAAAGGCGGTAGCGCTCCGCAGGGCGGCAAGGCCGGCGCGGCTGGTAGCGACGCCGACGGCGGCAAAGCCGGCTTTTCTGGCAGCGGTGCCGACGGCGGCAAGGCCGGCGAAAGCGAGACGAACGAGGGCGGCGACGGTGGAGACGAGGAATTGCCCGAGGGCTGCAAGGCCGCCAACTATGACGGCCACCGTTACGCCTTCTGCGGTGTCGCGGCGTCGGCCGAAGCCGCGAGCGCGGAATGCGAAGCGCTCGGCATGACCCTGGTCGGCATCGAATCGGCCGGTGAGAACGAGTTCGTAGCGACCACCGCTGAAGGTGACAGCTGGCTCGGAGGCAGCGACCTCGAGCAGCAGCAACACTGGGCGTGGACCGGTAGCAGCGTGACCTTTTGGAACGAGGGGCCGGTGGAGGGTGCGTACCAGAACTTTCTGCCCGGCAACCCGAACAATAACGGGCCGAACGGCGCGACCGAAGACTGCCTGGTCCTGTTCCCGGGCTCCGAGGGACAGTGGAACGACCTGACGTGCGACTACCCGTTCTACCGAGCGACCTGCGAAGGCCAAAAGCGCTGAAAATCCCCGCTGTCCGCGTTTGGGATTGAAGATCCGTCGCGGCGTGCCGTTCGGGTCTTGGTGGAGCGAGACGTGCGCCCGTTGCGCACCTTTTCCTACGAGGCGGCAGATGGCAGACGGAGCGCGCGCGATCGAAACAGTTGAGTTGCCTCGAGCCGTCGTCGACGAGCTGAACTGGCGGGTCACCCAAGGCAGGGTCGACTTGCCACTGTTGCCCGGCGTCGCCTTGGAGGTAACGAACGTCGCTGCCCAAGAGAGCGCCGATGCGCGCGCGATCGCCGAGATCTTGCGCAAGGATCAGGCGATCGCCGCTCACGTGCTGCGCGTCGTCGCTTCTCCCGCCTACAGCGGACGCAGCCCGATCACCTCGCTGCAGCAGGGCGTGGCGCGCCTGGGCGTGCAAAAGATCCGCGAGATCGCGCTGGCGATCGCGTTTCGAGTTGGCGTCTTCAAGCTCAAGGGCTTCGAGAAAGAAGTCACCGCAATGTTCCAGCACGCGGTGGGCGCAGCAATGTTTGCGCAAGAGATCGCGCGCGTCACGCGCCGCAGCGTGGAAGACGCTTTCATGTGCGGGCTGCTGCACGACGTCGGCCGCCCCGTCGTGCTCCAAGCCCTGGTGGTCATCATGCAAGAGCAGCGCGTACGCGCGCCAGCCGCAACCGTGCTGGCTGCGCTCGGCGACCTGCATTGCGAGATTGGTGGCACGCTCGCCGAGTCCTGGGGCTTGCCGGAAGCAGTCGAGATGTCGATCCGCCACCACCACTCGGCGAACCCGCCCGACGCGCATGCCACCGGTATTCGTATCACTGCGCTCGCCGATGAGCTCTCACGCCACATTTTCGAGCCGGAGCGCCTGACCGAGGCCGAGCTGCGCGCACACCCTGCCCTCGCCCCGCTCGAGCTCTACCCAGAGATGCTCGACAAGGTGCTCGCCAAGTCCGAGTTCATTCGTCAGGCGGCCGGGGCGCTGTCATGAGTGACTACGATCTGGTCGTGATCGGTGGCGGACCGGCGGGGCAAAAAGCGGCCGTTCAAGGCGCCAAGGCCGGCGCTCGCGTGCTTTTGGTAGAGCGGGCCAGAAGCGCCGGCGGTGCGTGCGTGCGCTACGGCACCATCCCCAGCAAGACGCTCCGTGAAACCGCGCTCTCGCTCGGCAAATTTCGGCGCCTGACCGCGCACGTCATGGATGTAGAGCTGCCGGCGCAGCTGCAAGTGAGCAGCCTGATGGAGCGCAAGGACCAGGTCGTCGCGGCCCACGAGCGCTACATGCAGGCCCAGCTCGCGCGCAACGGCATCGAGCTCCAGCAGGGTGTGGCGCGCTTCACGTCACCGACCTCGCTGGAGATCAAGCTGCTCGACGGCAGCAAGCGCAGCGTGAGCTCTCGGCACTTCGTGATCGCAGCAGGCTCCTCGCCGCGAACGCCCGACGACGTACCGGTCGACCACGAGCACATCGTGGACAGCGACTCGCTGCTCTCGCTGTCCTACTTGCCCGAGTCGTTGGTCGTGTTGGGCGCAGGGGTGATCGCCTGCGAGTATGCGTCCATCTTCGCGGCGCTGGGCGTGAAGGTGACCATCATCGACAAAGGCGAGCGGCCGCTCGGCTTCATCGACGGCGAGCTGGTCGAGCATTTCGTGCGCGAGCTGCGCCAAGCGGGCGGCGAGTTCCTGGGCAAGCGGAGCCTGAAGTCGGTGTCATTCGACGGCATTTCCTGCGTCGAAACTGCGCTCGAAGGCGGTGAGCTGATCCGCAGCGAGAAGCTATTTTGCGCACTCGGCCGGGTGGCGCCGGTGGCTGACTTGGGTCTCGACGCCGCGGGCGTGAAGCTCACGCCGCGCGGCTTGGTCGCGGTCGATCGGGACTTGCGCACCAGCGCGCCTAATATCTACGCAGCCGGAGACGTCATCGGCCCTCCGGCGCTGGCCTCGACCTCGATGGAGCAGGGACGCCGCGCCGCGTGTCACGCGCTGGGCATCGATCTCGGCCAGCAAGGCGAGCTCGCTCCGGCGGGCATCTACACGATCCCCGAGCTCGGCAGCGTGGGCATGACCGAGCAGCAAGCGCGCGAACGCTACGGCGATGCCCTGGTCGGGCGCGCCAAGTTCGAGGAGGTAGCGCGCGGGCAGATCTCGGCGGCCGAGAACGGCACCCTCAAGCTGGTTGCGCACCCCACCAGTGGCGTCGTGCTCGGCGCGCATGCGGCCGGCGAAAGCGCCACCGAGCTGGTGCACATCGGACAGATGGCCTGCATCGCGGGGCTATCGTTCGAGACCTTCATCGACACCGTGTTCAACTTCCCGACGTTCGCCGAAGCTTATCGGGTCGCTGCTTTCGACCTGCTCAAGCAGCTCCGGTCGCGCAGCTCATCGAAGCCCGTCGCGGCCGAGTGAACGCGGCAGAGCGCGAGCCGGCAGGGCTCAGCGCGCCACGACGAGCAACTCGCTCACCGCGCCCCGACCCGAAGCCACCGAATTGATCGGTCGCCTCACCTGCACGCCCGAGGGCCTGAACGAGCGATACAGCGCGCGTGTCTCCGGCGTGTCCGAATTGGAGAGCACGCTGCACACGCCGCGTTCGACCAGCGCCGCGAAGGCTTTGGCGAGCCGTTCGTGCTCCGGTAAACCGAAGGCCTGCGAGTGATAGGCCGAGAAACTCGAGGTCTTCGAGATCGGTAAGTAAGGAGGGTCGAGGTAGACTGCGTCGCCCGGCTTGGCTCGGCGACAGCTGGTTTCGAAGTCGGCCGTCTCGATCTGCACGCCCTGGAGCGCGCGAGATGCGGCCAGCAGTCGAGCTTCGTCGTGAATCTTCGGGCGCTTGTAGCGTCCGTACGGCACGTTGAAGTCGCCGCTGGAGTTCACGCGGTACAGGCCGTTGTAGCCGGTCTTGTTCAGGTAGATCAGCCGCGCAGCGCGCTGAATCGCGCTACCGCCGCGCTTGGCGCGAATTTCGTAATACTCGGCCTCCGAAGTCTGCACCTGCAGCTTCTCGAGCGCCCGCAGCAGCGCTGCGACGTCGTCGCGCACGACCGTGTACAAGTTGATGAGCTGCGCGTTCTGGTCGGTGATCACGGCGCGCCGAAAGCGCCCCTCCTCGGCCAGCGCCAGGAACACCGCCGCGCCACCCACGAACGGCTCGTAGTAGGTCTCGATGCGCTCGGGCAGCTCCTTCAGGATGCGCGGCACCAGGCTGCGTTTACCTCCCGCCCACTTCAGGATCGGGCGCAGCCGCTCGGACATGAGCCGCGGCCGTAGCTCGCTTTCTTCACGGGGTAAAGGGCTCGTCAATGGTCGCTGCGCTCCGGCCTAATCTCCAGGCGCTTCATCATCTTTTGCAGGCCAAAGCGCGACAAACCGAGGAGCTCGGCCGCGCGCGTCTGGTTGCCGGCCGTTTTGCGCAGCGCGGCGCGCACCAAGTCCGCCTCGAGCGCGTCCACCCGACCGCGCAGGTCGAACTCGTCGCCACCCCGAGCCGGGCGCGCCGAGCCAGCGAGCTCGGGGGTGAGATCTTCGAGGCGAATGGTGTCGTCCACCAGCACGAGCGCGCGCCGCACCTCGTTCTCGAGCTGTCGAACGTTGCCCGGCCAGGCATAGGAGACGAGCGCCGAGAGGGCAGCCGGCTCGACCGTAACCTTGCGACCCGGCGCGTGCAGCGCCAAGAAATGCTGCACCAAGAGCGCCACGTCACCGAAGCGCTCTCGCAGCGGCGGCACGCGGACGCTGATCACGTCCAACCTGTACCAGAGGTCCTCACGAAATTGGCCCGCCGCTACCAGCGCCGGCAGATCGCGATGGGTGGCGGCGATGACTCGCACGTCCACGTGACGCACCTGCTCGGAGCCGACCGGACGCACCTCACCGCTCTGCAGCGCGCGCAGGAGCTTCGTCTGCATGGCCAGGCTCATCTCGCCGATCTCGTCGAGGAACAACGTGCCGCGATCGGCTATCTCGAACAGGCCGGAGCGCGAGCGCTGTGCGCCCGTAAAGGCACCGCGCACGTGTCCGAACAGCGCGGACTCGAGTAGCGGCTCCGGGATCGCTCCGCAATTTTCGGACACGAACGACGCGCGCGAGCGCGCGCCATTTTCGTGGATGGCGCGCGCCACTAGCTCCTTGCCGCTCCCCGACTCGCCCAGCAGCAGCACCGGTACGTCCGTTGCCGTCACGCGATCCACGAGCTTGAGCATGCTGC
>JBEHXA010000253.1:0-10283 GCA_048498935.1 Myxococcota bacterium
TCCCTACGCTGACCAAACTAGCAGAAGGTCAGACGGGGAGGCAGGCGCGAATTCGGCCGTGCTAGGCCGCTGTCTAGGCGACCGGTAGCGTGTCGTCGAGCGCCAGGGCCACCTCCGCGCGCTCACTTTGACGCGCGCGGAGCAGCGCGAAGAGCGCCTCGAAGTCGACCGGCTTGACCAGGTGCGTGTCGAAGCCGGCGTTGCGCGCTGCGTCGCGGTCTTCGCGCTGCCCGTAGCCGGTGAGCGCGATCAATTGAATGCCGGCGTTGCGAGGCTCGCGGCGGAGTTGGCGCGCCACCTCGAGACCGTCGAGATCGGGCAGCCCGATGTCGATCAAGGCCACGTCGGGTTGGAGCTCGCGGATCAGCTCGAGCCCGAGGGGACCCGTCGCTGCGGTGTGGCACAGAAAGCCGGACAGCTCGAGCAGCTCGCACAGCATCATGCGGCTGTCGTCGTTGTCCTCGACGATGACGACGTGAAGGGGGCCGTTGGTTCGCTTCAACATTTCTTGTGGCTCGCGGTTCGGAGGTGATGCGATGACATGGTTGGAAAGTGGCAAGCGCACGACGAATTCACTGCCGTGCCCCTCGCCTTCGCTTTGGGCGGTCACGCTGCCGCCATGGCGCTCGACCAGGCCGCGCACCAGCGTCAGGCCGACGCCCAGGCCGCCGTCGGACCGGTCGAGCGTGCGATTCGATTGCACGAACAGCTCGAACACGTCGCCCAGCACCTGCGCTGGAATGCCCAACCCGTCGTCAGCGACGCTCAAGACGGCTTCGTCGCCGTCACGGCGAGCCGTGACCCACACGTGGCCTCCCGGCGGCGTGTACTTGGCGGCGTTGCCTAGCAGATTGGCCTGCACCTGCAGCATGCGCGCCGGATCTGCATCGATGAGCAGAGGCTGCTCGTCGAGCCGTAGCTCCAGCTGGAGGCGGCGTGCGTCGAGCTGCTCGCGTGCCGCTTCCACCGCTTCGGTCACGAGTGAGCGCAGGTCGATGGTTTGCTTGCGCAGCTCGATCTTGTCCTGCGTGACCCGGCTCACTTCCAGCAAATCGTCGAGCAGTCGCGACATTTGTTGCGATTGCCGCGCCAGCACGGCGAGCAAGCGGGTGCGCCGCTCGGGCTCGTCCGGTGCGGCCCTGAGCAGCTGCGTGGCGCTGACCATGGAACCGAGCGGATTGCGCAGCTCGTGTGAGAGCATGGCCAGGAACTGATCGCGGCGCACCACCGCTTCGTGGACCTTCTCTTGGGTGCGCTTCTGATCGGTGACATCGCGCAGGATGCCGATCACGCCGACCACGCTGCCCGAGGTGTCGGACAGCGGC
Source organism: Myxococcota bacterium (assembly GCA_048498935.1). Lineage (GTDB taxonomy): Bacteria > Myxococcota_A > Polyangia > Polyangiales > Polyangiaceae > PMG-095. The sequence goes on from JBEHXA010000253.1 coordinate 1,326, forward strand.
AGGCGCGTCACCAGATCCCAGGCCTCGTCACCACGTGAGTCCTTGCGCTGCTCGAGCTGGTAGTGCTGAGCGACGCCCGTGCGGAGCACCAGGTCGTCTTGCTGGTGCGCGGCCAGAGCCTCGTCGAAGTCGGGCAGCTCGAAGCCGCTCTTGCCCACGGCCTCGCGCGGGTCGTCGAGCCCGATGCGCGCCGCCAGCGCGTGGTTGGCGCGGATGAAGCGACCTCGCGCGTCCTTGAAGTAAATGGCGTCGGGCACGCTCGCCAGCAGGCTATTCAGCAGGTAGCGCTCGTGAAAGAGCGCATCTTCCGCGGTTTTTAGGCCCGTCACGTCGATCAGCGTCAGCACCACGCCGTCGATCGCGCCCTTGGCTCGGTACGGCAAGATGCGCGTGTAGAACGCGCGCTGGTTCCGATCCCGGAGCTCCTTCTCGACGGGAGCCGCCGTGGCCAGCACCGAACGGAAGTCGGCCGCCAGCTCCGGATAGTCCATGCTGTGCGTCAAGTTCTCGATCGGACGCCCGATGTCATGGGGCAAGAGCTGAAACACCTCCGCGGCGCGCGAAGTGAAATTGCGGATGCGCAGCTGGCGATCGAGAAACACGGTGCCGATGTCGGTGCTGGCCAGCAGGTTCTCCATGTCGTTGGCCAGCTCGGTCAGGTCGCTGATCTTGCGTTGGTACTCGGCGTTCACCGAGTAAAGCTCCTCGTTCACGCTCTGCAGCTCTTCGTTGGTGCTTTGGAGCTCCTCGTTCGATGCCAGCAGCTCTTCGTTGGCGGCCTGGAGCTCTTCGTTGCTCGACTCGAGCTCTTCGGTGACCGTCTGTAGGTTTTCTTTCGTGTATTTCAGCTCGGCTTCCAGCGCGCCCAGCTGGTCTCGCGACACCTCCGCCACATCGACGACGGTCTCGGAATTGGCGGGTGGATTGCCGTCACGCGCGCTGCTCTCGAACGAGACCAAGAAGTGCGGCACCCCGTGGTTGCGGCTGCGTAAAGGCCGCACTTTCACATCGTAAAGACCGCTCGCCGCACCGTCCACCACGTTGACGCTGCGGAATGTGAGCGGGGTCGAGAGCTTGAGCGCACGCTGCAGGCTTCCGGCCAGCACCGCCTTCAGCTCACCGTCGACCAGCTCGAGGATGTCCAGCCCCTGACGGCCATCTTGTAGGTGCAAGAGCTTGCTCGCGCCACCGAACACGTGCACCAGCTCGCCCACGTCGTTGAGCAGCACGCTGGGCGGCACCAAGCTCTCCAGCAGGGAATCGTAGACACCGAGCAGCTGCTGCACCGAGTAGCGGCTGCCAGCCGAGCTCTGCCGTAGCCCGGGGGACGAACCGCGCGGAGCCCCCTTGTTCGAGAGTAGCGGGCGCGGGTCGGCTTGTACGCGGCTCTCGCTCGTCTTGCGGTACAGCCGCCAGTGCTTGTCCACGGTTTCGAAGTCGTGAGTCAGCGTGCCCGGGCTCTCGCTCGGCCCGAGCAGCATCAGGCCGCCGAGGTTGAGCGCGAAGTGGAACAGGCTCAGCACCTTTTGCTGAATCGCCGGTTGCAGGTAGATCAGCATGTTGCGGCAGCTGATCAGGTGCACGCGCGTGAACGGCGCGTCCTTGATCACGTTGTGCACCGCAAACACCACCATTTGCCGTATTTCAGGCGAAATTTGGTAGCTCTGGCCACGGCGCAGGAAGTGTCGCTGCAGCCGCTCCGGAGAGACGTTGGCCACCGCCTGCTCGTCATAAAGCGCGCGCGTCGCCTGCTCGAGCGAGCCTCGGTGCACGTCGGTCGCGAAGATCTTGACCGGCCGCTCACCGAGTCGTTGTCCCAGCTCGAACAGCAGGATCGCCAACGAGTAGACTTCTTCGCCGGTCGCGCAGCCCGCGACCCATACGCGCAAAGGCGCGCCCGCCGGCAAGCTCTGCCAGAGCTCGGGCAGGGCGCGCTCTTCGAGCATCTTGAAGGCGTCGTCGTTGCGGAAGAAGCGCGTGACGCCGATCAGCAGGTCGCTGTACAAATGGTCCAGCTCATCGCTCTCGTCGCGCAGCCGGCGCACGTAGGCGTCCAGGTTATCGGCGCGCGCCAGTTGCACCCTGCGCTCGATGCGGCGCGTGATGGTGCTCGGCTTGTAGTGGGTAAAATCGATGCCGAACTCCTTTTCGAGCATGCGATACACGGCGCCCATGCCCTGCTCGTCCGGCCGCGGTATCTCCGAGCGAGTCGCGGTGAGCCGCGCCAGGTGAGTCAGCAGGTAGCGGGGCATATCGCTCGGCGCCAAGACCGCGTCGGCTACGTCTGCGTCGCGCGCCGAGCGCGGCATACCGTCGAATTGGGCGCTTTCCGAGTCTTGCACCAACACCAAGCCGCCCGCGTCGTGCACGTCACACACGCCGCGCGAGCCGTCGCTGCCGCCGCCCGAGAGCACCACCGCGACCGCGCGCGCCTCGCAGTCTTGCGCCAGCGAACGAAAGAAGACGTCGATGGGTAGCGACAGCTCCTGATCGTGACCCCGATCGCTGAGCAGCAGCCGCCCCTCGGCGATGATCATCTCTTTCTTGGCTGGGATGAGATAGATCCGGTTGGGCTCGACCCGCACTCCGTCCTCCACCAGATGCACGGGCAAGGGCGTGCGCCGAGACAAGATCTCGTCCATCAAGCTGCGGAAGTCGGGCGACAAATGCTGGACGACCACGAACGCCATGCCCGAGTCGAGCGGCACGTGCTCGAAGAACGCTTCCAACGCTTCGAGTCCGCCCGCCGAGGCGCCGATGCCCACGATGAGCGAAGGCCGATCAGCGAGCGGTGCGACAGCTGAGCGGGGTTCGGTGGAGAGCAGTTCGGGCATCCAGCCGAGCGAAAGAGCAGCTTCTGTGCCAATCCGCCGCAGCATCAACCTGGCTTGGCCCGCAGTTCAGCGCACGGAATGCTGTCGCACTCCTGTATGGGGCGGGGTGGGCGCTGCGGCAAAAAGGCACGTCAGCGAGCCCCGAGCGCGTGCGTCAGTGGATCGCCGGCTCGGGTGTCGGCGCGGTGCCTTCGAGAAAATCGAAGTCGCAGCCCCGATCCGCCTGCTCGATGTGGTCCATGAAGAGTCGCCCGTAGCCGCGCACGTAGCGCTCCGGCCTGGCTTGGCGACGGCTGCGCCGCGTCTCGAGCTCGGCGTCGCTCACGTGCAGGGTGAGCCGGCGCTGCTCGACGGAGAGCTCGATCTCATCGCCGTCTTCCACCAACGAGAGCGGGCCTCCGACGAAGGCTTCCGGCGCGACGTGCAGCACGCAAGCTCCGTAGCTGGTGCCGCTCATGCGCCCGTCCGAGATGCGCAGCATGTCGCGCACGCCAGCTTGCAAGAGCTTTTTCGGGATCGGCAGCTGGCCCCACTCGGGCATGCCGGGGCCGCCTTTGGGTCCGGCGTTCCGTAGCACCAGCACACTGGTCGCATCGACATCGAGCGCCGGATCGTCGATGCGCGCCTTCATTGCCTCGTAGTCGTCGAAGACCACGGCGCGACCGCGTGTTTCGTGCAGGTGCTTCTCGGCGGACGCCGGTTTGAGCACCGCGCCGTTCGGCGCCAGGTTGCCGCGCAAGATCACGAGACCTCCGCTCTCGGCGACCGGGCGCGATAGCGACCGGATCACGTTGTCGTCGAAGACCTGCGCGGTCTCGAGCTCTTGCCCCAGCGTCGTGCCCAGCAGAGTCTTGCACTCGACGTTGAGGTGGCTCTTCAGCTCGCGCAGCAGTCCGAGCAGACCACCGGCGTAGAAGAAATCTTCCATCAGGAACTCGCCCGCCGGCTGCAGATTGGCGAGCACCGGCACTTTGCGGGAGAGCTCGTCGAAGCGGTCGAGCGAGAGCTCGATGCCAGCGCGACGCGCCATCGCGATCAAGTGGATGACCGCGTTGGTGGAGCCGCCCAGCGCCAGCACGGTGGTGATCGCGTTGTCGAGCGACTCGCTAGACACCAAGTCACTCGGCTTCAAATCCTCCCAAACCATGTCGACGATGCGGCGGCCGCTCAGCGCGGCCATGTGGGCGTGCCGCGAATCCGCTGCCGGGATGGAGGAGGCGCCCGGCAGCGTGAAGCCGAGCACGTCGACTGCGCCGGTCATGGTGGATGCCGTGCCCATCGTCATGCACGTGCCGGGCGAGCGCGCGATGCCGTCCTCGAGCTCGTTGAAGTCGTCTTGGGTGATGTTGCCCGCGCGTAGCTCGGCCCAGTATTTCCAAACACCCGTGCCGCTGCCGAGCACGTTGCCGCGCCAATTCCCGCGCAGCATCGGGCCCGCCGGCACGAAGATGGCGGGCAGGTTCATGCTCAGCGCGCCCATCATCAAGGCAGGCGTGGTCTTGTCGCAGCCGCCCATCAGCACCACGCCATCGGCCGGGTAGGAGCGCAGCAGCTCCTCCGTCTCCATGGCCAGGAGGTTGCGGTACATCATGGTCGTCGGCTTTTGGAAGTTCTCCGCGAGCGAGATCGCCGGCATCTCGACCGGAAAGCCGCCGGCCTGCCACACTCCGCGCTTCACCTCTTCGGCGCGCGTGCGGAAATGCGCGTGACAGGGGCTGATGTCGCTCCAGGTGTTGAGGATCGCGATCACCGGTTTGCCGGCGTAGTCCTCGCGCCCATAACCCATCTGCGCGGCGCGCGAGCGGTGCCCGAACGACCTCAAGTCGAGCGGACCGAACCAGCGGTGACTCCGGAGCTCGGTGGGCTGCTTGCGGCGCTGGGTCATCGACGCTGGGTCCAAGCGCGCCATGCGCGGCAGCGCGCAGACGACACGCAAGATAAATGTCCGGAACGACGAGGTTTTGTCAAAAGAATCGCTCGGCGGGCCGGCCCTGGACGCTTGCGCGCGTGACTACGAGAAACGGCCAGAAATGCTTTGACCTGCCGGGAGGCCCATAAGCAGGATGCGCGCCTCGGGTTTACGGAGCAAGCGTCAGCGCTCCCGGCCCCCAGCAGAGGAACAGATGACGAGCACTACGGAACAATCGCCTGAATACGAAGCGCAGTTGATGCGCAAGGTCACTTGGAAAGTCGTTCCGTTCTTGTGCATTTGCTTCATGGCGGCGTTCCTCGACCGCGTGAACGTCGGCTTCGCCAAGGAGCAGATGTCCAAGGAGCTGGGGCTCTCGGCGACCGTCTACTCGCTAGGCGCCGGCATCTTCTTCATCGGGTACTTTCTGTTCGAGGTTCCGAGCAACTTGATCCTGGCCAAGGTCGGCGCGCGCGGCTGGATCGCGCGTATCATGCTCACCTGGGGCATCATCAGCGCCAGCTTCGCCTTCGTGCAGGGCGAGATGTCGTTCTACATCTTGCGCTTCCTGCTCGGCGCGGCCGAAGCGGGCTTCTTCCCGGGCGTGATCTATTACCTGACGAAGTTCTTCCCGGCCGCGTACCGCTCGCGCACGATTGCGTTGTTCATGATGGCGGCGGCCGGCACGGGCATCATCGGTGCTCCGCTGTCGGGCGCGATCTTGCAACTGGACGGCGTCGGTGGCTTCGCCGGCTACAAGTGGTTGTTCATCTTGGAGGCGCTGCCTTCCTTGATCCTCGGCGTCATCCTATACTTGAGGCTACCCAACGGCCCCGAAGAGGCCAAATGGCTCGATCCGAGCGAGAAGGCTTGGCTGGCAGAGCGCCTCGAGCGTGACCGCGTCGCTGCGGGCCCCAGCGCTCACACGTCGTTCAAGCAGGCGCTGAGCGACCCGCGCGTGCTCGTGCTGTGCTTCGTGTACTTCACGCACGTGCTGGCCGGCTACGGGCTCGACTTCTTCCTGCCGACCTTGATCAAGGGCGAATACAAGGATTCTACGCCGTTCATCCAGGGCTGCATCACGGGTGTGCCGGCCATCTTCGCGATCGTCATCATGGGTCCGTACGGTCGCTCCTCGGATCGTCGGCAGGAGCGCAAGTGGCACTACGCGCTCGCGGTCTGGTGGGCTGCGGCCGGGCTGCTGGTAGCGAGCTTCCATCCGCCGGCTTGGGTTTGCGTGGTCGCGCTCGGTTTCGTGGTGGCGGGTCGTTGGAGCGCGGTCGCGCCCTTCTGGGGCCTGTCGACGACGTTTCTCACCGGCACCGCCGCCGCGGGCTCGATCGCGCTGATCAATGCCGTGGGCAACCTCGGCGGCATCGCTGGCCCGTACATCATGGGCTGGACCGAGCAGTACCTGAAGTCGCACGACTGGGGTCTGCGCACCCTGGCGTTGCTCTGCTTCTTGGGTGGCCTCATCGCCACGCGCATCAAAATCAAGGGCGCGCCCGAAGCCGCGCCGTCCACTCAAGTCGCCGAAGCCTGAGCAGCTTCGGTTCGAGAGCGTAGGAGTCACTCACCATGAGCACCCCCTACTCGTCGAACCCGAACACCTTCCGGCGCGATCTACGCGCCGGAAAGACCTTGATCGGTTGTTGGGCATCGCTGGCCAGCAACATCACCACCGAGATCCTGGGCTACGCCGGCTTCGATTGGCTGCTGCTCGACGGTGAGCACGCGCCCAACGACTACGCCAGCTTCATCACGCAGCTGCAGGCGCTGAAAGACAGCCCGAGCGCGCCCGTCGTGCGGCCGCAATGGCTGGACAGCGTGGTCATCAAGCGGCTGCTCGACATCGGCTTTTACAACTTTCTGATTCCGTTCATCGAGTCGCCCGACCAGGCTAGGCGCGCCGTTGCGGCCACGCGCTATCCCCCCGAAGGCTTTCGCGGCGTCGGCACTGGGCATCGCAGCAACAAGTTCGGCTTCGAGACCAACTACTTCTCGCACATCAACGACAACATCTGCGTCACCGTGCAAATCGAGAGCAAGGCCGGGGTGGACGCGGCCGCCGACATCGCGGCGGTCGAAGGCGTCGACGCTCTGTTCATCGGGCCGTCGGATCTGTCGGCAGCTTATGGAGTGATGCTGCAACCGAACTTGCCCGAGGTGCAGGCAGCGATCCGGCAGGTGTTGGAGGGGGCTCAGCGGCACGGCAAGGCTTGCGGCATCCTGGCCCCGGTCGAGGCTGATGCGCGCAAGTACCTGGACATGGGGATGACCTTCGTGGCGGTCGGCGGAGACACGGGCCTACTTCGCAACGCCGCGCAGAGCTTGGCTCGAAAATTCAAAGCGCCGTAAGGGAGGAGCGATGCCGAAATTAGCCGCCAACCTGACCATGCTGTGGAACGAGCTCGACTTCCTCGACCGCTTCGGCGCCGCGGCGAAGGCCGGCTTCAAAGCGGTGGAGTACCTGTTCCCTTACGGCTACGAAAAGCAGCAGCTCGTCGACAACCTGGGGCAGCACCGGCTGGTTCAGGCCCTCCACAACCTGCCGTCGGGTGACTGGGCCAAAGGCGAGCGAGGTATTGCGTGCCTGGCGGCGCGCCGCGGCGAGTTTCGCGACGGGGTAGGGCAGGCGATCGAGTACGCGAAGGCGCTCGGCTGCACGCAGTTGAACTGCCTCGCCGGCATCGCGCCTGCCGGAGCCGACCCCGACGCGCTCCTGAGCACGCTCGTCGACAACCTCAAGTTTGCAGCCGCCGAGCTGAACCGGGCCGGCATCAAGCTGCTGCTCGAGCCGATCAACACGCGGGACGTCCCCGGTTTTTACGTGTGCCACACCAAGCAGGCGCTCGAGGTGTTCGCCGAGGTGAGCTCGAACAACCTGTATCTGCAGTACGACATCTATCACATGCAGATCATGGAGGGCGATTTGGGCCCGACCATCAAGGGTAACCTGCCGCGCATCGCGCACCTGCAGCTCGCGGACAACCCCGGTCGCAACGAGCCCGGCACCGGCGAGATCCATCATCCCTTCCTGTTCGACCTGCTCGATCGCGAAGGTTACAACGGCTACGTGGGCTGCGAGTACAAACCCAAGACCAAGACCGACGACGGCCTGGGCTGGGCGAAACCCTATCTGTGAGTAGATGACATGACCAACGTCGGCTTCATCGGTACTGGCATCATGGGGAAGCCGATGGCTTCGCACCTGGCGAAGGGCGGGCATCGCGTGCTCACCTTCAGTCGCAGCAATCCTGCGGTGGAGGGTTGCACCGCAGCCAAGTCGGTCGTCGAGGTTACTCAGAGCAGCGACGTCATCTTCTTGATGCTCCCGGACACACCCGATGTCGAAAAGGTCCTGTTCGGCGAGGGCGGCGTCGCTGGCGCGCTCAACGCCGGCAAGACAATCGTCGACATGAGCTCGATTTCACCGACCGAGACGAAGAAGTTTGCGGCGCGCATCCGCGAGCTCGGCTGCGAGTACCTCGACGCGCCCGTCTCGGGCGGTGAGGTAGGCGCGAAGGCAGCCACGCTCACCATCATGGTGGGTGGTACGCAGGCCACGTTCGACGCGATCAAGCCGCTGTTCGAGCTGATGGGTAAGAACATCACGCTGATCGGCGAGAGCGGCGCCGGCCAAACGTGCAAGGTCGCCAATCAAATCATCGTCGCGGCCACGATCGAGGCAGTGGGTGAGGCGCTGCTGTTCGCGTCCAAGGCGGGTGCCGATCCGGCGCAGGTGCGACAAGCGTTGATGGGCGGCTTCGCTTCGTCGAGGATTTTGGAAGTGCACGGCGAGCGCATGATCAAGCGCAACTTTCAGCCCGGTTTCCGGATCGCGCTCCACCAAAAGGATCTCAACCTGGCTCTTTCGGGCGCGAAAGAGCTGGGCATCAGCTTGCCGGCGACCAGCAATTGCCAGCAGCTATTCAACGCGGTCGTCGCGGCGGGCGGCGCGGGGCTCGATCACTCCGGCATGGTGCAAGCCCTCGAGCGACTCGCTGCGCACGACATCGCCAAGTAAGCGTAACACTCCGGGGTAGGCAGGACGCTTCTGCACCCACATCGACGCCTCCAGCGTCGCTGGATCGGGCTCAGTTCACTTGCGTCGAACGCGCGGGTTGAGTTATTGGGAGAGACTCTTTCGTTACTCGTTCATTATTTCTTAAGGTGGGAGGCGCCGATGAAGAAGGTCGTTCTGTACGTGGGGAT
>JBEHXA010000254.1:0-10253 GCA_048498935.1 Myxococcota bacterium
CCGGCAAGGGACTTCCACCCTCTGGAAAAGCGCAGCGAGCATCGGTCGAGCCGCCCCCTTGCGGGGTCAGTCCTTCCTTTGCGTCACGACGCACCATGGAGCGAGTGTAGCCGAATGGTGCCGTCCGGCTATCGATCATCCCGTAGGCGAAACGCGCCACCGATAGCGATGTGACATTGCTGCGCCGCCGCTTGTAACTATCGCCGCGAGACGGTACCTTGGGGCCATGCGGGTCGGGAAAAAGGTGGTGGGTTTTCGGGCGTGGTCGCTGTGCGTCGGCGTGCTCGCTGCGTTCGGCTGCAGTGACACGCCAGATCGGGGCGAGTACTTCGGCAGCTCCGATCAGGAGCTGACTGGCTACTGCTCCGCCACCTTCAGCGTGAGCCCGCAGCCGAGGCAACCAAACCTCGCCGGTGGGGTCACCATGACCGGCTCTGCCTCCTGCGTCGGCAGCGAGCCGCTCGAGTACCGCTTCAGGGTCATGGCTCCGCGCAACAATGGCAAGAGCACTCCCTGCGACTGGCAAGCCAGCAGCTCCTGCGATTGGGATACCTCCTCCCTCACTCAAGAGGGCAACTACAAGCTGCTCATGGAAGTGCGACGCGCGGGTCACACCGACATCGATGTCCAGAAGGCACTCCGCTACGCCGTCGGCAGCGCCTGCCCGGCCGTCACCGTTGGCCTTTCCCCAAGCGTCCCGGAGCCGGGAGATCTCGTCACCTTCACCGCCGCTGCCACCTGCGATGCCGGCATCGCTCCCGAGTACCTCTTCGAGGTGCGCAAGCCGGGCACCACCGTTTACGAGCAGCTTGGCACCTGGCAAACCTCACCCCAGCAAACGTGGAGCTCCGCTAGTGCGGCAGCAGGCGCCGGCGACGTGCGCGTCACCGTGCGCAAACGGGGCTACCTGTTGACCGAGGCCGAGGTCACCACGCCTTTCAAGCTCGGCGGCGCAAACTGCACCGCGGCCAGCATCAAGATCGGCAAGGTCGGCCCTGACTTCGCGCTCAGCGCCACCTCCACCTGCACCGGCGGCGGCGTCCCTGAATACCGCTTCGAAGACATTTCACCCGACGGCACTACCCAGGTCTTGGTCACCGGCTCGCCCTCGCCCCAAACCGTTTGGCACACCGCCGCCCTCACTGGCACTCATCTCATCCGCGCGCTCGTCAAAGCTCAAGGCACTTCGCAAGTGTATAGCTACAAGCAGGGCACCCGGCACTTTGCCGACTCCTGCATGACCGCCAGCGTGACCGCACCGGCCAGCGTCGCTCCGGGCGCTACCGCTACTTTCACGGCCTCGGCCGGTTGCTCGAATCCCGAGTACCAATTCCAGGTCAAAACCTCCGTCGCCACCAGCTGGACGCGCGTCTGCGCTTACTCCACCTCACCCACCTGCGATTGGGCGCCACCGGCCGATGCGCCGCTCGGCCCACGCGATGTGCGCGTCCTCGTCCGCGCTGCAGGCACCACCATCGTCCCTTCCGAGGGCATCTCCGAGCCCGTCACCTTCCATGTCGCCGACGCCGGCGGCGGTACCGGCGGCACTTCGAGCGGGGGCGGCGCAACCGGTGGTGGAGGCGCGAGCAACGGTGGCAGCGGCGCCACCAGCGGGGGCGGCGCGGCGGGCTCAGGCGGAACAGGAGGCACCGCCGCCGACGTCACCTGGCTCGGTCCGTGCAATCCGCTCGGCCTGAGCAACGACGGCATGACCGTGCTGGCCGAGCAAGGCGTGTGGCGAGAAAGTACCGGCTGGCAAGCTCCGCCCGAGCTCGCTGGCGGCTCCGTGCAAAGCACCGTGCGCGCTCTCTCCGCGGACGGCAACGTCGTCTTCGGCAGCAGCAGCTCGGCGATCGGAAATGAGCTGTATCGTTGGACCATCGGCGGCGCGGTCGAACCGTTCGGTGTGACGTATACGCCGCTCGCCACGAACCTAGACGGCACGGTCATGCTCGCCTTGGACAACGACTCTGGCGGCACGCCCCTGCGCTGGACACCAACTGGCGGGTTTGCAGGCCTCGCCCACTTCGACGAGGACATGTCGCCGAGCTACATGGAAGCTCAGCTCAGTGAAGCGGGCGACGTGGCCTACTTCACGCAGGATCGAATGGTCTGGCCCTGGACTCTGAGCGGTGGCCTCGAGCTCTCGCAGGATCACTTCCGCAATACGGCGCTCACGGGAGACGGTAGAAAGCCTGCACGGCTCTTCTTGTTCGGAGAGTGGGATTCGATTGAAGGCACCGGCACGTGCCTCTCCGGTGGCGGGGTTGGCTCGCTCTACATGGCCCCCCCCGACTCGTGCGATGACAACGATGAGACGGTCGTCATCACGGACTTCGACGCCACTGGCAAGCGCGCCGTCGGCATCGAGTACCACGTCGGGGACCCGTACTATCAGTTCTTTTGGTCTGAAGCTCACGGTATGCGCAAGCTGCGCGATGTGCTGCCGCCAGGGCTCGCAAGCCTGGACCGTCCACCAACTGCCGATCGCCTCGATGGCCAGCTGCGGCACGGTCCATTCGTCTCTGCCGACGGGCACACCGTCTTGGCGCAAGATGCTCAGGGCGCTTGCTTCCTAGCGCCAGTCGAGACCGAAGCTCCCGTGTATCAGCGCGACCCCGACGGCAGCGGTCCCGAGCCCTCGGCGCCTGCTATCGGACCGCTCGAATGGCTAGGGCAGTGCAACCCGGTCGACATCAGCGACGACGGCAAGACGCTGCTTTCAGACAACGGGTGGTGGAAAGAGGGCTCAGGCTGGCACGGTTTGCCCGAGCTCCCGTTGAGCATTGCCGATCGAAGACAGACGCCAGCTGCTCTCTCGGGCGATGGCAACGTGGTCTACGGCAGCACGTTTTCTGGCTCGCTCTATCGCTGGACCGAAGCCACCGGCGTGCAGATGCTCGGCCGAACCGGTTTCCCGTACGCCACCAACACCGACGGGTCGGTCATGGTTGGTATCAGCAATGGCACGCCGTTTAGCTACACCGTGAGCGGCGGCTACCGGGCGTTGACGCGGCTGGGCGGCACTGGGTCTCTATCTTGGACCGCGACAGCTCCCTTCGCGGCGCAGATCACGAGCGCCGGCGATTTGGCCTACTTCAGCTCGAAGTCTGGTTACGCCAGCTGGCACCTCGGTGACTCCACCTTCAAGGTGCTGAGCACGAGCAAGATCGCGACGGCACTGTCAGGCGACGGTCAGGTGCTCAAGCTCATCAACGCCACGGGCACCGATACGTCCAGCACTGGCGCGTGTTTGGACGCACCGTGCTCGAACGCGCGTGTTGCCCTGCTCGAGCTCGACGCTACCGGAGCGCACGGCGTTGGCAACGAGTACTCGGGAGCCGATCTCGTCCACAGCTTTTATTGGACCGCGCAGGGCGAAATGCAAGAGCTCGACGCGGTCGTACCCCAGAACAAGGGCGTCGACGTTTACCCCGGGAGTTGGATCGACAACTGGGATGTCCCTTTCATTAGCGAAGGTATCTCTTGGGTGCACCCGCAGCTGTCGCGTAATGGCAAGTACCTGTTCGCGCGAGACCAGGGCAGCGTCTGCTTCCGTCTGGATCTCTCGCCCTAGCTCCCAAAAACCGCAATCTGCGGCTGTTTATGGCGCAAACGCGATTTAGCGATCGCGTCCGAAAGCGGCCAGACGGACCGGCTCCACGGAGCTAAGCTCTGCTCGTGACGCTCGACGAACGACAATGCTACGAGGTCGTGAAGGCGCGTGACGCGCGCTTCGACGGCGTATTCTTCGTCGGGGTTTCGACCACTGGCGTTTACTGCCGCCCGGTGTGCACGGTGCGGACGCCGGGGCGCGATCGCTGCTCGTACTTCGACAGCCCGGTCCTGGCTGAAGCCGCTGGCTTCCGTCCGTGCCTGCGCTGTCGACCGGAGCTCTCCCCGGGTGCTGCCAAGGTAGACGCGACCCTGAGACTCGCCAACGCGGCGGTGGCCCGCATCGAAGCGGGTGCGTTGACGGACGGCGGAGTCGAAGGTTTGGCGGCGGAGCTCGGCGTGAGCTCGCGGCAGCTCCATCGTGTGGTCGAGACGGCGTACGGCGTGAGCCCGCTCGCGCTCGCGCAAACGCACCGGCTGCTGCTCGCCAAGCAATTGCTGACCGATACGTCGCTCAAGGTGATCGACGTGGCGTTCGCGAGCGGCTTCAACAGCGTGCGCCAGTTCAATCGTCAATTTTCGCAGGCCTACCGGCTCAATCCGCTGGCCCTGCGCAAGGGTCGTCGCGACTCCACATCGAACGGGCAGGTGCTGCTCAAGCTGGGTTTTAGGCCGCCTTTGGCCTGGCCGGCGCTGATCCACTTTTTGGTGGGGCGCGCAGGTACGGGCACCGAATCCTTGCAAGGTGAGCGCTACTTTCGCACCGTTCGGATCGGCAAGCATCGTGGCTACATCGCCGCAGCGCCGCTCTCGCACAACTTGCTCGGGGTAGAAGTATCGCCGTCGCTGTTGCAAGTCTTGCCGGAGCTGCGCGTGCGCTTGCGGCGCCTGTTCGATCTGGGTGCGAACCCGGGGGTGATCGACGCCTTTTTGAAGCGGCATCGCGCGCTCGGGCCGTTGCTGCGCCGCACCGTGGGGCTACGGGTTCCGGGTGCGCTGCACGGCTTCGAGCTAGCGCTCCGCGCCGTGCTCGGTCAACAGATCACCGTGAAGGCCGCGACCACCATCTACGGCCGCTTCGTGACCACCTTCGGCTCGAGCATCAGCACGCCCTTACCGGAGCTGAACGGCATCGCCCCCGACGCCAGCGACGTCGCCAACGCCACGCTGCAGCAGCTCATCGATCGCGGGCTCACCAGCAAACGCGCCGAAAGCGTGCGCGCACTGGCCCGCGCTGCCGCCGACGGCGTCGTGCAGCTCGAGCCTCCAGCCGATTTCGCGGCAATTCGCGCCGCGCTGCTCGAGCTACCGAGTATCGGCCCCTGGACGGCTGAATACATCGCCATGCGCGCGCTCGGAGATCCGGATGCTTTTCCCCACTCCGACCTAGGCCTACTGCGCGCCATCGGCATCGACAAGCCACGCGCATTGCTAGCTCATGCGGAAGCGTGGCGTCCCTGGAGGTCGTACGCCGCGCTGCACCTCTGGCACGGACTCTCGCAAGGTGGATGACTGACCATGAAGACCATCGACGCCCCCTTTTTCAGTGAGTTCGAATCACCAGTCGGCAACCTCTGGCTGGTCGGCGACGACTCGGCCCTTTCCGGCCTATACATGCACGAGCAGCGCTATCGCCCGGCGCTGCGCGACGACTGCGAGCCGAACGACAAGCCCTTCAAAGAAGTGAGGGCGCAGCTAAAGGCCTATTTCGCCGGCAAGCTGCGCGATTTCGACCTACCACTGCGCGGCGCCGGGACGGCGTTTCAACAGCGCGTGTGGCGCGAGCTCCGCAAAATTCCGTTCGGCGAACTCGACAGCTATGGCGAGATCGCGCGCCGGCTCGGCAACGCCAACGCCCCCCGTGCGGTCGGCCTCGCCAACGGCAAAAATCCCATCGGCATCATCGTGCCCTGCCACCGCGTGGTCGGCGCCAGCGGTGCCCTCACCGGCTACGCCGGCGGCCTCGAACGCAAACAGTGGCTGCTCGCCCACGAACACCGCTTCCTGCACAACCGCGCCTGAATCGACTCCGATCGCGACAACGCTCGACCTCGACCTCGACCTCGACCTCGACCTCGACCTCGATCTCGACCGCTCGACCTCGATCGTCGGTCTTCGTTCTTGTTTCGATGTCGTACTTGCGACTTAGATTTCTCAATGAAATCGCGGACCGAATGCCGCGCTGACGCCTTGTCGCAGATGCGACACCCTAGCCAGTAGTCCGGGTCGGCTTGGCTGGTTGGTGGGGGCCGGTTGGGCCGGCTCTCAAGCGGAGGATGTCGCAAATGCGACATGTAGTACTTAGGGCGCAGCGGCTGCGAATTCATTGAATTTTTCATGTCGCAAATGCGACACGAAAAGCGATCACGAAAACCCCTGAGTCGAAGGGAGCGGGTGTGATGAGCGGATGCAGGATCAGGCGAGCGGCAATCACGGGCGCCGTGCTGCTCGAGAAAGCCGAGCAGGGCACGTGGACGTCCGGGCGGCTAGCCTGCGCTGATTTCGCGCTTGAGCGTGCGGTCGAAAACAAACGTGCCGAAGGGCAAGAGTGAGGCAATGAAGGCGGCGCCCCAACGCTTGGGCGGCCAGTTGCGCTCGACGGCTGCCTGAAACAGCGCCCACACGAAACCGACGAACAGCAGGCCGTGCACCAGCCCCACAACTCGCACTGCAAGCGGCAGCCCCGCCCAGTACTTGAGCGGCATGGCCACGAACAACAGCAGCACGAATGACGCGCCTTCGGCGATCGCGATCCAGCGCAGTTGCTTCAGCTCGTTCATCCGCGCTGGAGCTTAGCTCAGCTTCGCGGTGGCGCAGCGTGAAGAAGCGTGTGCGCGCCACCGACGCCACCGACGCCACCGACGCCACCGACGCCACCGACGCCACCGACGAACGAAGGACGGGTCGAGTCGACACATGAGGTTGGTAGGCCTGGTTACGGCGGCCCAGCTGGGCCGCTCGCTACGAACGAGACTCGGCCTACTCGATCCTCAATTGCCACCACCGAGCAGCTGAAACACTACGTTGAGCGCGAGTGCCAGGATGGTGGTGTTGAACAGGAACGAGATGAGGGCGTGGCCGAGCGAGGCGCGACGGATTTCGGATGACGTGATTTGTACGTCGGAGACCTGGAAGCACATGCCGAGCGTGAAAGAGTAGTAGGCGAAGTCCATGTCGGCGGGGGCGCTGGTGCCGGGGAACAGCAGGCCGCCGTTGACCTCACCGCGGTAGTAGAGGTGCGCGTAGCGGAGCGCGTAAGCCGTGTGGGTGACGAGCCAAGATAGCGCGACCGAGAGCAGCGCGAGCGCGACCCAAAAATTCGCGGAAGCCTGGCCACGCAGTAGGCGCAGCACCAGCGCCGATGCGAACAGGCTGACCAGGCTCGACAGCACCGCGATGACGAAGACCGCGAACCGACCCGCGTCTTCGTCGCCAGCGCGGAGCTCGGTTTCGCGCGCGTCCGAGAACCACAGCAGGCGCCACGAGAGGCAGAGCAGCGTTACCGCCAGGGCGTCCCAGCCGACCATGAAACGCAGCTGCCAACCTGGAGCGTCGCGTGTCAGCAGCGTTGCGGCTACGCCGACGAGGGCCGAAATGAGCAGGCGACCGGCCGCGCGCTGGGGAGACCAGAAAGGGGACGTGATTGGACCTGTATCACTGACGGGTTTGGTGGGACAATCCCGCCCCCGTCATGTCCGACAAGCCGACCATCATCTATACGCAAACCGACGAAGCGCCTGCCCTCGCCACCTTTTCGCTCCTGCCGATCGTGCAGGCTTTCACGAAGCACGCGGGCATCAACGTGGAGACGCGCGACATCTCGCTCTCCGGGCGCATCCTGGCGGTGTTTGCGGACCTCTTGCCGGCCGCGCAGAAGACGAGCGACGCGCTGGCCGAGCTGGGCGCCCTCACCTTGAAGCCCGAGGCCAACATCATCAAGCTGCCGAACATCAGCGCCTCGGTGCCGCAGCTGAAGGAAGCAATCGCCGAGCTTCAGCTGCACGGCTACCAAGTGCCGGATTATCCCGAGTCACCGAAGAGCGACGCCGAGAAGGACGCGAAGGCGCGCTACGACAAGGTCAAGGGCTCGGCCGTGAACCCGGTGCTGCGCGAAGGCAATTCGAATCGGCGCGCGCCGAAGGCCATAAAAGACTACACCAAGAAGCACCCGCACTCGATGGGCAAATGGTCGAGCGACTCGAAGACGCGCGTCGCAACCATGGGCAAGGACGACTTTTTCTCGAACGAGAAATCAGTGACGGTGCCGGCCGCGACCGACGTGAAGATCGAGTTTACGGCCGCCGATGGCTCGGTCACGGTGTTGAAGGACAAGTTCGGACTGAAGGCGGGCGAGATCATCGATGCCACGTGCATCAGCAAGCGCGCACTGGTCGCATTTTACGAGGCGCAGATCGCCCAGGCCAAGCAAGACGGCGTGCTGCTTTCGCTGCACCTGAAGGCCACGATGATGAAGGTCAGCGACCCGATCGTCTTCGGGCTGGCCGTGGGCGTATTTTTCGAGGATTTGCTGAGCAAGCACGCCGCCACGTTCAGCGAGCTCGGGGTGGATCTGAACAACGGCTTCGGCGACCTGGTCGAGAAGATCAAGAGGTTGCCGGCCGACAAGGCTACCGCCATCGAAGCCGACATCAAGGCGGCGCTCGCGGCTGGCCCTGGCCTCGCTTACGTGAACTCGGACAACGGCATCACCAACTTGCACGTGCCGAGCGACGTGATCGTCGACGCCAGTATGCCGGCCATGATCCGCGCCGGCGGCAAGATGTACGATGCGCAGGGCAAGCTGGCCGACACACTGGCGCTGATCCCGGACAGCAGCTACGCGGGCGTGTACCAAACGGTGCTCGACGACTGCAAGAAGCACGGCGCGCTCGACCCAGCCACGATGGGTTCGGTACCGAACGTCGGCTTGATGGCGCAAGCCGCCGAAGAGTACGGCTCGCACAACAAGACGTTCCAAATCGCCAAGGCCGGCAAGGTGCGCATCGTCGACGGCAGCGGCAAGACGCTGATTGAGCACGACGTGGAAGAGGGCGACATCTGGCGCGCCTGCCAGACGAAAGACGCCCCGGTGCAAGACTGGGTAAAGCTCGCGGTGACGCGCGCGCGCCTCAGCAACACACCGGCCGTTTTTTGGCTCGATCAAAAGCGCGCTCACGACGGGCAGATCATCGCCAAGGTGAAGCAGTACCTCGAGCAGCACGACACCAAGGGGCTCGACCTGCGCATCTTGCCACCGGCCGAAGCCACGCAGTTCTCGCTCGATCGCATCCGCCAGGGGCAGGACACCATCTCGGTGACCGGCAACGTGCTGCGCGACTACCTCACGGACTTGTTCCCGATCCTCGAGGTGGGCACCAGCGCCAAGATGCTCTCGATCGTGCCGCTGATGAACGGCGGCGGCCTGTTCGAAACCGGCGCGGGCGGCTCGGCCCCCAAGCACGTCGAACAGTTCTTGGAAGAGAACTACCTGCGCTGGGATTCGCTCGGCGAGTTCTTCGCGCTCGCGGCGAGCCTCGAGCATTTGAGCATCGTCTTCAAGCACGCCAAAGCCAAGGTGCTGGCCGACACGCTCGACGCCGCCAACGGCAAGTTCCTCGAGAACGACAAGTCACCGTCGCGCAAGGTCGGCGGCATCGACAACCGCGGCAGCCACTTTTACCTGTGCCTGTACTGGGCCCAGGCCCTGGCCGAGCAAAACGGTGACGCCGAGCTGAAGAAGGTATTCGCGCCCGTCGCCGCCGCCCTCACCGAAAATGAAGCCAAGATCGTCAAAGAGCAAATCGACGCGCAAGGCAAAGCGGTGGATGTGGGTGGCTACTACCAGCCCGATCCGGCCAAGGCGTCAGCCGCACTGCGCCCCAGCGGAACCTTGAACGACATCCTCGCCAAGCTCTGAAACGGGTTCTAAGCTTGTGAGATCCTCGCGGGTCTTGGTCCCGGCCGCGACCCGCAAGGACTCACGATGACCACCCCCAAAGCCAGGCCCAAGCGTCCGAAAGCCATCGTTCTCACGTCGCACCCGGGTGGGCATGGGCCCAAACCGGTGCCGGTGGTTTGGGGCGCCGCGGATGCGATGACGCGCGGGCCGCTGATCGGCACCGTGACCAACACGGGGCAGCGCAACGTGATCGGCACGCACGCGGGCTCGTATTCGGTGTACCGCGCGGTAGCGGTGGCGGCAGGCGCGCTCGACCCACTGCGCAAGCCTGATTTGACGAATACGGCGCCGACGCACTCGATCGGTCCGTTTCCGCAATGGTTCGACCCCACCAAGATCGTTTCGCTCGATCCGTGGGGCGCGCTCGTGAGCGAGGTGTTCAAGCCCTATTTCGAGAAGGGCTACGATATTCGCCCCACCATCGCGATCACGCGCGCCCACATCCAAATGCCGGAGCTGGCCGACGCGGTGGAGGCCGGGCGCCTGAAAGTCGACGGCAAGATTTTGAAGCCGGGTGGCGCGATCGTGGTCGTGAAGGCCGCGCTCGAACCAGTTTGGTACTTGCCCGGCGTGGCGGCGCGCTTCGGCTGCAGCGAGGCCGACTTGCGGCGCACCTTGTTCGAGCACACCGCCGGCATGTTCCCGGAGCTAGTGACGCGCAACGACCTCGAAGTGTTCT
>JBEHXA010000255.1:0-10234 GCA_048498935.1 Myxococcota bacterium
TGAACGGTGGCGCCACCCCACCGACGATCATTTGGGAGACGACCAAGACCGACGGCGAGTGCTGGCTAGAGGTACCTCGGGTGCCCTTCTGCAGCGAATGCTGCGGCGCCGACGTCTGCGTCGACGACGATGTATGCATGGCGTACCCGGAAGGCCACAGCGTCGGCGAGGTCAAGCTGAGCGGCCTGAAGCTGGTCGGCGGCGGCAGCGACTTGACGTTGAAAGAGATCGCGAAGGCGTATCAGCCGGCGGCGGGGGTCGCGTTCGAAGCTCCTCCGTTCGCTGAGGGCGACGCGATCAAGCTCACCGCCGCGGGCGGCGACTTTGCGGCGTTCGAGCTGACGACGGCGGGTGTCGCGCCGCTCGAGATCACTTCGACCGACTTCGAGCTCAAGGAAGACAAGAGCCTGGAGCTCGAGTGGCAGGCCGCGGCCGATCCGAAGAACAGCGTCGTACACGTCAAAATCGACATCAGCCATCACGGCGGCACGCGCGGCTTGATCGAGTGCGACGCCGCGGACGACGGCGCGCTCACCATTTCCGCAGCCTTGGTGACCGAGCTATTAGGGCTCGGTTTTGCTGGCTTTCCGAGCTTGGGGGCGACTCGCAGCTCGCGTGATGGCGCCCAGATTGCGCCAGGCCGGGTCGAGCTGGTGGTGTCATCCAAAGCTCAACGCGCCGTGACCATCGATGGGCTGACCAGCTGCACGGGCGCCGAGCCCGAGGCCGGCGATCCGCCCGAATGCCCCGACGGCACCACCTGCCAAACCGATTTTACCTGCAAATGATACAGCGATCGACGTGGCTGGCGTGCGTGGCGCTCGCACTGCTCGCGTGCGGTGAGCAGCCGGACGCGGGCGGGCCCACCGGCGACAGCGTGAAAGAAGGTACGTGCCTGGTCGATGCGGAAGCGGACGCTCCCGACTCGGCCCAGGACATCCCGTGCAAGGCGGACTTCGACGCGCTGGCCTCGGTGCCGCTCGACGCCAGCCTGCCGGGCGCACGCTCGGTCAAGGTCGTGCTCGACCAGTACGACGACGGCGCGCTCTACTTCCAGAACAGCACGCGCTTTCCCATTCACTATGACTTCGTGAGCACTCACCTGTCGGGCGGCGACTTGCCGCGCGTACCCGAGCTCTCTAGTTTCGAAGCCAGCGAGTACTACCGCCCGGATCGGCGCTTCGTGCTGGGCGCGGTGAGCTACTACGAGGGACCCAAGGTGTGGGCGCTCGAGCTATCGCCCTACGACACGGCCTCCGCCGACATGATCGCGGCCTTGTACGACGCGGTGAAAAGCGCCGCATATTTCGGCCCGATCCTGAAGTTTCATCCCACTTCGGAGGCGATCGCCAAAACGGCTGCCAAGCTACCGAGCAGCGTTCAGGTCATCGAAACGAACGAGCTGTACGCGCAGATCGACTACCAGCCGCTCACCTTGGGCACTACCATCGGGCGCCTGCATTTCGCGCGGGCCGCCGAGCTCGAAGACATCTACCTGGGCTATCAGGAGATCGCGGTGCTCGACGAGGCGCCCAACGACATCTCGGTCGTCGCCGGTCTCATCACCGAGCAGTTTCAGACGCCGCTGTCTCACGTGAACGTGCTCTCCCAAAACCGCCGCACGCCCAACATGGGTCTGCGCGGCGCTTTCGACGACGAGACCCTGCGCTCGCTCGAAGGCGAATGGGTCGAGCTCACCGTCGGACCCAGCGAATGGAGCGTGCGCGCCGTGAGCGCGGACGAGGCCGACGAGTTCTGGGAAGCGCACAAGCCGACGCCAGTCGTGCTGCCTGCTCTGAACCTCGAGCCGCAGGAGCTGCTCGACATCGAGGACGTCACTCCGGAAACGGACGACGTCTCGCTGCGCGATGCGATCAAGGAGTCAGTACGGGCCTGGGGCGGCAAGGCCGCTCAGTACTCGATTCTGGCCAAGACGGACGGCGTTCCGACGCCCAAGGCGTTCGGCATTCCAGTCTTCTACTACTCGCAATTCATGGAAGAAAATGGGCTCTTCGAGCAGATCGACGCGCTGCTCGAAGACTCCGATTTCCAGTCCGATCCGGCCGTGCGCGAGCAAGCGCTGGCCGAGCTGCGCGCCGACATGCTCGCGGCGCCAGTGAACGAAGACTTCCAAGCCCTGCTGCGCGCCAAGCTCGAAGCAGACTATCCGGGGCTTAGCATGCGCTTTCGGACCAGCACCAACAGCGAGGACTTGGACGGCTTTCCGTGCGCCGGCTGCTACGAATCCCAGACGGGCAATCCGGAGAACTGGGAGACCGTGCTCGACGCAGTGAAGGGCGCCTGGTCTTCGATCTGGCTGTTTCGCACCTTCGAAGAGCGCAGCTACTACGGCATCGATCACCACAGCGTCGGCATGGCCCTGCTGGTGCACCACAATTTCCCCGCCGAAGAGGCCAACGGCGTCGCCGTCACGAACAACCCCTTCGACGTCGCCGGTATCGAGCCCGCGTTTTACGTCAACGTGCAATGGGGCGGCGACGCAGAGGTCGTGCACCCCCCGCCCGGCGTCACGAGTGACTCGTTCCTGTACTTCTTCGATAACCCGAACCAGCCCATCACGTACCTCGCTCACTCGAACCTGATTGACGAGGGCGAGACCGTGCTGACTAGCAAGCAGGCCTACGAGCTGGGCCAGGCGCTCAAGGCCATTCACGAGCGCTTTTCAGCCGCCTACGGCCCGCGCTCGGGCAACCAAGGCTGGTACGGCATGGACGTCGAGTTCAAGTTCGACGACATGGATCAAACCGACGGCTTGCCGCACCTGTTCATCAAGCAAGCCCGTCCCTACCCGGCTCGCTCCCTCGCTACCGAGTAGCTAGTTGCACACGTCGGCGTGGTGCGGTCGGTTGTAGGGCTTCTCAGACGCGATCGCCGTGCACATGTCGACGCAGGGCGGCGGCGTAGTGCCAGCATCCGGCGGCTTGCACTCGCGCCACTCTGCATTCGTGCTGGCCGGGCATTGTTGAGGCAGCACCCAGCACGCGCCGATGCCGCGGCCACATTGGTCCCCGGGAATGAGATGGCTGCACGACGCGAACGGCACCTTGCAGTCGGCGCCGACTTCGCACGCGCACGCCGAGTCGTGGCATTCGCCGGGCTGGTCCAGCGTGGCGTCGGCTTGCCGGCGCACGGCGTCGTTCCAATACGTCACGCCGTCGCAGCCGCACACCGGCAACGGCTCGGGCGGCACGAACACAATCGGCGGCTCGCAGGTGCCCTGGGTCGCCGCGCAGCCGCGCTTTTCGCAGCGCCAGTTCTCCGGGCACTCGGCCTTGGTGGTGCACGGCGTGGCCGCGGCGCCGGCTGAGCCTGCAGTACCGGCTGCGCCGGCTGAGCCACCCGAGGTGCCTCCGTAACCACCAAGGTTGGGCAAGACGCCGCCGCCTGCGCCTCCAGTACCGGTGCCGGCAGTGCCACCTGCTTCGCTTCCGCCACTACCGCTGGCGCCGCCGCCAACTCCCGCGTTGCCGCCGGCGAAGCTTGCGCTTCCGCCACTGCCGCTGGCGCCGCCCGATGCAAGCGGAGCAGCGCCCGTCGAGCCTGCCGCGCCGCCCGGCGGTACGTCGAACACGGCGATCTCGTGGCCTTCGCAGCCACCGAGCGCGGCTAGGCCGAGCGCCAGTGTCGCGAGACCGCTGAACGCGAACGTCGCCTCGTGCGACCGGAGGGAGCGTCGAAGCTTCACTTCTCGGAAGCTCCCGGGGCGAAGCGGCGCGTGCCGGCCGCGGTGAACGAGAGCGCCAACGTGAAGCCGGCGCGCCAACGCGGCAAGCCGAGCACGACCTCACTCGTCTCGTCGCGACGTGCCACGAACGACGCGGGCGCGAGATCGAGATCGAGCGACGCCATCGCTGACAGGAACGTGCGGCTCGAAAGGGGCAAGCGGGCGCCCAAAAGACCCGTCACGACGGGATCGGTCGTGCTCGTGCCGTCGTGCACCTGACCCGCATCGGGCGCCTCGACTGCGTTGATGATGAAGGTGTCGAAGCCCCCGGAAAGCCCAAAGCAACCGGACACCTCGGACGACAGCAGCCAGTCGAAGGTCGGGCCGAGCCTGAATTGCAGCGGCCTTACCTCGGCAATGCCGCGCGCAAAAGCCAGCTCACTCGTGCCGTGCACGGCCGCCGAAAACAGCAGGCCGACCTGCCCGGGACCAACGTCGACGCGCGGCTCGAGCGCAACACCACCACCCGGCACGATCCGCCCGCCTCCGAGCGAGCTCAGGCGCAGGAGCGGTCCGAGGTCGAAGCCGAGCCGAGCTCCCGAGTGACCTTGTTGAGGTGCTACCGACTTGGGTTTGTCCGGATGGGGCGCGGGGTTCGGCGTCGCGGGCTCGCGCTCACCGACTTGCAACATCGACTCCACGCTCAGGTAGAGCACGTGCATGAGCGCTTCGACGCCAGTTTCGAGCGACGTCGCGTCGTTGAGGCTGCGCGAGCTGAGCTCCTGCCGCGTGCGTCCATCCACGATGGCGATGCTGGGGGCCGCGAGGCTACGCAGATCGAGCTGGGCAATGACCATCGGAGCCGGCTCACCCTCGCCCAGATCCAATTCCGGCTCGTCGGCGCTCCGGACATTGGCCTGCACGTCGAGTCGGCGCAAGAGCTCGCGCGCTGCGACGCGCACTCGCGCCAGCGCTGCGGCGTCGCCCTTGACGCGAATGTCGACCACGCGCGCCACGTCGACGTGAGCCCGCGGCGCGCTCGCCTCCGGCGCGGCAGCAGCCGCCGAAGGCGCCAGCAGCGCCAGGGCTGCCGCGACGGCCATGACGGCGCGTTTCACGGCAGACCCAGCGCCGAGAGCCTCTCGCCCGCTTGCCTACCGTAAATCGAGCTCGGGTACTTGCGCTGCACCTCTTGCCAGGCCTTGGCTTCGAGATCGCGACGCCCTAAGCGACCAAGCGCCCGCGCCCGGCCTACCAGGGCTTCGGCCTCCAGCCCGCTCGACGCTCCAGCCAGGTAGCGCTCGAAGCCGACCAGGGCGCCCTGCGCGTCACCGCTGTCGAGGAGGAGCAGCGACAAGGTCACGCGCGAGAGCTGGGCCTCGCTCGACCCCGGAAACTGATCCTGCAACAGATGATAAAGGCCCGAGGCTCTTCCGATGTCACCGGCACGGCGCGCCTGATTGGCTTCGGCAAACAGCTTGCCGGCGCTGAGCGGCTCCTTCTCTCGAGCGGCGGTGTCGTCGCTCGAGCCGTTGACCGCGCTGGCTACCAGCGCGCTTCCGCTCGGCTCTTTGCGGGTCGGCTCTTTGCGGGTCGATGACGCGGAGTGAGCGTGCGGAGTTGCCCCTGATCGGAGCGCCGCGGAAAGCGGCACGATGGGCGGGACTTCATCGACCATCGCGGAAGCAGCGACGGCAGCGCCCGAGGCAGGTGCGGGCTCGCTTGCGACCGCGGCTGGCGGTGTAACGATGGTGGTTGTGGCGCGCTCGGCCGGCGTGGTCCGCGCGACGGCTTGCTTGCTCTCCGGCGAGCGTGTGAGCGTGATCGACAGTGCGCTCCAGGGAGCCTTGCCGGTCATCGCCGAAGCCAAAGCACCGCTGGCACTGATCAGCGCGGCAGCCGCCAAACCCCAAACCAAGAGCCGCGAACGCCTGCGAGGTGTCGGCAGGGGCTGCCGAGCCGGCGCGCGCACGGGCAAGAGCGCGGGCGGATCGCCGGGAGCGAGCATCAGCGCTTCAGCCTGAAAATCAGCGCGCGCGGCGTGCTCGAAGCGGCACACCTCGCAGCCTTCGAGGTGCGCCATCAGCCGCTCACGTTCCGACGGCGTCAGCTCGCCCTCGATGAGCTTGTCGAAAAGCTCTTCGGGATGAAGGCCGACGACCGTCATGGCTTCACCTTGAGCTCGGATAGACTGGGTCGATTTTCGATGCGCTGGCGCAGCGCCTCTTTCGCGAGGCGCACGCGGCTGCGCACCGTGTTCACCGGAGCGCCGCTGGCTCGCGACACCTCCTCGAGGGTCCAGCCCATGACCACGCGCAATGCCAGCGCCTCGGCCTGCTCTTCGGGCAGGTCTTCGAGCAGCTCGCGCAAGAGCTCGCGGCGGCGCGAGCCGAGCGCGTCGTCGCTGACGGACGCTGCGGTCTCGTCGACCGGTGTCAGTTGGCCGAGAGCCTCGCGCCGTGACGCATCGCGCTTGACGTTGCGACGGACCCGCAACGCGACGCGCAGCGTGATGCGCGACGCATAGCCAGCCGGGTGGCACTCACCGCGAAACGCAGGGAGCGCGCGCACGAGCGCGATCATCGACTGCTGCACGGCGTCGTCGAAATCGGGATGGCGAGCGCCCAGCACCCCCGCTGCCACGCGCGACAAGGTCGGCCACACGTAGGCCAAGAACTCCTGCGTCGCGACCAGGTCGCCGGCCGCCGCGCGGAGCGCCAGCTCGCGCGCCCGTTCCTCGTTCGAGGGCAAGCCCTCACCCAGGACGGGCAAGGCGACTTCGGCCGAAGGCTGCTGCTGGCTCACTACCCACATATCGTAGGCCCTCCCGCACAAAAGCGATCACTCCCCCCTCTCCACCCCTCATTTTCGCCCCACCCCACCGCCCCATCGACCCGACCCGCCCCATCGACCCGACCGGGATAATTTCGCTTAGCGCCCCGTCGGCAAAAAATCCCGCCCCACCACCCGGCCGTCGCGTGCCGGTGCACCAAGCCGCAGCTGGGATTGTCCCGGGTCGGGTCTTGCGCGCTGCGGCGTCGGGTCGGACGCGTCGCTAAATGGGATTATCCCGTGTCGGGTCGACGCATGGCGGCGAGGCTGTAAGTGGGATTATCCCGGGTCCGGTCGATGGGGGTGGCGGTCGGGTGTGGCGGGCACTAGGGGGTGAAGCGAACCAGGGCGCTGGGTCGACGGAAATTGAGAAGAAACGTTGACTTGAGCGCCACCTACGAGGCTCGAAGCAACCCCCATGCGTTACGTCATCGTCATCGTCGGGCTCATCGCCCTCATCGGAGGTCTGGCTGCCATCAAAGGCGCGCAGATCGGCCAGCTCATCGGCATGGGCGAGCAGATGAAGAAAGCCGGTCCGCCGCCCGAGGTCGTGGCCACCGTGGTCGCCCAGAAGCAAACCTGGGAGGACACCTTGAGCGCCGTCGCCAGCGTCGTCTCAGCCAAGGGCGTCGCCGTCAGTAACGACGCGCCCGGCCTCGTCTCGCGCCTCCATTTCGATTCCGGCGACACCGTCAAGCAAGGCCAGCTCCTGGTCGAGCTGGACACCAGCGTGGAGCGCGCCCAGCTCGCGTCGCTGCGCGCCAAGCGCGAGCTCGCGACCATCCAAGTCAATCGCTCCAAGGCGCTCGCCACCTCCGGCGCCGCGCCCCAAGCGCAGGTCGACGTGGACGAATCCACGCTCAAGAGCCTCAGCGCCGACTTCAACGCCCTCAGCGCGCAAATCGGCCGCAAAACCATTCGCGCGCCGTTCAGCGGCAAGCTGGGCATTCGTCAGGTCAACGTCGGCCAATACCTGGCCCCCGGCACCACGGTGACCGTGCTGGAATCCGCCGAGTCGACGTTCATCGACTTCAGCCTGCCGCAGCGCGAGCTACCTCGCCTTCAAGTGGGCATGCCGGTGCGAGCCCTGCACAGCGACTCCGGTGACGTCTTCGCCGAGGGCGAGATCACCGCCATCGATCCGGCAGTCGACCCGATGACGCGCAACATCAAGGTGCGCGCCAGCTTGGTCAAAGGTGCAGACCAGCTGCGCCCCGGCATGTTCGTGCGCGCCGAGGTGGTGCTGCCGCAACATACGGACGTCGTCGCAGTGCCGCAAACGGCCATCGTGCACGCCTCCTACGGCGACTCGGTTTTCGTCGGCGAAGACAAGCCCGGTCCCGACGGCAAGCCGCGCAAAGTGGCACAGCAGCACTTCGTCAAGGTGGGCGCGACGCGCGGCGACTTCGTCTCGATTGTCGACGGCCTCAAAGCCGATCAGGAAGTGGTAACTGCCGGCGCATTCAAGCTGCGCAACGGCATACCGCTCAAGATCAACAACGAGGGTGGGCCGCAGCCGTCGCTCAACCCGCGTCCGGAAAACCGCTGAGCGGAGCCGTTCATGAAGCTCACCGACCTGTTCATTCGCCGCCCCGTGCTGGCGATCGTGGTGAACCTGATCATCATCATCGCGGGCCTGCAGGCCGTGCGCTCGCTCAACGTGCGCCAGTACCCGAAGCTCGAGAGTGCGACGGTTGCGGTCCGCACCGTCTACGTCGGCGCCAACGCCGACCTGGTGCGCGGCTTCATCACTACGCCGCTCGAGCGCGCCATCGCGGCCGCTGACGGCATCGACTTCATCGAGTCGCAGAGCGTGCAGGGTCTGTCGACCATCTTCGTGCGCCTCAAGCTCAATTTCCCCGCCTCGGGTGCGCTCGCGGACATCAGCGCGCGCGTCAACCAGGTGCGGGCCGACCTCCCGCCCGAAGCGCAAGTCCCGGCCATCAATCTGGAGCCGTCGGACGCCCAAGTGGCGTCCATGTACCTGAGCTTCGGCTCGAGCATCCTCGAGGCCAATCAGGTGACCGACTACCTGATCCGTGTGGTGCAGCCGCGCCTCTCGGCCATCGAGGGCGTGCAGCGCGCCGACATCCTGGGCGGGCGCTCCTTCGCGCTCCGCGCCTGGCTCAAGCCGGACCGCATGGCCGCGTTCGGCATCAGCCCTTCGCAGGTGCAGCGCGCGCTCGCCTCCAACAACTACTTGGCCGCCGTCGGGCAGACCAAGGGCCAGCTCATCCAGGTCAATCTGACGGCCACCACGGACCTACAAACCGTGGAAGGCTTCAAGCAGCTCGTGATTCGCGAGGGCAACGGCACCCTGGTGCGCCTGCAAGACATCGCAGACGTCACGCTCGGCGCCGACGACTACGAGCAGGACGTGCGCTTCAGCGGCCGCAAAGAAGTCTTCATGGGCGTTTGGGTGCTGCCCAACGCCAACTCGGTCGACGTGATCGCCCGTGCTCGCAAAGAGATCGAGCACATCAAGCAAGAGCTGCCGACCGGTATGCGTGCCGCCGTGGCGTTCGACTCGACCACCTACATCAATAACGCGGTGCACGAGGTGGTGCGCACCTTGACCGAGACCATCGGCATCGTGGTCATCGTCATCTTCCTGTTCTTGGGCTCGCTCCGCACCGTGCTGGTGCCGATCGTCGCCATCCCGGTGTCGCTGATCGGCGCCGTATTCTTGATGCAAGTCTTCGGCTTCACCATCAACCTGCTCACCTTGCTGGCCGTCGTGCTGGCCGTCGGTTTGGTGGTCGACGACGCCATCGTCGTGGTCGAAAACGTCGAGCGCAACATCCGCGAAGGCAAAACGCCGATGGAAGCGGCGCTGCTCGGCGCGCGCGAGCTCGTCGGCCCGATCATCGCCATGACCATCACGCTGGCCGCGGTGTACGCGCCGATCGGCTTCCAGGGCGGCCTCACGGGCGCGCTCTTCCGCGAGTTCGCGTTCACGCTCGCGGGCGCGGTCTTCATCTCGGGCGTGGTCGCGCTCACGCTTTCGCCGATGATGTCTTCGCGCCTGCTCAAGGCCGAGCACTCGCAAGGCCGTCTGCCGCGTATGATCAACGCGGGCTTCGAGGCCATCCGGCGCACCTACGGCCGACTGCTGGAGGGCACGCTCAACATGCGCGGCATGGTCTACGCCGTGTGGATCGTCCTCACGCTGCTGCTCGTGCCGCTCTACATGTTCTCGCCGGCCGAGTTGGCGCCGAACGAAGATCAAGGCGTCGCCTTCACGTCCATCGACGTGCCCGCCAACGCCACGCTCGAACAACTTCAGCCGTACACCAAGCAGGTCAACGACGCCTTCTCGTCGGTACCCGAGTTCAATCAAAGCTTTCAGATCACCTTCCCGGGCGCGGGCTTCGGCGGCGCGCTGATGAAGCCGTGGGAAGAGCGCAAGCGCAGCATCTTCCCGATCCAAGCCGAGCTCATGCAAAAGACCAGCGGTATCGCGGGGATCCGCGCGCCGGTCTTCCTGCCCCCCGCGCTGCCGAGCGCCGGGTTCTTCCCCGTCGAGTTCGTGATCGCGTCCACCGAAACGCACGACAAGCTCATCGGCTACGCGCAACAGATCGTGGGCGAGGCGGTCAAGAGCGGCTTGTTCGCCTTCCCGCCGCTCATGGATGTGCGCCTCGATCAGGCCAAGGCCGAGATCGTGCTCGATCGCGACAAGATCGCGTCGATGGGTCTGAGCATGCAGCAGGTTGG
>JBEHXA010000256.1:0-10217 GCA_048498935.1 Myxococcota bacterium
CTTGGCGCTTGCGGAGCAATCCGCTTCTTGAAGGCACTCGACGCAAGTGTCGGCGGGCTCATCGCAAACGGGCTTCGGTGCGACGCAGGCACCGTCGCAAGGGAGCGGCACCGGAACGCCACCCTCTCCGCCACTGCCACCGCCGCCCTCCAAGTCGCCACCCGTCCCCGCGGTGCCGCCACCGCCACCGCTACCCCCACCGCTCGCCCCCGCGTCAATGCCGCCGGCCGAGCTCCCGCTCGAGCCCGAATCACCGTTGGTCCCAGCCGCGCCACTCCCCCCCATCGTGCTCCCACTCGTCCCCGACTTGCCGCTCACGCCGGCGCTGGTGCCGCCTTTGGGGGAGGTGCCGCCGGAGCCGCAGCTGGAGGTGTTGTCGCAGTCGTCGGCGACGTTCGAGCAGGCGCTGGCCACGAGCGTGGAGATGAGGAGGGCCGAGGAGCCGATGAATAGTTTGGAACGCGCCATGGTCTTCACTCCCAAGTATCAGAAAGAGCCGGAAAGGATAAGCGAGCCCCCACCGCGAGTCGGGCCGCCGCTTAGTAGAAATTTTTGGTCGCGCCTTGCTGACGCTGCTGCAGATGATGAGCGGGGCCAGAACCAATAGATGGCAGTTCCAACCGCCGCTGCGCCGGCAACCACGAACCCAACCGTGGACAAATTGCGACGGCTGTCGACGTCCTCGGCCGCGCTCTGTTGGGCCGCGCAGTCCGCGGGTGAGGCTGCGCCCGTGCTGCAACCGTCCGCACCGTTCTGGGCGCGCAACGCGTCGAGGTCGTCTTTGCTCGACGAGGCTGCAACGCGATAGCCGATACCCATTGCGGCCCCGGCTACGAACAGGCTGCCTCCGATGATGACTGGAACGAGGCTTGGGGACGTGTCGGCGCCGGCATCCGGCGTCGCGACCGGTTGGGTCACTTCAGCGAGGCTTGTTGGTGGCGCGCTCGGCTTGGGCTGGGGAATGGAGAGCTCAACATTGTAGGCATTGCCCATGCTGGCCTGCACCGTTTGGCTAGCGATGCGATCGTCGCCGAGTCGGGCTTCGATCTTGCAAGAGCCCGAGGTCACGAAAACACTGCCGGGCAACGGGGAGGTTCCGATCTCCTGACCGTCCACGGTGACCTTTGCGTTGGGCTCGCTGATGGAAATGCGCAGCTCGGCGACTTGCAGGCGTGCGGTTTGGAGGCCGCTCTTGATCTTATCCAGCGTCTCTGCGCTTTCGCGAGGCGCCAGATTCTTCATGGCAAAGTCGAGGTGCTCGGCGGCGTCGCGGTAAAGCTTCAGCTCGAGCTCGGCTTGGCCCAGGATGGCGGCGACGTCGTAGGTGTGGCGCAGGTTCCACGCCTCCAGCAGCGCCTTGCGTGCCTCGGGGTACTTGCCGTCCTTCATTGCGGCAGCGCCTTGCCGAAACAGGGTGCGGGCTCGAGCGCTTTCGTCGTTCTCTGTTGTAGGCGCGGTTTGCGCCCGGGCCAATGCAGGTGAAATCGCCAGCGACAGCGCGATGAGCGAGACCGAAGCAAGCGAACGGTTACGAGTCATAGACCATCGATCCAAGGTTGTTTGCCACGCGCAGTGCTGGGAGTTGGGGGAGAAGGGGCCGGGGCCTCAGGTTGAGGCTTCGACGCGGCAGACGTGGCTTTCGCCCCGGGAAGGGGCGTAGACTTGTGAGAGCCCGGTTTTGCAGGGCCCGGTGACGTGCCCGAGAAAGCTGCTTTTGAAGCGCTGGCACTCGTGGTGGGTGCTGGAGTGCTGGCAATTGAAGGGGCGACAGTCGGCGTTGGGGTGACCTCGGCGACATCGTTGGGTGATGCGACGACTGGAGCCGCCGATTCCGCATCCGAGGGTAGGGGAGCCTCCTCTCTTGGCCAGAGGAACGCGCCCAGCGCGATGACTGCGACCGTCGCCACGAGTGCCGCCACCACCAGCTTGCGGAAGCGTTGCTGGCGCCGCACACGCGGAATAATAAGGGTTCGATTCGAGCGCGAAGCGTCGACGACCGGTGCATCAGTCACCGTGTCGACTGTGGAAGCCGGCGCCGGCGAGACTAGATTGCCATTCGGTGGAACCGTGTCTTGCAGCAGCTCGGGCGGAGCGGTGGGCAGCGCTATCTGCATCAGCTTGAGCCGCGCGTTCGGCGGCATCGTCACCACCTGATACTTCCGCAT
Organism: Myxococcota bacterium; assembly: GCA_048498935.1. GTDB lineage: Bacteria > Myxococcota_A > Polyangia > Polyangiales > Polyangiaceae > PMG-095. Next base: position 2,166 of record JBEHXA010000256.1, read on the forward strand.
GACCTCGAAAGCGTCGCCCTCGAGCTGCTCGTCGAAGCGCGGGTGCGGCGTGACTTCTCCTGAATCAGGAGGGTCTTGGCCGTCGGGAGCCTTGGAATTCGGGTCGTTCGGGGGAGCCATCAGAACAAGCTCTGGCGGACGGGTTTGGACGCGGGTTTGGCGGCAGGCTTGGCGACGGTCGTCGCGGGCTTGGCGACGGTCGTCGCGGGCTTGGTGGCGGCCGACCCCGCTTTTGATTTCGCGTCGCGGTCGAGCCAGTCGAGGCGCTCTTGCAGCTCCGCATCTGCCTTCGCGCTCAGAGTTTTAGCGCTGCTCGCAGGCTTGGGCGCTGGGCCCGCCGGAGCGAGCGGCACTGCTCCTGACGCAGGCGATGACGGCACGAGTACTGGAGCTGAGGCCACCGCAAGTCCGGTGGCAGCAGGCTCCGGCATCGGTACGACTGGGATTGGCTCTGCGGGCGCGGCCGCGACCTGCGTGATGATCGGAGGCACGCCGATGGCAGCCCCATCGACGGAAGCATTGGAAGCAGGCGCCACACTGGTGGTCACTACCCCGTACGTGATGCCGCCGAGCAAACCGACTGCAATGGCGGCGATCGCGGCCACCCTCAACCTTCGATCCTTGAGCAGTGGGCCAGGGATGCGCAGCGGCGTGGCGGCCACGCCGGAGTACACCGGTGGAGCCGTATTCGGCGGGATCGATTTGGCATTCCGCGCGTTGCCGTCGAGGGCAGGCGCGGTGTTGGTCGGTTGCTCTGCCAAATGCGCGGACGTGGGCGGCAGCGAATTCGGGGGAGAGCTCGCGCGCGGCAGCGCGAGAACGGTCGGCTTTTCAGAATGCTTGGGCGCGAGGGGCTCGGTATCTCCACCCATGTAAGGCGCTTTCACCGTGACCTGATGGGTCGAGACCGCCGGTGGCTCCGTTCTGTGTGCTGGTGCGTTCAGCGCGATGTCGTGTTGCCGACTGCTGAGATCCCTGAGGGTGAACAGAGCTGGGTTGGCCTTTGCTTCCTCTTGAAGCCGTGTGACCGCCGCGGATAGCGCTTCGCGAAACTCCCGCATGCTCGGGTAGCGCTGTTCCGGTAGCTTGACGATCGCGCGATGAATGAGCCGCGAGACGAAGCGCGGGATCGATGGATCGAGCTCGTCGAGCATCGGCGGCATGCGCGCGATCTGCATCCAGGCCGCTTCTTGCAGGCCTGCAGGCTTTTCGCCGACGGCGAGCGGGTGGGTGTAGAGCGCCTCGAACAGAATCAAGCCGAGCGAGTAGATGTCACTCTTGGGTGTTACACCAAAGCCCTGCAGGTGCTCGGGGCTCATGTACAAGACGGTGCCCTGCAGGAGGTCCCGCTCGGTCGTTTCGGGCCGATGCCCCGCCATACCGAGGACCTTGGCGATGCCGAAGTCGAGCACCTTCAGGGCGTTGCCTGCTTCGATGAAGATATTCTCGGGCTTGAGATCGCGGTGGATGACCTGCTCGCGGTGCGCCACCTCCATGCCTTCGGCGACCTGCAAACCAACGACCAACGTTTCGGCCACTGAAAGCCGGTGCAGCCCGACCAGCGTGTCACGGAGGGTTCGCCCGACGAGCTTCTCCATGATCAGGTAGACGAGGCCCTCGAAGATGCCCGCGTCGAGCACCCGCACCAGGTTCTTGTGATGAACCCGCGAGAGCACTTGCGCTTCGGCGCGCGCGCGCTTGCCCAGGTCGCGCCCCACGTCTTCCGGACTCTTGATCACCTTGATGGCGACGACGCGATCCAGAAACGGATCGTAGGCCTCGTACACGAAGGCGTGACCGCCCTTGCCCAAGAGGGCGCGGATCTCGTACTTGCCGAGGAAGGTGCTACCGAGCGGGAGAGGGCCCGGCCTCGTCGAATCCACTACGAGCCTCCCATGAAGCGGCGCAGAACGATGACGGCGCCGGCAGACGCCAAGCCAACAACGGTCGCGATCACTAGGAACGCCACGGCGAGGAAGGCAGGGCTACGACCTTCTCTCAACACCAGCACTGGGGCTGGCGTGGGCGGATCAGCCAAGATGGGCAGAGAGGGGAGTGGGACTGACGCCGTGGGGGCTTGCTCCGCGACGCCGACGGCGCGCTGCAGGAGAGCTGCGAGCTTGGCCTCGAGCTCGGCGGCCGTAGCAAACCGATCGTCCGGCGATTTTGCCAGCATGCGTTGAACGACCTCTTCGAGGCCTGGCGTTAGCCCTTCGATACCGTGCGTGATCAACGGGGCGGGCGCTTCGTTCACGTGCGCGATCAAGAGGGCCTGCTCGGCCCTGACGTGATCGAACGGCCCTTTACCAGCCAACATGAAGTACAGCACCAAGCCGGCCGCGTAGATGTCCGCTCGGTGATCGACCTTCTGTCCACGAGCTGCTTCCGGGCTCACGTAGCGCGGGGTGCCGACCACGATGCCGGTGTCGGTGGGAAGCGCGAGCGGCACGGGGGAAGCATCAGAAATGCCGGGCACGATGCGAGCGACGCCGAAGTCGAGCACCTTGAGGACGCGCGAGCCGTCGTGCTCGTGATGAAGGAAGAGGTTGTCCGGCTTGATGTCGCGATGGATGACACCGAGCTCGTGCGCGGCTGCGAGGGCCGATGCCAGCTGAAGCGCGAAACGGAGCGCCTCAACCACCGGCAGCCCACCACGGGCCTGCACTTCGCTCTCGAGCGTGTTGCCGCTGAGCGCCTCCATGATGATGAAGGGGCGCCTGTCGCGCAGTTGACCGAAGCTCGAGACGCGAACGATGTTGGGGTGCTCGAGCCGGGCCAGCGACTGCGCTTCCACCCGAACGCGATCGACCAGTTGCTCGCTCGAGAGGTACCGGGCGTGCAGCACCTTCGCGGCGAACTCCCGGCCCAGCACCGTGTGCTGCACCAAGTGCACCTCACCCATGCCGCCGCCGCCGACACGCCGCAGCCAATGGTAAGGCGTACCCTCGAAGGGGTCGCCGTTACCCTGGGGCTGGGGGCTCGCAGCCTGATGAAGCATTGGTTTCAGATGGTCGTGCTGGCAGCGGGGCCGGTTGCGAAAATTCGTACCGGGCCCCCAAAAACTGACGGTCCCGACCTGGCCGAGGGCTTACCACGGCCCCGAAAAAAGGGCGAAACGAAGGATGCGCCCCCTTCGATCAGTTGGGCATGTTCGATCTTCGACGCCGGCTGCTGAGCGGGGTGTTTTGGCTGGTGTGGTGGTCGACCCAGCCGCGTGACCCTCGATACGGCCGCCCCCGGCAGCGCGGGGCCGTGACGGTGGAGTACGTCGTGCTGCTCAGCACAGTGGCGGTCGGCCTCGCTCTGGCAGTGGTCGGTTTGGGGGTGCCGCTGGTGCGAGCGTACTTGGAGCAGACGGCGGTGCTCGCCCTGCCGGTTCCGTGACTCGGACGAATTTTCGCAACGAGCCGCGCGGCCACCTCGACCAACTCGCAAAGGCTGCGGGCGCTTCCAGCTCGCCTCACTCGGAAAGGTTGGTTCGAATGAAACGGTTCAGTCAGTCGGCTTGCAGGGCGAACGGCAACACGAGCGTGCTCGGTGACGAGCGTGGGCTCACGACGGTGGAGTACATCATCATCCTGGTGGTCATCGCGGTGATGGCTATCGGGGTATGGAAGAATTTTAGCAAGTCCGTCAAGGCACAAGTCGTGGACTCGCAGACTGCGATTGACGGCCTGCAGAAGGAAGAAGACTCCAAGTAACCGTCGGCGAGGCTGTACACGTGGACTAGACCATGACCTGCGCATTGCTCCTTCAAGTGGTTGGCGTCGTTGCTTGCTGCATCGGCGCCGCCACGGATCTCCACAGCGGGCGGATTCCAAATTGGCTGACGCTGCCGCTCATTCCGGCGGCGGTAGCTTGTCAGCTGCTTTCGCGCGGCGCTTGGGGCTTCACGGAGAGCCTCGCCGGCTTGGTGCTTTGCGCTGGCGTTCCGTGGGCGGTGTTCAAGACCTCGGGCGGGCGCGCGATTGGGGGTGGTGACGTCAAGCTGTTCGGGGCCCTGGGCGCACTGCTCGGGCCCACGACCGGTCTCGAGATTGAGCTCGGGGCGCTGTCGCTGCTGCTCGTCTTCGCGCTCGTGAGGCTGGCCTTCGTGGGCGAATTGTGGCGCGCCCTGGCATCGACGGGGAGACTGCTGACGGCGCCGCTACGTAAGGGACGGGCTGAAGCGGCGCCCGTTGCGCTCACCGAAATGCGACTGGGGCCCGCCATTGCGCTCGCCGCGCTGGTCAGCGTTGCTTCTCGGCACGTCGTTCTGGGGTCGCCATGGCTCGTGTGAGCTGGGGCGACGAGCGCGGCGTGGTGTACGTCGAGTTCCTGCTCGCCTTTCTGCCGCTCTTTCTCATCTTTTTGGCGCTCTGCCAGATCGCCTTATTGATTGCGGGAAAGCTGGTCGTGGAGCACGCGGCCTTCACCGGTGCACGCTCTGCGATCGTCGTGCTCGACGACGACCCAAAATACTATGGCGGAACCGCGCGCGGCGTTCTCTCCGAATCGGGAAAGCGGCTGCAGCCGCAGCAAGGCGCTCGCATGCAAGCGATTCGTGAAGCAACCATGCGTCCACTGCGAGCTTTCGCGCCGCGTGCATCGGCCGTGCTGCGCGCCGGAGCCGCCAACGTTGCGGAGGCGCTCGCGACGAGGGCCGACGACGGCGGTGCTTTCGGTCGAGTCTACGTGGACGCCGCAGCCGTCGTCACCGTGCACGGTGCAGCAGGCGACCAGGAACTGGCTGCGGAGCCCATCGCCCACGATGCGCCGGTCACGATACGGGTGACTTACTTGCAGCTCTGCGGAGTGCCAGTGGTCCGCGGCATGATTTGTCGCTCGCTCCAGAGCCTGTTGGCAGCTGCGAGCAAGGTCGGGCCATTCGGCGTGGAGAACGCGCTGCGTAGGCGTTTGGCGCTCGCCGCGTTGCCGGAGCTTCTCGAGGGCGCCGCCGACCCGAGCGCTCGCTTCATGGTGTTCGAGGCCGAAACGACGCTGCCCAATCAGGGCGCGCTCTACGCCTATCCGCAAGAGGAACATGCGTCGGCGTCTGCTCAGTAACGACCGGGGAGCGATCATGCTCATCGCGCTCGCTTTCGCGGTGTTCGGCGTCGCGATGCTCTACTACGCAGTCGGCATCGCGCAGACCGTCTTGCTGCGGCAAAAGCTTCAAGATGCAGCCGATGCGACGGCGCTCTCGGCGGCGGTGTCGAACGCGCGCAGTATGAATTTCTTGGTGCTGCTCAACATCATCATGGCGGCGCTTCTAGCCGTGCTCATCGCTTTCAAGTTGGCGGAGACGCTGGCCATCATCGGCATCATCATCGCAGCGGCGCTCTCCTACTTTACGTTTGGGGCGTCGCTCACGGCGATCCCTCCGCTCAAGGTGGTGCGCAGCGAAATGAAAGCGCTCTACGACGCGACGAAAGAGCCGGTGTATAGCGCGCTCGAGGTGCTGCATCAGGCATCGGACGCGGTCGTCTTGGTGGCGCCAGGCGCTGCCGACGCCGTAGCCCGAGCCGACTTGGCAACCTACTGGCAGCCGGAGGTCGACGAGCAAGGAGCCGTCGTGTCTGATTCGTCGGGCTTGCCCGTCGAAGACGATACGTTCGACGCGCTCTGTGGGCGGGGCGGAAAGCTCGCAGCCGATCTCGCGATGACGCCCTTGCCTGGCATGCCTGGCGCCGTGAAGGACGCCATCTCCGACGCGCTGGGTTCACTCACCAGCAGCATGTCCGACTGGTTCTGCGGCGACAGCGGAGGGCCTCCGCCATCGGCGCCGCCGCAGCCCGTCAACAAGGGGTTTCCCCGGACCGAGTCGATGGACGAGTGCCAGCACGAGGTCATCTCTGCGCAGGATCTCAACGCGGCCCAAGGCAACGCCGACGGCCTTTCCTCCACCGTGTGCGACGAAAGCAAGACAGATGTCGAGGCGGCCGAGCCCGACGCGACAACGGGTGGCTGCAAAAGTGACACGGACTGCTCGATATCCGGACCCTACGAGCAACACGCCCAGCTCGCCCGGCAACAATGCGACCCCAGCACATCGCCGAGGCCATTTGCTTACCGATACCAGATGCAAGACGGAACGGTCGACTACCGTTACCTGGCCAAGGTTGGGTGGGTTCGCGGCCAAGCAACTCTGCGGGAGCCGCGGCTTGCTAACACCGGCCAGCCCGCTTGTGGTCCTGAAGGAGTCCATCCGACGATTGCTGCCGGATACGAGCCCCGCGCGAGGGATGACGCGGGTCACCTTCAGCCGCTCTGCTCGAACGAAGTCGCGCCGGTCATCCCGCCGCTCGGTCGGAATGCTCCGACGACCGTCACGGTCAAATTCACCAACGTGAATCACGTGCTTTCTTGCACGAAGCGCGTCGTGGAGGAGGCGGACAAAACGAGTGACGATTCGAGCGATACGTCGAGCGACGACGATGCCAACGAGAAGCTCCCGAAACGCATGAAAGCTGGCCTGGTGCTCGGCAGTGACTCGTTCCAGACGCGCGTCTTCGTGCAGACGCCTCATCGAGGTTTGCCGGCGGACCGCATCGTAAAGCTAGCCCTGTGGAACGCCAAGGCGCCGGCTACGGCAACGCTCCCAGGCGAAGCGCTTCGACGCTTCGGCTTCGCCCAGTCCGAATACTTCTACGACGGCACCGAAGCGTCGTCGGAATGGATGTGGAACATGAAGTGGCGAGCCCGGTTGCGCCGGTTTCGATTGCCTGAAGACGCCGCTGAACGAGGCACGCTTTGGTCGGCGTGCGCTGGCGCTTTCGAAGACGGAGCCCTCCTCCGGAGCGCGTTTCAGGAAGTGGAGGCTACCGTTGCGCACTAGGCATCGCCGCGGCTCACAGCGGGGCGCGGCCATGGTCGAGGCCGTGATCGTCATCCCGGTATTCGTGGTCCTCTGGGCGTCGCTCTACTTTCTCGGTAACTTGTTCGCGTCGCGGCAAGCGGCGCAGCGGGAGGCGCGGAGCTGCGCTTGGTTATACTCCGCCAGCAATTGCCAGGTCATTCCCGCTGGATGCGAGGCGGTGCTGACCAAGTCGCACGGCACGGCGGAAGTGCCGGAAGTCGACGATGCGCTCAGGGATGGCGCAGCCAAAGCGTTGCGGGGTGGTGACACCAAAGGGGTGGTCGGCAAGATCGTAGGCGAGCTCGTGGCTGGTCCGCTCCTCGAGCTGTTCACCAGCTCGGTGGAGGCTCGTTCCACCCGCGAGGTGCAGCCGCCCGCCCTTTATGGAGTCGATCCCAGACTCGTGACCGGCAGCTACCACCTGGCTTGCAACCTCAAGCCCACCACGCCTGGTGAGATGGCATCCGAAGCCTGGAGCACTCTTGTCCACTAAGATCCTTCGGTTCATCATCGGCGCACTTCGGGCTGGGCTGGTCTTGGCACTGGTCGTGCTCTGCCTGGTTGGGGTGAATTTACGGAATGCTCGCGCGGCTTGGGGCGAGCGACTTCAAGGCTTCGGTGACGAGCTCGCGCGCTGGGAAACCTTCCATCTCGCGAGCGCCGCGCGCCGGCTCTCGCTCAATGGCGTCGAGCTAGACCTGGTATCCGCCAGTACGACGTTGTCGGTGAGCGACACTCTCGATCGCCTCGAAGCGGTGTGCCGGACTCGGGGCGGAGTCGTCGGCACAGAAATGGCGCATCGTCTTCTCGCGACGCCTGCTGAAAGAGGGAGGGATTGGCTGGCGCCCCGCATCCGTCGGGAAGAGGGGACCAAGGGCGTGCTCGCCTGCCTCGACACCGGTCGTGCACTTTCCTTTTCCGAGGTGTCCGCTCGCTTGTCGACATTCGCCAAGTCGGGTGATCTCAGCCACGTTGGTGCTCTTCGCTATGCCGTTGCTGAGCGGTACCAGAACCGGACCACCGTGCTGTTCATGTGGTCCGACGGCCCCATGCCGCTCGTCGGCATGTTTCCGAGGTCGGGAGACGCTCCGGGGATCGACCCCGAGGGGGTGCCGCGCCCGGACGGTACGCGCCGCCTCCTGTCGGGTATCGAGCATGGCGCGCCGTACAGCTTTTCGGCCTATTCGGTCAGCGAACGCAGTCCGGGGCAGATG
>JBEHXA010000257.1:0-10195 GCA_048498935.1 Myxococcota bacterium
GTACTGCGCGACGCTACCGTTGCCGTTGTACCAGGCGCGAAACTCCGGCAGCTTGTCGAGCTCCCACTCCGTAACCCACGCCAAGTCGACCGTGCTGCCGCCTTTGGTGACGTGATCGGTCAGCATGTAGCGCGCGGTGCGGATCTCCCAGTAGTGCGGCAAGTAGTGGTCGTAGCTTTGAAACTCGTCCTCGCGCGCGTGGCGGTCGCGACCGCGGTCCCCCCACTTGGTCACCACGGCGTCGGCGGTCTCGTAGTGCACCTCCGGCTCCAGCATCGTGTCAGCGCCGAACAAGGGTTTGATGTCACCAGCCAGCGACGCTCCGCCGAGCGTCGAAGGGTCAGTACCGGTGCCGCCGGTGCCGGTACCGCCCGTAGAGGGAGCGGCGCTGCCGCCGGAGCCGCCCGTCGCAGCAGAGATGGCGCCCTGGCCGCCAGTGCTGCTCGGGCTGCTCCCGCTGCCGCCGCTCGGAACCGTGCTTCCCGACCCGCCAGTCCCGGGTCCGGCGCTGGCCGGTTGCCCGTCGCCGCAGCCGAGCAGGCCGAGCGCGACGACCATCACCAGGGAAATTGCGGGAGTTTTGGGGCTGAGCTTCATGGTGCCGCCCCTGTAGTCAGAGGCGAATGCCCGTTCGATTTACAAAACGTCCTCGGCGTGTGAATTGCCGCTGAAACGGCAAAATATGCTCAGGTTAAAGCGAGTTCGAAGAGCACCCATTGCCGAGACACCTCCCGACGGACTAGTTCAGCCCAAGGGCGAATTGAGCCTCGAGGGAGAACCACGATGAAGAAAACGCTGCTGTCCGTCGCCGTCGCCATCGGGGCTTTCGCGCTCGCCACGCCCGCCTCTGCCCAGTCAGTCATCAAGCAACCGGGCGCGCACCCCGACTACGTCTTCGAAGCCGAGCCGCATGCGCTGGTCGATCCGTTCGACGACTTTCATCCCGGCGTCGGCTTTCGCGGCACTTTGAAGCTGGTCGACAACGGCTTCGTCAAGACCATCAACAACTCGATCGGCCTCGGCTTCGGCATCGATTGGAACGACGGCCATTTCCGGTTGCCGGTGGTGATGCAGTGGAACTTCTGGCTGACCCGCAAATGGTCGGTGTTCGGCGAGCCGGGCGGCCTCCTCGATTTCCACGACGACAAGGTCAAGCCGCACTTCAACTTCTACGCCGGTGGACGCTACCACTTCACCGACACCGTCGCGCTCACGATGCGCGTCGGCTATCCGCTGGCGACCGTCGGCGTCTCGTTTCTCCTCTGAAAGCATCGTCGGCGCCGAGCGAAAAGCCCAATGCCGAGGTGCGGGCCCTGGCACGTTGGATGCTACGAGGCCTGCATGGCGAACTGCATCTTCGCGATGGTGCTCGGGATCGTGGGAGTTGGAGCCTGCCGGGGCCCTGTAACTCACGAGCTCACGGATGCATTCCCGAGTGGCAGCCCTCGGGCGGCGGCGAGCGCTCCTGTCGTGCCAACCGACCCGATCCGCATGGAGGTGCTTGAGCCAAACGCAGCGCCGCCCACTTTCGTGATGCGCGGGGAGCCGCGAGGTCCGGCACGCATCGTCTTTTTGCATGGGATGTGCGGCCACGGGTTGGGCTACGCGCAGGCGTTCCAATTCAGTGCCGCCAAGAAGGGGACCCTGATAGCGCCGCAGGGAGACGTGAGCTGCGGTGGCGTTTGGTCGAAGTGGTCGGCAAACCTGGCCGCGCTCGACGAGCGCATCACCGAGACTTTCCAAGCGATGGGAGCACCCGAGCCGGGCGGTGACGTCGTCATCATCGGCATGTCGCAGGGCGCGACTCGCGCGGTCGAGCTCGCCCGCAAGTTTCCTGAGCGCTACACGCGGCTGATTGCGATGGCTGGCCCAACGGCGCTCAAGCGCGGGGAGCTGTCACGGCTTCGCGGCGCGGTGCTTATGGCGGGGGAGCGCGATCGACGCGATCTCATGCTCGCGAGCCAGCGTGCGCTCCTCGCCAGCGGCGTGCCAGCCACTTTCATGCTGATTCCGGGTGCAGCTCACGGCGCCATGGGGCCGACGCCGGAATCGACGATGAACACGGCGCTCGAGTGGCTCTGGCAGAACTCGCGCTCATAACCGGGACCTCCTCGGTGCCAGATGGCACGGCGCGTGCAGTGCTCGTTCCACGTAGATGGCACGCTTTTCCGATCCGCGGGAGCGCGCGCGCGCCGCCGCTGGTGCCAAGTTGCGCTACGTGCGCTGTAGCGATCAGGGCATTCGGCGCATCAAACGCGGTCGCGGCTTCGTCTACCTCTTGCCCAGCGGCAAGCGTGTGATCGCTGCGCCAGAGCTCGAACGCATCCGCAAGCTTGCCATCCCACCAGCGTGGACCAACGTTTGGATTTGTCTCCAGCCGCACGGACACCTACAGGCCACGGGCTTCGATACTCGCGGGCGTAAGCAATACCGCTACGACTCGCGCTGGCGCAAAGCTCGCGACGACGTGAAGTACCACGACTTGCGGGCGTTCGCTGAGCAGCTGCCGAAGCTTCGACAGCGCTTGGCCGCGGATCGCGCTGAGCCCGCGCTGAGTCGCAAAAAAGTGCTCGCGACAGTCGTTTCGCTCATGGCCGAGACCGGCGCGCGCGTCGGTAACGAGCGCTACCGCGTCGAGAACGGCTCGTTCGGGCTCACGACGCTGCTCGACCGCCACGCAAATTTCACCGGGAAAGGGCTCGTGCTCGCCTTTCGCGGCAAGGGAGGCAAACGCTACCGCGCCCTCGTCACCGACGAGCGCTTGTCACGGCTAGTACGCCGCTGTCGTGACATTCCGGGACAACGTTTGTTTCAGTACCTCGACGCCGAGGGCGCCCGCCACTGGATCGGGTCGGGCGACGTCAACCGTTACCTGCAGGAGCTGGGTGGCGACCGCCTCACGGCCAAGACCTTCCGCACCTGGCTCGCCTCGGTCTCGGCGCTGGCAGAGCTGCGAGCTCAACAGCCGATTGCCTCGAGTCTGACCGGGCGCAAGCGCCAATTGAACGAGGCGCTCTCGCGCGTTGCCGAACGGCTCGGCAACACTTTGGCTATCTGCCGTAAGAGCTACGTGCATCCCGCGCTGATCGACGCATTCTTGGAGGGCGCGCTCCCCGCGAAGCGGCAGCCCGGTCGCCGCAATCTGAGCGCCGAGGAGCTCGACCTCGTCGCCGTGCTCGAGCAGCTCGATTCCGTGCGTCTCGCCGCCTGAAGGCTGGCTGCGTGGATGATTTGGCCCGCTCTGTGCACGGGCAGCAGCGGCGATGACGTGGATCGACGGCCTGGGCTGGAGTAGCTCACTGGTACTGTTCGTCACGCTGGTGGTGCAGATCCACAAGCAGTGGGCATCGCGCTCGGCTCGCGGCGTTTCGCCCTGGCTCTTCGTGGGCCAGGCCTGCGCCTCGGTTGGCTTCACGGCCTACAGCGTGCTCGTCGCGAACTGGGTTTTCACCGTAACCAACGCCGTGCTGGCCGCAGCTGCGTTGCTCGGTACCGTGCTCACTCTTCGCTTTCGCGAGAATGAGCACGGCGCAGAAAGGTGATGTGCCCGCCGCTCTCGAGCACGGCGAGCTGAATTTGCTGCAGCCCGGTGATGCCCTCCTTGCGCATCTCGCTGAAGAGCTCCTCCGGCGCGATACGCTCGGTATTCATTGCCTGCTCCGCGAGCCTGCCGTCGACGACGAGCACGGTCGGCGGCGACTCGACCGCGCCCTGAAGCGAAGGAAAGCGTTGCGCGAGGAGTGAAACACTGAGTACCAAGGCGAAGAGCGTACAAAGGCCGGCAAGCCCTTGCAGCAGCGTGTCTTGGCCCTGCACCGTATTGGATAGCACCTCCGGAACGAGCATCAGCGTGACGAGCTCGAAGGGCGACAGTCGGCTGAGCTCGCGTTTGCCGATGACTCGAAACATGAGCATCAGCACCGCGAAGCTGAGCAGGACGTGGAGCACCGACTGGCGGGCGGCCTCGTCGCGGGACTCCCAAAGCGTCACAACCGGGAGAGCGACGAGGCCGAGTAACAGTGCCAGGTGCCGCGCCACGAGGCGTCGACGCATCTTGGGCGGGTCGGAAAGGGCGCTCACTTACCTGGTTTCGTCGGCTTTTTGATCGGCCTTGTCGGCTGCGGCGTCGGCCTTGTCGGCTGCGGCGTCGGCCTTGTCTTCGGCGTGTTCGGCAGCGCGCTCACTGGCGGCTGCATCGTCGGCGCTCTTGGCAGGCTCTGAATCGCCTCCACAGCCGACGAGAGCGAACGAAGTGAGGCAGAACAGCGATAGCAGGACGTTCTTCATGCCGCGTGCGGGTGCACGGCTCATGCCAGCCATCCACGGCGAGTACCCTGGGCCCTGCAGGTTGACTGGCACGGCCCCTGCTTGGCGGGCTCGCATGAACGCCATCGACCTGCTCACTCAACAACACCGCGAAGTCGAAGATCTATTCAAAGCGATCGAACAAAGCGACGACTCTTCGAAAAAAGCTACGCTCTTCCGGGAGCTGGCCGCCAAATTGGTGGGCCACGACGGGATCGAGCGCGAAATCTTCTACCCGGCGTGCGAAGACGCGCTCGGCATGAGCGACCTGCTCGGCGAAGCGCTCGTCGAGCACGGAGTGGTCGAATTCTGCTTGTACGAGGCGGACGCGGCGCTTGGCGAGCCCGAGTTCGAATTCAAGGTCAAGGTCCTCAAGGAAATGATCGAGCACCACGTCGAGGAGGAAGAAGGCGAGCTCTTTCCAAAGGTGAAGAAGGTCATGAACGCCGAAGCTCTCGACTCCCTCGGCGAAGACCTGGAGGACGCATTCGAGGAATCCCAGGAAGAGGACTATCACGAGCCACTCTTCACGAATCTCCGCCAAGTCTTGGCGGGCGTGCTGAAGCCCATCCCCAAAGCGGAGGAGGAAAAGCGAGAGTCAGAGCGCGTGCGCTCCCCACGTAAGCGCAAGTCGGCCTGACTCCGCCGCCTGATTCCTCCTGGGACCCCCACTTGTCCACGACGCGCGCCGCCGCCCAAAGAGTCAAAGCCTGGTTTTCGGTGCCGGCGCACCGGCGCCGCACGCTAATTGCGACGATCGTGGCGCTTTTGGTCTACCCGGTCCTCGGCACGCTTGCGCTGTGGACCGGTCTCGTCGAGCGCATCGCCCTCTCTGAAGATCTGAAGCTCGAGATCGAAAATCCGGCCTTCACGGTCATCCCGGGGCGCATTCACATGAAGAAGGTGCGGGTGCTGGTGAACGGCGACAGCCAATTCATCCTCGAGGGGCACGACCTGTTCGCCAGCATCAGCATCTGGGAGCTGCTCAAACACCGCATCCATGTGTCACGCCTCGCCGCGCACCACGTGAAGTACCAGATGCGGGTGCAAGTCAAAGACGAGCACGGTATCGAAAAGCGACTCGCGGCGTATCCGAAGCTCGAAGGTTTGCCGGGCAAGAATACGGTGAGCCAAAAGGCGGGGGAGCAGACCGAAGAACGCGAACAGTCTTGGACCGTCAGGGTCGACGGTATCGATATTTCGGTCGTCGAGTTGTGGTTCTTCGAATACCGCTATCTCGGGGGCGGTCGGCTTCGCGGCGGCTTTACGGTAGGACCACACATCATGGAGGTGCGCACAGCGGTCCAGAACCTCGGCCCCGGCGAGCTGCGCTTCGGGGAGAAACAGCTGATCGCGACCGGGCTTCGCGGTCAGATCGATTGCGCCATTCCCGAAATTGATCCGCAGGCGCATGCGGATGCAAGCTTTCTAGAGCTCGTAAGCGCGCGCTCTCAGCTGCGCGCCGATATCGCCACGCTCGCGCACGTCGGAGCATACTTGCCGGCCGGGATGAGCGTGTCGAAAGGTGCGGGCCCCTTCATGATGGACCTGTTCATGGAGAAGGGGTACCTGGGCAAGCGCAGCAAATTGACCTTTCAAACCGAGCAGGTCGGCTTGAAGGGCGACGGCTTCGGTGTGGCCACCGATTGGGCACTCGACTTCGACGCTTCAGGCGAGGAGGGAGGCTTCCCGCTCGGCAAGTCCGACTTCAAGTCGATGTACGTGTCGCTCGCCAAGCGCGACCGCGAGCTCACCATCCAAAGCCACGGTCAGCACTTGGAAGCAGCGCTCGACACGATCCGCCTCGGCGGCGCGACCGATCTGAAGCGAGGCGCGCTGCGTATGCCGAACATTGTGTCGACTGATCTGGACGACCTCGACGTGGTGTTCCCCGACCCGTCGCCCCTGCGCTTCGAGGGAGGCGAGGCGAAGGCTTCGCTACACCTGGATATGGACAAGGACTATTGGGCACGCGGCCCATTCAAGGCAGAAATATTGCGCATCAAGGCGCAAGGCGCCGGCGTGGAGGTTGGCGCGAACACGTGGGTGGACGCGCAGGTGCGCGCCAACCCGAAGGAAAAGATCAGCAGCGTCGAGAACCTGCTGCTGCGCGTTCGCAACGGGAGCATGCACGCTGGTGATGAAGCTGTGGACGACTGGTGGATGAACCTCGAGGCCAAGAGCCTGACATATCGCGCTACCGAACCGCCGAGCGCTGACGGCAGTGTCAGCGTGCGCACCAAAAACCTACAGCCCGCCCTCGAAGCGCTCGCCGAAAAGGACCTGATCAGCGGCATCATTCCGGTGCTGACTCGCCTCGACGACTTTCGCGCCAAGACGACCTTTCGCAAGGTGGCGAGCGTGACCGACGTAACGATTGAGTCAGAGAGCGACATTTGGGACGTTTCGGGCCGCGTCTACACCAACGCGAAGAAGACGCTCATGGCGCTCGTGGTCGGCGGTCAGGCGGTCTCGCTCGGCGTGGCAGATTTGGGTACCGGCCTCCAGCTCATGCCGTTCGCCAAGACTGGTTGGCTGAACGAGCGCCTCGCGCAGTTTCCGAAGCCGTTGGTGCAGATGGAGTCAGCTAAGCCGTAAGCGTCAACGCGGACCCGCCCGAACACGAGCCCGCGTTGATTGAGGGCTGGTTGATGAGCTCTCGTTAGGCTTTGGCGGCACTACCCGGCTCGGCCATCCCGCGATGCATTTCAGCCAGTGTTTCGGCCGGCAGGATGTGCGCGATCGCAGCGCGGAGCTTGTTGTTCCACCCGGCGACCACTTCGCCCTCGCCACGCATCATGGCATCGAAGCCGAGTTGAGCCACCTCGTCGGCTGCCTGCTTCTTCGATACCCCCACCTTGGTGTCCATCAGGTCTGCGCGTTCGAAGAACTCCGTTTCGGTCGCGCCTGGCATCAAACAGGTGACGGTGACGCCGCTGTCCTTCAGTTCGGCCCGGAGCGCGAACGAGAAGTTGTCGAGCAACGCCTTGGTGCCGTTGTACACGGCCTGAAAAGTCCCAGGCATGAGGCCGGCAATCGAGCCGGTGATGAGAATGCGACCTTCGCCGCGGTCCACCATGCCGCGGCCGACGCGATGAAGCAAATACAGGGTCCCCGTCACGTTGGTGTCGAGCACCTGCATGATGTCATTCCAATCCTGGTCCAAGAAGGCTTTACCCAGGCCTTGTCCGGCGTTGGCCAGCAGGGCTGCCACCGGCCGCTCGCGCAAGGCCATGCATAGCGCGTCCACACCTTGCATCTGGGAGAGGTCGACCTGTAGCGGTTCGACCGCCGCTCCTGTCTTCGAGAGGAACTGTGCGGCCTCGTCGATCGTAGGGTCATCAGCGGCGATTAGCAGGTCATAGCCGGCCTTGGCGCAGCAGTTGGCTAACTCGAAACCGATGCCCGACGACGCCCCCGTCACGACGGCCAGGGGGCGCGCGACGGCCAAGGTTCGAGCTTCGTTGTTCGCTTTCATCGTTACCTCCGTGCAGCCGTTGATTCAGCGAGCGCCAATCTGCACGAGGCATGCCCGAGTTTGAGTGCCGTCCCGCGGCGCACTCAGTTGCACGGGATGGCCGAGCGCTGACGTCCCGCCCTCCGCTCCGCGTCGGCGCCTTTCGCCTCGCCATGGCAGTCGGATCTCTCACGGCGACCCAAGCCTTGCGTTGACGGGGAGCAAGACCCTGCGTTGCTGCTCCTGAAGTAGGTTAAGCGTTGCGGTTCGGCACCTAGGAGTAAAGTTGGCAAACTCTTTGCAGTCTGACCTGCGATGCTCGCGCTCACGGTGCCGCTTCTCGCTGCCGCTGGTTGGTCGATGATCTACCTGCTGTTCGGAGGTGGGCTGGGTGGTGCGTTCCTCATCTTCATCGTGTTGAAGCTGCTGGGCCGCTAGCGCGACGCGCGGAGCTGTCATGAAGATCGATACCGAGGTTGCCGTCGTCGGTGGCGGCGCGGCGGGCCTCGCTGCGGCGCGGCTTTTGACCAAGCATGGACTCTCGTGCGTGGTGCTCGAGGCTGCGAATCGCCTCGGCGGTCGAATACACACGCTGCGTGTCCCCGATTGGGAGCTGCCGGTCGAGCTCGGAGCCGAGTTCGTGCACGGCAGGCCGGAGCCAACGCTGGCGTTCGACGAGATTGAATTGGCCCGTGTTGCGGAGCACCGGGTGCTGGCCGGTGCCGAGCCGCGCCTCATGCCCGAAACTTGGAAGCGCTTGGCGCAGGCCATGCACGATGCACGCGACGTACCCGCTAGCCTTTCGGTCGAGGCATACTTGGAGCAGCAAAAGCTCGCCCCCGCCAAGAGCGCGCTGGTGCGAATGATGGTCGAGGGGTATCACGCGGCGCCGCTCGACGACGTCAGCGCGCGCGTGATCGCCGAAGAGGCAGCCGCCTGCGGAGACGACTTCAAGCAGTATCGACCGCGCGCTGGTTACGACGCTGTGCTCCATAGCCTAGAGCGCGATCTCAGAGCCGAGAGCTGCCGAGTTGTGCTCGGTGCGCTGGTGCGGCGCATCGAATGGCAGCGCGGCTGGATCACATTGACCGCCGACCATCAGGAAGGGCCCGAAGAACTGAGCGTTCGAGCGCGGTGCACGGTGGTCGCAGTCTCCGTGGAAGTACTGCGAACACCGCCGCACGAAGGAGGAATCGATTTCCAGCCCGTACCGGGGGCTCTCAAGAGCGCGCTGGTGGGGCTCGGCATGGGTCGAGTCACGCGCGTCGTGCTGCGCTTCGACGACGCGCCCTGGTTGCCACCGGTGGCTGGTCACGTGCCCACCTTCATCCAAGTGCCAGACGCCGCTTTTGGAACGTTTTGGTATCAAGCCGAAAAGGGCCAGCAGCAACTGACCGCCTGGGCCGGCGGGCCTCAGTCGGCTGTATTGGAGGCGCTCGACGACGCAGGGCGTGTCGAAGCGGCGCTGCGGTCGTTGGCGCAGGCGACTGGACAAACCTTCGCCAGTTGCAGGGACCGTTTGCTCGGTGCACACACTCACGACTTCAATCGCGACCCGCTGGTCAGGGGTGCTTACAGTTACGTGCGCCCCGGTGCGACCGACCCGGCGCGCGCGCTACGTGAGCCTTGCGAACGTGCCCTGTACTTCGCCGGAGAGGCGCTCGACCTGCGCTATCCCGCGACAGTGGCGGGCGCGCTCGGCAGCGGCGAGCACGCCGCCCGCAAGCTGCTGGCCACATGCCACTGAAACGCACGCCTCGAGCTCGCGTCGGTATCTCGGGTTGGAATTACGCGCCGTGGCGCGGCGTCTTCTACCCGCCCGGCTTGAAGCGCGCTGCGGAGCTCGCTTTTGCCAGTCGCGTGTTCGAAAGCATCGAGCTCAACGGCTCCTTCTACTCGCTACAACGACCGAGCAGTTACGCCACCTGGTACCGCGAGACTCCTCGATACTTCGAGTTTTCGATCAAGGGCGGACGCTACATCACTCACCTCAAGCGGCTGCGCGGCGTGGACGGTGCGCTCGCCAACTTCTTCGCTTCGGGGCTGCTCAATCTACGCGAAAAGCTCGGCCCAATTCTGTGGCAGCTGCCCCCTCAGCTCAGCTTCGATTCCGAGAGGCTCGAGCACTTTCTCGAGCTCTTGCCGCGCGACTTGCGAGCTCTCGAACGGCTCGCGCGACGCCACGAGATCCGGCTCGACGGCAGAGCGGTCGTCGACGCGGGCGAGCCGAACCGACGTGTGCGACACACCATCGAGGTGCGCCACCCGAGCTATGTCGATGACCGCTTTTTGCAGCTGCTCAGTCGCTACAATGTGGCAGTCTGCGTCGCCGATACGGCGGGGCTTTACCCGATGATCGACGAAGCGACAGCCGATTTTGGCTACGTGCGGCTACATCTCCAAAGCTCCGGCATCTATGTCCACCCCGGCAAC